>JAZLKH010000049.1:0-27387 GCA_045597545.1 Fibrobacter sp.
ACCATACAGCCGGCGATGAGACCAACCTTGGGTACCTTGAACACCTGGCGAATTTCGGCTTCGCCGCTGAGTTCTTCGCGCAGAGTGGGCTTCAAGAGGCCTTCCACGGCGTTGGTGATGTCTTCGATGCAGTCGTAAATCACGCGGTAGTTGCGGATTTCGATGCCTTCCTTCTGGGCCATTTCGCGAACAGCGAGAGACGGCATCAAGTGGAAGGAAACGATGATTGCCTGTGCAGTAGTTGCCAGCAGGATATCGGATTCCGTAATGGTACCCACACCCTTGCGGATGATGTTGACGCGAACTTCCTTGTTGGTAAGCTTTTCGAGAGAAGCGGCCAAAGCTTCTGCAGAACCACCCACATCGGCCTTGACGATAAGGTTGAGTTCGGAGAGCTTGCCATCCTTCTTTTCGTTGAAGGTGTTTTCCAGGGAGACGGTCTTACGAGCGCGGAGGTCGCGTTCACGAGCGGCCATGCGGCGCTTGGAAGCAATTTCACGTGCGGACTTTTCGTCTTCCACCACGATAAGGTCGTCACCGGCCTGGGGAGTACCATCGAAACCGAGCACCTGGCAAGGAGCAGAAGGAGGAGCAGCCTTAAGCTGTTCACCGCGTTCGTTGAACATGGCACGGACACGACCTGCGTAGATACCGCAGACGAACGGATCGCCCACATGGAGGGTACCGTTCTGCACCAGGATGGTAGCCATGGAACCCTTACCCACGTCGAGCTTGGATTCAACGACGGCGCCACGGGCATGTGCATCAGGGTTGGCCTTGAGTTCAAGAACTTCGGCTTCGAGAGCAAGGGTTTCCAGCAACTGGTCCATACCCTGACCGGTACGGGCAGAAACTTCGATACAGCTGGTAGAACCACCCCACTGTTCCACTTCTACGCCGCGTTCGGCGAGCTGGGCACGGATCTTGTCCGGGTTTGCAGTGGGAAGGTCAATCTTTGTAATGGCCACAACCATCGGAACCTTTTCGCGCTTGGCAAGTTCGATGGATTCAACGGTCTGGGGCATGACCATGGAGTCGGCTGCCACAACCAGCACGATAACGTCGGTCACCTGAGAACCGCGAGCACGCATTGCGGAGAATGCTTCGTGACCCGGGGTATCCAGGAAGGTAACCTTACCCTGGCTGGTGGTAACTTCGTATGCACCGATGTGCTGGGTAATGCCACCGCTTTCGCCTGCAACCACATGAGTCTTACGGATCCAGTCCAGCAAGGAGGTCTTACCGTGGTCAACGTGACCCATGACGGTAACCACCGGATGACGGGGCTGGAGATTTTCTTCGGTTTCTTCTTCGACACCGAGAACTTCTTCTTCGTATTCTTCCATGAGCTGGGCTTCAAAGCCGAATTCATCAGCCAAAAGCTGGATGGTTTCAAAGTCGAGGCGAGCGTTGATGGTCACCATCATGCCCATCTCCATGCACTTTGCAATGACACGGGCGGGCATCTGTTCCATAAGGCCAGCGAGTTCACCTACGGTGATGAAGTCGGAGGTCTTCAAAATCTTCTTTTCGTCACCGGCGTCACCTTCGTTCTTTTCCTTACGGTATACCTTCTTGACGGGCTTCTTGGAGAGGCCGGCCATCACACGGGAGACGTTCTGACGAACGGCTTCCTGCTGCTGCTCCCTCTGCTGTTCCTGACGGTCCTTGCCATTGCCACGACGGTTCTTGTCGTTCTGACCGTGGCGACCATTCTGCTGGCCACCCTTGCCGCCCTTGCCATTCTGGCCCTGTCCGCCGCCAAAGCCGCCCTGAGCAGCATTATTGCTGGCATTGAAGGCGTCCTGCATAGAGGAGCCGGTAAAGCCGCTGGTGCGACCGGTAAAGGTGCGACCGCCATTGTTGTTGCGATCACCACCGGGGCCACCCTGGCCCGGACGGCGGTTGCCGCCATTGCGGTTATCCTGACCGTTGTTCAGGCGGCCAAAGGTACCCGTATAACCCTGCTGGTTGCCACCGTTGCCACGGGGACCGCCTGGGCCACGATGTCCGCCACGGTTCTGCTGAGCCATCTGGCGAGACTTTTCGATACGAGCAAGAATTGCTGCATCGGGCTTAAAGACCTGAGCCTTCATGGGAGGCTGCTTCAGTTCGACATTAGAAACATTGGCCGGAGCAGCTTCTGCCTTGGGGGCAGCAGGAGCAGCGGGCTTCGGTTCCACAGCGGGCTTTGCCGCAGGCTTAACCTCGACCTTCTGAGCGACAGGGGCAACGTCCACCCCGGATGCTGCAGGGACTTCTGTTGGCTTTGCCTCAACGGGTGCGGCAGGCTTAGCAGCAGGAGCATCGACCTTTGCTACCGGCTTTTCATCCACCGACGCGGCAGGTGTTGCAACCTTCGGAACTTCAACGGGCTTTACCTCAGCTGCAGGTTTCTCTTCAACCTTTGGGGCTGCAACCGGGGCAGGCTCAGCCTTGGGAGCTGCCGGAGCGGGCTTTACGGTCGCCTTAACCTTGGCCGCGGGATTAGCACCCTTGATCAAGGTAGCCTTAAGCGTACGACCACCAATGGTGGGACCGGTCTTAGCCTTGCTAGTTGTTGCGCTAGGAGCATCGGAAGAAGTGTTCTTCTTCAAATTCTTGTTACGGGCTTCTGCCTTCTGCCTCTCGGCCTCGGCAGCAGCTTCAATCTTTTCATAGTCCTTAGCATCCACCTTGGACATATGAGTACGGACAGCAACACCCGCGTCGCGAAGCAGTTTCATCACGACGTCCACCTTGACGCCATGAGATTCAGCCCAATCTGTAGGTTTTATTTGATTTTCATTTACCATGAATTAGCCTATTCCAATGTTCCTTATTTCTAACCATTCAAGACCCACACCCCTTGTGTGGGCCTAGTAAAGCCTCAGGTTAGCGGCTAGCCTTGCGACCGTTAGCGTGGTTCAAATCAGCGCTAGAGGGAGAGGTAATCTTCGCCTTGGTTTCGTCATCCTTTTCGGACCATTCCTTTTCGCCAAAGACATCGAGATTACGCTGCACCAGTTCGGCGGCGAGCTTCACGTTCTGACCGTTCTTACCGATGGCCAAAGCGAGGTTTTCATCGCTGATGATTACTACGGTACGGCGGGTTTCGGGCACGTGGATCAACTTCACCACGTTTGCCGGAGCCAGAGCGCGCTGGATAAACACATCCTGATCAGGATTCCACTGAACGATGTCGATACGTTCGTTACCCAGTTCGCGAACGATAGTCTGAACGCGGGCGCCCTTCATGCCAACGCATGCGCCAACGGGGTCAATCTTTTCGTCGCGGGAGTAAACGGCGATTTTTGCGCGGAAGCCGGGTTCACGAGCAACGCCCTTGATCTCAACGGTATTCTCGTAGATTTCCGGAACTTCCTGGCGGAAGAGTTCCTTGAGGAAGTCACCATTGGCACGAGACAGGATAACCTGGGCGCCGTTCTTGGAAGATTCCTCGACGCGGGCAATCACAGCCTTGATAGAATTGCCCTGAGCCCAACGTTCGCGCTTGATCTGTTCGCGGTAAGGGATCATGGCCTCGGTCTGCTTGCCAAGGCGGACGATGATATTACTTTGTTCCAAACGGATCACTTCGCCGTTCACCATAGAACCGATGCGGCTACGGTAAGTGTCCATAATCTTCTGACGTTCGGCATCGCGAATCTGCTGATTCAAAAGCTGCTTTGCAGTTTGAATGGCCTGGCGGCCAAAGGCGGCAATAGGAATTTCCATTTCCAGGAAGTCACCGGGCTGTGCATCTTCGTTGAAGTCACGAGCTTCTTCAACCAGCATGTACCCCTTGTCCAGTTCTTCCACTTCGTCGGCGGTCATGTCGGGATCGTAGTCGGGATAGTCATCTACAACGGCCACGCGGAGGAACACATGGACTTCGTTTGTATCGGTATCGAAATCGACTTCGATCTTCTTTTCGATGTGCAGGTACTTGCGAGCCGCAGTAATCAAAGCTTCCTTAAGAGCGTTGATGACCTGGGAATCATCCATATCCTTGGCTTCAACAACGGTCTTAAGCACGTCAAGCAAGTTTTCTTTCGGTTCATTCTTCATAACATGACCTTCCTATTAGATTTGTACATCCACTTTTGCCACCAGCACTTCGTCGCGGGGAATAACTTCTTCCTCTTTCTTCCCCTTAAGTGCCAGGGTTAAATTCTTTTCGTCCACATCGATCAGCTTACCCACCACAGGCTTGCCAGCAGGGCGGGTTACGCGAATAAAGCGGCCCTTATTTCTGATGAAATCCGCGTCCGACTTCAAGGGGCGGTCCAAGCCCGGAGAGGAAACCTCCAGAGTATAGGCGCCTTCAATAATTTCAGGATCAAGGTCCAAGGCATCAGACAGGAAATGGCTCACATTGGTGCAATCATCAATGGACACCCCTTCGGGCTTGTCGATGTAAAGGCGCAGCGTCTTACGCTTGCCTGCGCGGAACATGTCCTGTTCCACCAGTGTAACGCCTGCAGCCGCGCAAGCTTCGGCGATGAGCGAATCCAACTTCTGATTAGCCAAATAGACCTCTTATATTAAAATAGCCGTCCGCTAATGGAGGATAACTAGCCGAAACAACAAGGTTCAAGGCGGGGCATCTTCCACGGACAGTCTAAAACCGATTACAAATAGAGAAAAAAAAGTTGCCGTCTGCAACAGGCTTAATTAAAATATAGGCCTATATAGCTCTATATCAGGGCTTTTTCCCACATAAATAACTATCTTGTAGGCTGATATGGCATACGTACTACTTATTCTTGCAACAATTATCGGACTTGGAGCCTGCGCATTCTTCCTGCGCAAGAACATTATCGCCATCCGCGAAAAGAACAAGAACGAGCCCAAGGCTTACAAGCGAGGCTTGAATTACGTCCTGACAGGACTTTGGTATGGTTACCTCGCCATTTTCTTTGTTGGCCTTACGGTGAACAATATTTTCTTCGGATAAGGCGTTCTGCCTTAGAGGGTTCGCCCCTGCGCCCTGAGCCAGCGCTCGTACAAAAACAAGGCGATGAGATTCTTGCCGTCCACGAACTTGTGGGCGGCTTCTTCGTATGGCAGGACCTCGGTCCTAATCCATTCGATTTCCTCGGTGTACTGCTGATCCCTGCCATCCATGGCCTTCAGCTGTTCCTTTGTAACTTCACGTTCAATGGCATATAGGCGGATGCGTTCATCCAGCAGACCGCAGCTGGCGGCAAAGCCCTCGCTTTCTCCCTTGTACCAAAAGTCCATCAGGTCGATAAGCTCGGAATCCTCCGCCACAATCTGCGCCTCTTCTTCCAATTCCGAAAGAGCCACCTTACGGTAGTCGCCGGTCCAATCCAGAATTCCCGCTGGGATTTCCAGCGAAGCCTGTTCCGAAATGGCAAAACGGGGCTGACGAACCAGCAAAAGATACGGTTTTCCCTCGCAGCGAAGTACCACGAGAACACCTACGGCATTGCCCCTGACAAGAACGATGCCATGGACCGGTCGGCCATCGGGCAACGCCGCCGTGGCTTCCAGCTTAATAAACAGAGGCTGCCGATCCTTGCGTAAAAAATCCACCGAGGCAAAATGAACCTTGGTCACCGTAAACTTCTTCTGCGAAGCCTCCAGCCATTCCGCATAAATTCTCGAATTCAGAACAACATTCTTGTCGGCTTCGGCAATTTCAGCTGCAAAGGAATACTCGATCATAGAGGCCTCTATTTTTCAACAATCACTGTGTCCGGTGCCACATCGGCGCTTTTCCAAGTTTCGTAGAGAGAATCCAGGATTTTCACATTTCCCGTATCCAGCACCATCTTTCCGTCAGACAAATTATACACCATCCAATCGTCCCTGCTGGCAGGCCCGCAGAAAGTCTCGCTATCGTCAGGAACCATCATCTGCCTTATAAAGCGAACCCGCTGACCCACGTTGTACATCGCCGTGGCAAAGGAATTGTAAGAAGAGCACTTCGGAATTTTCTCTGCGTAGTAGGAACTGTAATGCCAGATGGTATCGGGGCGTTCCTGCAACTTGCCTAAAGAAGCGGAGTCGTTTTCCCACTTGGAGTTGATACAGTATACCGAATCAGAATCGGCACACACGAAATGCACCGGCACCAGGTTGGTGTCACCAAAGCGCCAGCTGGTCGGATAAAGGGTATCGGCCACCACATCGTTGCACATGTCCACTCGATGGGTGCAGGTAGACTTCATAGTCCGCCAATAGAAAACGCGAGGCGTAATGGAATCCAAAACCCGCAGAATCGTCGGAACATTCTTCGATTTTTTCTTTTCCTTTGTTCGCAACGGATAGTTGTGAGGATCGGCAAAGGAAGAATCCATATACACGAAGAAGGTATCCTGCTTAAAAGATCCACGTCGCAACGTAATAGAATCAAGAACTGAATCTGCATTGTTCCTAATTTTCGCAACGCCCAAGCCTTCAAGGGCGGCTTCTGTAAAAAGGACCTTCAAAGTGGTATCGGGACGGTAGAATGGCGAGGCGCAATCCTCCTCGGTTCCATGGATTCTAATTTCCGGGGCAATCCAAAGTACCGAATCACTTTTCTGGTAATTCAACCTTATGGATTCCAATGCGCAATTGGAAAAAGTCCATACATTACGAAGCGTCACGTACAGCGTGTCGCCGACCAAGTGGATTCGCCTTCCCGAATCCAGTGATGCCCCAAGGAAAAACCCTTCTCCATCAAACTCGTAGTCGCTGCCCGAAACCTTAAGGGGACCATCGGTATCATTCTCACATCCGGCAAAAAAGCACAAGAGCCATGCTACACATAGCATAACCAGGCAGGGCATCTTTGCTTGTTTGCGAATCATAGGACAAAGGTATTAAAAGCCCAGGGACTTTTCAAAGGATTCAACCGTTTTTGCGCCAACAGGATGGGCCGTAGCATAAAAGTCGTTCCAGCGGACGAACAGTCCATTTTGGCGCACCGACAAGAAAAACGATGAGCTATCTTGTGGAGACAGCTTGCCTATGGAAGAATTCTGCTTTACGGAATCTCCAATGGCGATATTCTCGTTCAGGGATCCCATGCCAGAAGTCTTGCTTGTGACATTGAAACCATGATCCACCTCGACAAAATAGCCCAGGGTATCCTTACCCGTGGAGATGACGATACCAGGCAGAATCGGGTGAATGGGAGCCTCCCCTATGCCGCGAAACACATCCATGGTCAAAAGGGATTCCTGTCCTTCAAAGTCGAAATCATCCGATATGGACAAGGCGGACCATTCCATGGGCTGCTGAGGGCAGATACCAGGAAAACGGCAACCGGTCTTCTTGGAAATCCACACGAAGCTGGAATCCTTATTCACCATGCGCAGGTACATGTAGGAGGCATCATCTTCATGCAGAACGAACTTCGCTTCCGAGAAATTTTCCTGGGGAGCAACCCAGTGCAACTTGGAAGCCCCGGACCTGCGCAGAGACGCAACATACCTGAGAAAAGCGTTAGGCAAATTCTGCACATGCACAGAATCATTCAGCACCCAGGAACACTGTCCCAAGTTATTTTCCAGGGCAAATGGCGTTCCCCCATATACTCGGCAGCTATTTTCCCAGTTGTCCTCTACGACCGGTTCCTCGTTGCCTGGCAACGGCAACGCGTTTGCGATAATTTGAACTAAACCAGACCAATACGCAAAAAAAGCGGCCAAGGCCACAAATAAAAGTCTAAGCAACGGAAACTTATGTTGAGTATTGATCTTTTTCCGCTTGCCCTTGTATTCTTGAAAATCAACGGCCATCGGAAACTACAGCCCAAAGAAAGCCAGCACACCACCGGCGGCTGCAATAAAAAGAAGCAATATGATAATCACCGTTCGGGCAGAAGACGGTTCATCGTCGAAGGGAACATCCAGTCCCTTAGTCTGCGGGGCCTTGTCGTCATCCTTTACGATGGCGTTGAAGCTCTTGGTGAAGCGTCGGTGAGACCCTGTGCGACGTTCCGAAACAACAGCCTTGATTTCGGACTTCATATTCTGGGAGGCAACGGTCTTTCGCACCTCGACCACCGGTGTATCATCAACCGACGCCGGCTGTTGAGGAACCTGAGCGTGCAGCGAGAAGGACATCATATCGGTTTCCTGGGAGAAAACCCTGATGGACTTATCCAAGCCGGCCTTCTTAAGGCCATCCACAATGGTCCGATTGTTTGTGAGAACGGCAAACATGCCTCCGCGACCAGCCATTTCCTGCTGGAACTGGATAAAGGCATTGTAGGCATCGCTGTACACAAAGTCCAGCCCCATCAAGTCCACGGCCAGGAACAGTTCCTCCTGCTTTTCGTTCAAGAGTTCGCGAACTTCCTTTTTGAACTGTTCAGCATCAAAGGCCCCGATGGGATTCAAGGGGGCGGACAGCAAGTCAAAAATTCCAACTTCGCGATAATTCTTCAACTGAGGCATGTTGAAAATATAGCCTAAAAATTAGCCGAGTGTGAAAAAAATCACAAAAAAAGGACGCTTAACGGCGACTACTCCAGAATTTCGTCGTCCGTTTCCACTACAACGCCCTGGGGCTGTTTGGAAACCGTTTCGACGGGGCGCTCCTCGTGAGGAACACCAGAAGCCTGAACCTCTTCAGATCCACTGTCGCTCCGGGGAGCCTCCTCTGCAGAGGCCTCACGAATTTCCTCGGGGATTTCCTCTCGGGACTCCTCGTACAGATCCTCTTCGGTTTCCTCGGTCAAGAGGGCTGGCTTACGAGAACCCTCAGCCGCTTCGGGGGTGCCCGGGCGAGGCTTCTTGGCAAACAGGTAGGGGCTCACGCTGATACTGACGCGATGCACCGGAGAAAGCACAGGGTGAGATTCAAAGGCGTAGTCCACCTTGAGGAACTTGGCGATTACAAGCCCAGCACCGGCAGTGACACTCTGGAACGAGGTAAAGCTGCTAAGACCCGCTCGAAGGGTAAGGCCGAAATCGAAAGCAAACTCCAAACCGCCCCGACCGCCAGAAAGCCAGTCCAGGGGACTTTCCCATACACGTCCACCGTCGGCATCGTCTTCGAAATCCAGTTCGCGGTTTTCCTGGTGGAATACCCCAGCGCTCTGCCAGTACACGCCCAGCTTGCCGTACAGGTAAGGCACTGGCCGGGAGTAGCTTGCGGCCAAGTAAAGCTCGGGAGAGGTATATTCAAATTCCCCTGAGTCCCACGTCACCGCCGAAGATGTCCAACCCTTCAAGAGCCCCGATACGTAGAACTGGTCCACTACACGGTAACGAGCCCCCAAATCTCCACGGAAACCAAAGCCGGACTGGTCCATGTCACGGTATAAGGTATGAAAGGAGGCTCCCAGGTCCAGACGACCAAAAAGTTTTTTACCAAAGGACACCGAGAACATCCAGTCTGCAATGGAAAGGGTGTTGTAGTTGGAACCTTCGGGAAGAGGTTCGCCGTCCTTGATGCAGGGAATGTCATCGGCACCAAAACGTGCAAAGGCTATGCCCAGGCCTTGGCCTTCGCCCAAGGGAACCACCGCAGAGGCGAAGTCATACTTGGAATCCTCGTAATATTGCGTATGGGAGAAGGATGCCCAGGCGTAATTCACGTTGGCCAACTGCTGGGGATTGGAAGTCAAGCCGAGATAATCGCCATCGATTGCAGCCGTGGCAGAACCCAGAGCGGCGGAACGGGCTCCCGGCTCAATATCCAGGGATGCATTGGCCCCGACAACGCGATCCGCAGCATGGGAAAAAGCGGCAAAAGAAAAAAATGCAACGGCGAGGGCCGACAGAGGAATCTGGCGGATGCCAGAAAAAAGTCCACGAAACACATTTCCCCTTGGAAGCGAGCTGCGCGAAGGACCTTTTGCAAAATTTTTTCTTTCAAGTGTCATAACTTGGCTTTCAAGATAGATTATTTTTGAGGGGCGAACTTTTAAGAATATACTTAAATGAACCTTTCAGAACAAATCCAGCATTTTTTGACTTACCTTGAGACCCAGAGGCGTTTTTCTCCGCGCACCATAGACACCTACGGGAAGTCCCTGGAAAAGTTCAAGACCCATCTAAGTTCCGGGGAAAGTGACAAATCCGAAGATATCCCCCTGTCCGCCTTTTCGGAGACCAATGTAAAAAGTTTCGTATGGGACCTTAAAATCAAGCAGAATCAAGCACCGGCAAGCATCTGTGAGCATCTGGCCGCCCTAAAGAGCTTCGGCAAGTACCTGGTGCGTTCCATGGTGCTGCAGGTGAACCCCGCAGGAAACGTTCCCATGCCTAAGCGGCCCAAGCGCCTGGTTTCTTTCCTTGGGCAAAAGGATCTAGCCGAGGAAAAGTTCCCCGAGCTGGAGAACCCCACGTTACCTCAGGTGCGGGCAAGGCTGCTGTTGGAACTCATCTACGGCTCCGGGCTGCGAATCTCGGAGTGCCAGGGGTTGCACTGGAACCAGATAATGGAAGCGGAGCGCCTGGTACGCGTAATCGGCAAAGGCAGCAAGGAGCGAATCGTCCCGGTGACAGAAGCGCTGCTCAGCCGCATCGGCGAATTTAAGCAGATGCAAATTGAGGCAGGGCATTTACCGACACCTACAGGGTATGTATTCTTGAGCGAAGAAGGCAAGCCGTTCGGTTTGCGCACTCTGCGAAACGATATCCAAAATCTCCTCCGCCAAATCGGCTGGGAAGGCAAGGCCAGTCCCCACGTGCTGCGTCATAGTTTCGCCACCCACCTACTGGAGAACGGAGCCGAAATCATGAGCGTCAAGGAAATGCTGGGGCACGAGAGCATCTCCACCACCCAGATTTACACCCACGTGAACGCCGAGCGCCTCCGCGAAGCCTTCAAGAAGACTCATCCCCGAGCGTAGGATCTTGATAACAAACTTTCGTTGGGCTTCACTCTCGCACGGGTTACAATTGCTAATGAGCTAGCTTTTACAAATTAGAAGAAACTACCCTTCACGCCGACGGCAATAGTCCACTGCTGACCGAAATCGCTCCAGTCGGGAGCATCCCACTTACGCATGGGACTTTCGTCGTATTCATCCTTGGGATCAGCCGCATTCGCCTTGTCGTGCAAAGGCACAGATAAAGCCAGGAACACGGGAAAATCGGAGTTCGAGAATTCAATACCATAGGCAAAGGCCACGGACCACGCCTGATGATCAGGGTCAGGGCGGGGATCATAAGTTCCCACCTTTTCAGAGGAAATCCAGGCCACTCCAAGTGGAGCGGAAAAATTCACTCCAAAGGACTGCACTACACCAGAACGACCGCGATAACCATAAGCAACGGAAGCCCCTACGCTAGGCGGAGTATAGGCACCCAAGTCATTTTCGCCATAAGGCTTAAAATGATACTTGAAACGATCCCCGGAATGTTTGATTCCATCCCAGTAAGAATCGTTGAACTCATTTTCGCCCGAGAACAGGTGCATGGCAAAGGGATGAGTATAGGTCAAGCCGTAAAGCCAGATGCCCTTGTCCGTATCGCGGCTGTAATCCCACCCAAGTGTCAAACTGTAGAGACCAGAACCTTTCTGGAAACTGCTGGGCAAAATTTCCTCGGAGGCGTCGGTGCCACGCTTGATATCGTACTGCCCCGTAGGTACGCTCAAACTGGCAGACAGCGAAGCTGCACCTCCACTGCCGATGGTCTTGCTAAAGTCAAAGGAAACATCGCCGAGACCGCCTGTAGAACGGTCCGTAGGAATCTGGTTGCTGCGATACTGTACCTCGCCCTGATGACTCATCCAGGGAACGCTCACCCCAAGCTTTGTAGACCAAGTAGGCTTGATGGACAAGTGAGGCGTCATGGTTACACCGGAGAAATTCTGCCCCACCGTATACTTGGTAAAGACCTCGGTCTCTAAGTAGCCACCGGATACACCCTGGCCAATCCACTTGATGCCGTCACCGGCACCGCCACCGGAACCACCTGCACCGCAGCCACCAATGGATTCCCAAGGCGTAGCAACTTCAACCGGGGCATTAAAGCCTGCCATAAGGGCTGCAGCACCGGCAATCACCAGCGCGGCCAACCCTGCGAACTTTCCGCAAAAGCTTCTGCAATTCATCTTTTTCATTCAACACCTCGCAGAATTACGGAAGTTCCAGCACAAAGCCTAGGTTCGTACCCGTTGCCATAAAGCGACCATCAGGGGATCGACCACCAATCATGGGAATGGGAGCAAGTTCACGAACGTCACCAACCCATTCAAAAGCCATGTCGGCTGGAGCGCCCGGAGTCAAGGAAATTTCGCGCATGGCGGTACGGCCGGCACTGCCATCCTGCACCGAGGTTTCTGACAAGTCGTTCTTATTTACGAACTGGGATCCGCTGGGGAATTCGGCCCAGGTCACAAACAAGCGATTTCCATAGGCAAACCAGTGAGGCTGTACCGGTGACGACATGCGCCCCTTTTCCGTCTCAATCAGCATGGCGGGAGCCCCCTCGCGAAGTTCCTGCACATAGGAATTCCAGCCCGTATTGGAGGAATTGATGGCGTTAAACACGACAAAATTTCCATCCGGTGAAATCAGCGGGCTATCCACCATCCAGCCGTCGATGCCAGAAGGTTTCTTCAAGGTCTTCGCCGCGGACCTAGCCTTTTTTAAATCGCCATTTGCAGCACCGAGGTCAACGAACACGATTTCATCCTTCTTGTTCACATAGACAAGGCGGACGTTCTTAGTTCCGAAGAACCCTTCGACGGTGGAATCGGCGGATGCGCGATCCAAGGCAGCAACGGGATCCACCCACAGGTGAGGCGTCGAGAATTCACTCATGTCCTTGTCGTAGAACCAGAACCTTTTCTTATCGCTCATGCGAACGGCAAAGATGCCATAATCCAAATTTTCGCAAGCCTTGCTGCCCTTGGTGTCATAAGCACGGAGCGCTACGACAAAATTGGCGTGGGTACTCCATTCCGGATCCTGAAATTGACATTCACCGGCGGCAGTATCGCGCATCAAGAACCAGCGAACGGAATTGGAAGTATCCGTCACCGTCAAACGGTCATGCTGCACAACCTTGGAAGTCGTATAGGAGGAGTCCTCTGCATTAACCTCTAGCTTGCCTCCAAAATTCAGCCACAGCATGGCGCCGGGATAGTTCACCGTATCCTGAGAAACGGACGGATTGCAGATTTGCTTTGCCGTATTGTTGGCAAACAAGGTACCCCATTCCGAGGCGGTACTGGATGCAGAGCCCGCATCTTCACCGGCCTCAGCTACGAACTGTTCAGGCTCATATACGCAAGCAGACAATGCTGCAGCACAAGCGGCATAAGCCAATGCCTTACGCCAAAAAATCCTTCGAATATACTTCATCGCAAAGAAATATACAAAAGTCCATTTAAGCATCAACCAACGGAATTCCACTGAATCCGCATTTTTCTTACAAAGCGTAAATAAACACAGAACAAAATCAGTCCCGTAAGAATCCAACTCAATGGGTAGCACACCATAAGGAACGCGAAGCTACGATGCGCAGGGAAAACGGCAAACACCCAGGTAATGCGAACGCCGCAAATGCCCAGCACGCAAATAAGCGCCGGGGCAACAGAATTGCCCATACCACGAAGGGCGCCGGAACACACATCTATCATGACGTTGATAAACTCCAAGCCAATTACGATAAACACTCGGTAGGCGCCCATGGCGATGATATTTTCGTCGTTGGTAAATATTCCAAGAATGGGATGGTAGAACAGGCTCACCAGGGCACCCAACGTAAAGGTGGAAGCACCGGAAAGCAGCAAAGTCCAGCGCACCACTTTCCGGCAGCGCTCCAGATCCCTGGCTCCATAGCACTGCCCCACAAAGGTAACGCAGGCGTGTCCAAAGGAGGCCAGCCAGAAATACACGATCAGTTCCGGGTTCATGGCCACCGCCGAAGCTGCAACCGCAGTAGAACCTAGAGTGTTTATTGCCGACTGGATGCACACATTGCTAAAGGAGAATACCGCCCCCTGTATTCCTGCTGGCAAGCCGATACGAACTATGCGTCCAAGAATCAGGGGCGTTATGCGAAGCTTCCAGAATTCAAACTTGAACGGGCCCGTTTCGTGAATCAAAAAGTACAACAAGGTAACAGCGCTGATGACATTGGCAATCACCGTAGCGATGGCGACCCCATCCACATCCATGTGTAGACCCACCACGAATATGACATTCAAGACCAGGTTGATTGCACCCGCCACAAGCAACACGTAGAAGGGGCGCTTGGTATCACCCTTGCTCCTAAGCACTGCGGAGCAAAAGTTGTACAACATCACAAAGGGCATACCCCCAAAGTAGATGCGAAAATAGAGCACCGCCCCGTCTAAAATATCTGCAGGCGTTGATATGGCCGTCAAGATTGGACGGGCAAAGACAATTCCGATTGCAGCTAATAGAATGCCGCAAATAAAGGACACCGCAACAGATGTGTGAACGCCACGAGAAACTGCACGGGCGCTGCGTTCGCCAAGAGCGTTTGCAACCACCACGTTGGCACCTACAGAAAGGCCAACGAAAAGGTTCACCATAAGGTTGATAATAAAGGTGTTGGCACCGACCGCAGCCAGGGCAGAATCCCCGGCGAACTTGCCCACCACGGCAACATCCGCGGAGTTGAACAGTTGCTGAAAAATGCTGCTGGCAGCTAACGGTATGGCAAACTTCAGGATCTTGTCCCAAATAGAGCCATTCAGCATGTCAATTTTTGCAGCAGCCATAATGCGAATCCTAAAAGCACCAATAAACCGCGGCAAAAATAGTTTTTCCAACCTTTTTCGCAAAGGGTTTTAAACTATCTTTGTTCAGCAAAAAATTCGGCACATTACATTTTGTGCCAAACCATTTGGAGATTATCATGGGTTTTAAATGTGGCATTGTGGGCCTCCCGAACGTAGGCAAGAGCACCATCTTTAACGCAATCACCAACGCAGGTGCCGAAGCCGCCAACTACCCCTTTTGCACCATCGACCCCAACGTAGGCATGGTGAACGTTCCCGACTACCGTCTGGACGAACTGGTAAAGGTTTACAATCCCAAGTCCATCGTCCCCGCAGTCACTGAATTCGTCGACATCGCAGGCCTCGTAAAGGGTGCCGCCAACGGTGAAGGTCTCGGCAACCAGTTCCTCACACACATCCGCGAATGCCAGGCCATCATGGAAGTGGTCCGTTGCTTCGACGATGGCGACATCGTTCACGTTCACGGTTCCGTGGACCCGGTCCGCGACGTTGAAATCATCGAGACCGAACTGATTCTCAAGGATTTGGAAAGCGTAGAAAAGCGTCTCGCCACCGAAACCAAGAACGCCCGCATGGGTGGTGCCGAAGCCAAGGCACGCCTCGCCGCCTGCGAAAAACTCCGCGACGCCTTCCAGGAAGGCAAGGCCGCACGCAGCCTCGCCGGTGAAAGCGAAGAAATGGACCAGATCATCAAGGACCTGGCCCTTCTCACCGCAAAGCCCCTCTTCTACTGCGCAAACGTCAAGGAAGACGACATCCTCACCGGCAATGCCTACGTAGACCAGCTTAAGGAATATGCCGCCAAGAACGGTCACGAAGTCATCATGATCAGCGGCAAGATCGAAGAAGAACTCTCCCAGATGGAACCCGCCGACAAGGTTGAATTCCTCAAGGACCTGGGCCTCAAGGAATCCGGCCTGGATGCCGTGGTTCGCAAGGGCTACGAGATCCTCGGCCTTCGCACCTTCCTCACCGCAGGCGAAAAGGAATGTCGCGCATGGACCTTCGAAGCTGGCTTCAAGGCACCCCAGTGCGCAGGCGTTATCCACTCCGACTTCGAACGCGGCTTCATCCGCGCGGAAACTCTGGCTTACGACGACTTTGTAAAGTACGGCAGCTGGAACGCCGCCAAGGAAGCCGGCGTTCTTCGTACCGAAGGTAAGGAATACGTGGTGCAGGACGGCGACATCATGCTGTTCCGCTTCAACGTGTAAAACGGTAAAAAGTGAAGAGAGACGAGTGAAAACTGTTCACTAAAAAAGAGGCTTTCAGCCTCTTTTTTTATTTGCCTCTTTTTTTATTCGCTCTTCGTTCCTTGATTTCTACGACGATAGGCCTTATGATGCTCGCCAAGTTCATGGCCGTTCCTATGAGAATCAACGCCGATGCCGCGTGAATGCCTATACCAGGCTCCACCTTAAGCAAGGGAATTCCCATGGCCGAATTGATTTGACCCAGCTGCGCCAGGAATGCCCACATGGCAACCATGGTAAGCATTCCCAAGGTTATGGAACCTAGAGGAGTAAACCAGGCGAAGATAGCAGCCAGCACGGTTCCAATTACGATGGCGTACAAGAAAGGCATCGGTTCCATCTTCGGGAAATTCGGCATAGTCTCGCGGAACTTTTCCATGGCAGTGGGATTGCCCGTCTGCATCTTTTTCAGGATGCCTAGAGCAGGTTCCTGCAGGGAGGTTTCCAAGTCAAGGCCCGAGGCAAGTTCGTATACGTTGGGTTCTGCAATGACCTTATCATCGTTGCAGGAAACATTGGCCAACGGCATCAGCAATGCAAGAATGACTAGCAGGTAAGGTATGGCGGTAATTTTCTTAAAGAACCGCAGTTCCCTACCGTTCTTCTCCCCAACCTTAGTACCCTTAACTTCACTCATTATTTCTTTCCTTCAAAGAGATCGCGAGGAAATACACAGCGGAAGCCGATGCTTTCGGACCAGTAGCGCGGATCTTCGTCATCACGTTCGGTCAAATTCAAGTACTTTTCCTTGTCCTTCCAGGAGCCACCCTTATACACACGGTGAGAGCCCATCATAGAACCAGTAGGATTAGAGGATTCTACATAGAAGGAGAACATGAAATACTTGTCGCGAGTCCATTCGGCTACGTTACCGGACATATCGTAAATACCCCAGGCATTGGACTTTTTGGAGCTCACCGGCTGCGGGCCATAAGCGGGATTCTTCTTACCATACTTGTAAGAGTTATCGCGGAAGATTGCGTAGTTATTTGCGTCGGGAACATCATCCAAATTCCAGAGCGCACCTTCGTTATTGTCGGCTCGGCCTGCAAATTCCCATTGGGCTTCAGTCGGCAGGTCACCGCCCAAAGCCTTGCAGAAAGCCCGGGCATTATCCCAATTGATGTTATGGACCGGCTTGCGAGCATCCTTGTAGGTGGACTTATCTTCAAAGCGTTTAGTAGAATCCAGGCGATCCATAGTTTCCTTGAAAAACTGCTGAGTCACTTCTGTCGTGTGGATTGCAAAAGGAGACATCGCAACCACATGGTTATAGTAGCGGAAGGAACCAGAATCTATCAAGGCTACAGTACCGAAGATGCGATCACGAATGACACGCGGAACCTTCATGTTTACATCCACACCCATGTCATCCTCATCCTTTGCCACAGCCTTGGGAGTTTCTACTGTTTCCTCAAGTTCACGAGCCTCTTCTTCTACCGGACGGTTCAGCCATTCCTGAACTTCGGCCTGATCAAAGATGTAACCCGGAAGTTCAAAGCCGCCGTGGCAAACATACTTTTTGTCGTCAACTAAAAGTTCCAAGGATTCATAGCGATAGTGATGACGACCCATCAAGTTGCCTTCGCTGAAAATCCACACGGGCTTGTTATTGGCAAGAACGATATGGACCTTTACGCTAGAAGCGGAATTCATTTGAGCATAGAGTTCATCAGCAGAAATACCTTCGGCATTGCCTGACCAGGAAACATCAAAGCGCTCCTTGTCATTGCCAAGAGTCAAACGAATTTTTCCGTCAGCAAGTTCAAACTTTGTCGGAACCATGGTGCCTGCCAGGGGCAAAATCTGAAGGCTATCCAATCTCTTACGAAGAACCTTGTTAACTTCGCCTGCAGAGCCAAGCTTGCTACTACGCCAAAGATCCTTGGCCTCGTTACGCTTGATCTTGAACATGGTGCTGTACTGTTCGTAAGCGTCATCATCGCTAGCGGCACTCAGAGAAAGCGGTTTCTTAATTTCAGGGTAATTCTTGGCGAAGTCATTTGTATCAACCAAAGCTACGGTCTTTTGAATTTCGGCGGTGAACTTATCGTAAAGGTTTTCTATGGCTTCAAGGCCTTCTGCTTCCGTAACCGCGTCCATCGTCACCGAGGTCTTCGCCTTGACCTTGGATTCGTTAGCAAGAACCGGCATCTGCGGTTTAAGATTAACCACATCGCCACCGGGAACATAAACAGCATCCACATAAGGCAGGTAACCCGGAGCGGAGAACGTGAAAGCGTACATTCCCGGCTTTACAGGGAAAATCTTGGACGGAACGTTCCTCATCTTCAGCGTAATAGAGGAAACCTCCATATCAGGAACAGACTGTTCAATAGAAATTATACCCGGGCGATCAGTTTCCTGCAGAACCTGCCAGCGTCCATTCTTCATAAAGAACAGCTTCGGCACACGAGGAGAATAGATATACTCCTTGTCAAAGTACAGGTCCAATTCATCCTGGAATGCCTTGTGCTTCTGAGTGGCGTAGAAGCGCATTCCCACAACTTCGGAAGCCTTCAGGTAGTTATCCTTAAGGCTAAATGCGTGCAGTTTTTCGAAATTTTTTTCATCCAACTGACCAGAAAACCAATGGTATTCCTTAGGTCCCTTCTTATGACGCAAATACATCGTATTTGCACGAAGGGGAACCTTGGGCATTTCAGAAAGGGAGTTGGCACCATCGGCAACAATCGCCATATCGGCAATCTTAGCCATCGTCTCGCCTTGTTTAAACTGGTTTGGAGCCACCTTATAGTTACGGTCACTATCGGCCATGGTAAGAGCCGGCACCAACAGCAAAAGAGGAAGCAAACGAGTAAATGACATATCGTCTCCTGGATTCTAGTCAGGGGAATGTTAAAACATTCCAAAATTTTCACATAAAGATAATATAATTGTGAGAAATTCTCGTGGCTTTAATAAATCTACCTTAATCATTGCACCCCATTTCCAGCAAATGACCGCCCTTTCCACCCCCAACAGGGCCCAATTCCACCTTCCAGTCGGCCAAACGGATAATATCCGGATGATGTTCGATGACAATCACCGTGTTTCCGCGGGCAGAAAGTTTGCGCAACTGGTTCCAGAGGGTCTGAATATCCTTAAGATGCAAACCTGTGGTAGGCTCATCCAGCAGATACACCATTTCAGGGGCGTTCTTACGGGCAAGTTCTGCAGCCAACTTCAGGCGCTGATTTTCGCCGCCGCTGAGGGTTGTAACCGGCTGGCCCAACTTCACGTATGGCAAGCCAACATCGCGCAACGCTTCTAGCTTGGGCAAAATCTTCGGCTGGTCCTTGAAGAATTCGCAGGCCTCCACCACTCTCATGTCCAAGACATCGGCGATGTTTTTACCCTTGAATGTCACGGTCAAAGTTTCCTGATTGTAGCGTTTACCGCCACAAACTTCGCAAGGCTCCCAGATATCAGAAAGGAAGTGCATTTCTACGGACACCGCACCACGACCTTCACAGGCGGCGCAACGACCTCGGGCCAGATTGTAGCTAAAGCGACCGTAGTCAAAGCCCTTCACCTTGGAGTGCTCCAGCTTGCTGAACAACTTTCGGATATCGTCAAATACACCGGTAAAGCTGGCGGGAGTACTGCGGGGTGTTCCAGAAATGGGGCTCTGGTCCACCAGCAACACTTCACCACTTTGCTTCTTCTTTCCGCGGGCCTGGAACTTGCGCTTAAATGCCGGGTAAACCTCATCCATCACCAAGGAACTCTTGCCGCTTCCAGACACCCCGCAGACCACGCTGATGGCGCCCTTGGGGAACTTCACCGAAATATTCTTCAGGTTGTTCTTGGTCAAGTTCTTGAATTCATAGAAGTCCGTAGGATTGGGACCGTCTAAGCGAATAGGTACTGCAGCAATTTCATTGGCAATGGGATTGGTTCGGGTCAAGTACTTCACCGTTTCGCTTCGGGGGAACTGCTGCAAGGCATAAGGCTTAGACAAGTATTGAGGCGATCCTTCGGCAACGACTTCGCCACCGAATTCACCAGCAGCAGGGCCCATATCGATAATGTGGTCCGCCGCTTCCATCATGTTCATGTCGTGTTCTACCACCACCAGGGTATTGCCCAGGTCGCGGAGGCGATACAAGGTATCCAGCAACTTCGCCGTATCGCTTTCATGGAGGCCTACGGTAGGTTCATCCAAAACGTAAAGCACACCTTCAAGGCCGCTGCCAATCTGGCTTGCCAAGCGGATACGCTGGGATTCGCCACCACTCAAGGTATCACCGGAGCGATCCAAGCCGATGTATCCCAAGCCCACACTCTTCAAGAAGTCCAAGCGACCGATGATTTCTCGAAGCAAAGGTTCTGCAACAGCGGTCTTGCCTTCCGCATTCTTTTCGCCATCAAACTTTACGCCAGCAAACCAGTCGCGGGATTCGTCGATACTCATGTGGTGAACATCCATAATGGAACGTCCACCAATTTTCACAGCCAGATACTCAGGCTTCAAACGTTCGCCCTTACAGTCGGGGCAAACCTTCCCCGCTTCGCGTTTGGAATCTCTAAGGACACCCATGCCTAAGCAAGTTTCACAAGCTCCCCAGTGGGTATTAAAGCTGAAGTGCTTAGGATTCAAGGCGCTGTCCATGTACCAGCCGCAGTGGGGACAGCCGGGTTTTTCGCTGGCCGACAAACGTTCCATGCCATCGCAATCCATAAACAGAATTCCGTTACCATCGCGGTAGGCGCGTTCAATGGATTCTACCAGACGGGCGCGGTGATCTTCGTTCACCACCACCTGGTCCACAACCGCAAGGACCTGCTTTTCACGGGTAGGCAACTTGGGCAGCGGCAATTCCACCAGCTTATCGCCCATATACACTTTACGGTATCCCTTTTCTGTCAAGATTTTGGACAACTTCAAAATGTCCTTGACTTCAAAAGGAGCAAGCACCGTCACCATCTTATTTTCGCAACGGTCAAAGGCATACTGCATCAAGTCGCCTGCCGCATAGGAATCTACAGGCCTTCCGCAATGCAAGCAATGAGGCGTTCCCACGCGGGCCCAGAAAATACGGAAGTAGTCGTAGATTTCCGTAAGGGTCGCAACAGTACTACGGGGGCTCTTGCTGGCGCTTTTCTGGTCAATGGCAATGGCAGGAGCAAGGCCCGAAATAGAGTCGATGCTTCCACGGTCCGGGCGCCCCAGGAATCGGCGGGCATAGGTACTCAAGGTTTCTACAAAGCGGCGCTGGCCTTCGCTAAACAACGTATGGAAAGCAAGGCTAGACTTGCCAGAGCCCGAAACACCTGTAATCACCGTCAGCTTATGGCGAGGGATCGTAACGTCAATATTCTTCAAGTTATGCTTGCGGGCGCCATGGACTTCAATATCCAGGGACAATTCCTCGCCGGCCCTCAAGGTGCGATCGAAGTGCTTGTTTTCTCCGTGCTTTTTCGCAAGAATAGGAGCCAGGTAGCGACCCGTTTCGCTCTTCTTGCTCTTTGCGATTTGTTCCGGAGTTCCCACTGCAACAATCTTTCCGCCATTGACGCCGGCATCGGGACCAAGGTCAATAATCCAGTCGGCGCACTTGATCACATCCAGATTGTGTTCGATGATCACGATGCTATTGCCCAAGCTGCGCAGGCGATTCAAACATTCCATCAACTTGCGGATGTCCTCGAAATGCAAACCGGTGGTAGGTTCATCAAGCAAGTACAAAGTCTTGCCTGTACCTGGGCGACGTAATTCCGAAGCAATCTTAATGCGCTGGGCTTCACCGCCACTCAACGTGGTAGAAGGCTGACCCAAAGTCAGGTAACCAAGGCCCACTTCGCAAAGCAGGTTCAAAGGTTGAGCAATGCGGGGCTGATCCTTAAAGAATTCCGCAGCATCGCTAATGCTCATGTCCAGAATTTCAGAGACGTTCTTTCCCTTAAAGTAAACTTCGCGAGTGGCATCGTTAAAGCGTTTGCCGTTACAAACTTCGCAGGTCACCTGAACGCTGGGCAGAATGTGCATATCCACAATCTTTACGCCGGCACCTTCGCAGGCGTCACAGCGGCCGCCCTTCACG
Organism: Fibrobacter sp.; assembly: GCA_045597545.1. Lineage (GTDB taxonomy): Bacteria > Fibrobacterota > Fibrobacteria > Fibrobacterales > Fibrobacteraceae > Fibrobacter. Next base: position 21,974 of record JAZLKH010000049.1, read on the forward strand.
TTAAAGCTAAAGCGACTCTTGGTATAACCGCGGATCTTACTTTCGTCCATGGCGGCAAACAAATCGCGAATATCATCCCAAATCTTGGTGTAAGTAGCGGGATTACTGCGGGGAGTACGTCCAATAGGCGTCTGGTCAATTTCAATGACCTTGTCAATATTTTCAAGACCTTCCAAGTGGTCGAACTTGCCAACAGGTTCTTCGGAGTTAAAGAAAACTCGGGCCAGTTCCTTACGCAGAATTTGGTTAATCAGTGTACTCTTGCCGCTTCCCGAAACACCGGTCACCACCGTCAATGCCCCATCCAAGGGGATTTCTACATCGATGTTCTTCAGGTTGTTTTCTGCCGCACCGCAAATCTTGATCTTGGGAGTTTCGGCGGTAATCTTTTTACGTTCCTTGGGAATTTCAATAGACTTACGACCGCTAAGGTAAGCTCCCGTGAGAGAAGCCTTGTTCTTCTCCAGTTCTTCCACAGTACCCGCAGCAATAATGGCACCGCCTTCCACACCTGCGCCGGGGCCCACGTCAATCACGTAGTCGGCATGACGCATGGTGTCTTCGTCGTGTTCCACAATAATCAGGCTGTTGCCCTGGGCGCGCAAATGTTCCAGCATTCCAAGGAGCTTATCGTTATCACGGGGATGCAAGCCAATGCTAGGTTCATCCATTACGTAAAGCACACCCTGCAGGCCTGCGCCCACTGCACTGGCCAAGCGAATACGCTGAGCTTCGCCGCCGCTCAAGGTAGCCGCCTTACGAGAAATATTCAAGTAGCCAAGTCCTACCGCATTCAAGAATCCAAGGCGGCCGCGGATTTCCTTCAGCACTTCCTTGCCAATGCGCATTTCCTTGTCGCTAAGTTTCAGCTTGTTAAAGAATTCCACAGACTGGGCCACAGACCAATCCGTCATCTCGGTAATGTTGTGACCGTGAAAATCTACAGCGTTGGCAATGCGGTTAATGCGGGTTCCCTTACATTCAGGGCAAACGCCAATCTGCATGTACTTGCGGAAGTGGTAAATATGCCACATGTCCCACATTTCCTGCATCACAGGAATCACGCCCCGTTCAGAGCCATCAGGAGTTCCGTAAAGCACAGCCTTCTGCTGCTCCGGCTTCAGCTTGTTCCAAGGAGTGTCCAAGGAGAACTTCATTTCCCGGGCGATGTTGCGGAAATTGTACCAGCCAAAGTTACTGAAGATAATATCGCCGGTATCCCTCTTCTGGCAGGCGATGGCACCTTCCTTAATAGAAAGTGTCTTATCGGGAACAATCAGGTCCACGTCAAATTCGCAGCTTTCGCCAAGGCCCTTACAAACAGGGCAGCGGCCCTTGGGATCGTTAAAGCTAAAGAATCGCGGTTCCAATTCCGGAATAGAAACGCCACACTTGGGGCAAGCAAGAAGCGTACCCTGCAGGCGGTATTCCCCATCTCCAAACAAGAAGGAAACAAGCTTACCATCGGTCTGCTTCAAGGCGCCTTCCAAAGATTCGCGAAGGCGGCTCATGTTCTTGCGTTCCAGAGTCAAACGGTCAATGACAATTTCGACGGTGTGCTTTTCGTAACGCACCAGCTGGGGAACTTCTTCGATGCGGTAAATTTCGCCATCGACGCGAACGCGGACAAAACCATTTTCCTTGATTTCCGCCAGTTCCTTACGGTATTCACCCTTACGTTCCTGAACGATGGGAGCCATCACCGTAATCTGCTTGCCTTCGTCACCAGCATAAAGATTGTCTACAATCTGGTCGATGGTCTGAGCCTGAATCACGCGACCGCAAGTGGGGCAATGTGGCACGCCCAAACGAGCAAACATCAAACGGTAGTGATCCAAAATTTCAACTACGGTACCCACCGTACTACGAGGGTTACGGTTCACCGTCTTCTGGTCAATAGAAATAGTGGGAGAAATACCGCGGACGCTTTCTACGTCCGGATGTTTCATTCGTCCAATGAACTGTCGGGCATAAGCCGACAGGGATTCCACAAAGCGGCGCTGGCCTTCCTGGAGAACCGTATCAAAGGCAAGGCTACTCTTGCCGGAGCCCGAAACACCGGTAACAACCACAATGGAGTCGCGGGGAATATTCAGGCTTACATGTCGAAGGTTATGCTCGTGGGCATCGCGAATATCAATGGACTTTGTCATAATTCAAATATAGTAAACATTTGAGCAACTAAGGAAAGGACGCTGTCAAGTTTTTTCGTACGGCCAGGGTCAGATTGCGTAAACACACTTTTTTAGCTGTATTCTAACTGCAGGCTCTGTCAGTCCAGACTGTACGCTATGATCTTGCTGAATGTTTATTGTATTGCAACTGCGCCAAATAGTGCAAAAACAGCCTAATTTCGCCATTTTCGCAGCCAACAAACAGTTTCTGATGGGTTTACGAAATGGAGTTTTATTGTCAGCTGCTCTTTTTTGTACGCAATGTCTTGACACAGCCTAAGAAAGATCGTATTGACGAAATGCCTTAGATATGATATATTTGGGCAATAAAAACTGGGGATATAGCTCAGTTGGTAGAGCAATTGGTTCGCAATCAATAGGTCATGGGTTCGACTCCCACTATCTCCATGAAAAAGCCCTAGGCGTCACGGCCTCAGGGTTTTTCTTTTTTCTCAAAAAAAAGAAACCCTCGCTTTTCAGCGAGGATTCCCAAAATCGATTTCGTTAAATAAAATTACTTAGCGATGTCGTACTGAGCAACGAGGTTGCCTTCAGCGTCAAGAGCGCGGACAACGTTTTCGTCGCGCTGGAGAGTGAGGGAAGCCTTTTCGCCAGCAGCGGTGGTCATTTCAACAGACATAGAACCGTCTGCATTCTTGACAGCTGCGATGGAGTTGCCCTGAGCGTCCTTTTCGAAGTAGGAGTCGCCAGCAGCGAGCGGATTGGAACCGGTCCAGAATTCAACAGTGTTGAGAACCAGGCCGTCGATGAGGCCGAGGCAGATCCAGTATACACCGAAGATGTTCAGGATGAAGTGAACGATGGAGTTCAACCACTTGTTGCCAAGGGTGCCGTTCCACTGGTGCAGCTTTTCAAAGCATGCGTTCTTGCCATAGCAACCGGTCAAAACGATCATGCCGGCGCAGAGAAGGGTAATGATACCTTTTTTCATTGTTTGATACTCCTTAAGGATTGAGTTATCGTATTCACGACGATGAAAATATAAATAAAAAAAAGCGCTTTTCAGAGAAAACCCTCAAAAAAATTATTTTCATAGCGACATTCCCATACACTAAGTGTGATAAAAAGCACAGTATCTGCACAAAAAAGCACACTTCAAATTACAAGTTTCAGGACCAGCCTTATTGCCTCCCGTAGAAGTTTTGATTAATAACGTATTTTGGCGATTTTATTAAATTTTGCAAAAACCTTTTCCACCCGGGAAAGGTCGTTAAAGGAGAAATACAATGTTGGGTTCTTTGAAAACATCCATCATGGCCACGGCTCTCGCCGTAACTGCATCTTTTGCCGCACCAAAGCCGTTGACCGTATGGATTATGCCCAACGGAGCATCTCCGCAAGAAAAACTGGAACAACGTCTTGAGCTGTACACTCAAAAAACAGGAATCCCGACAACAGTCCGCGTTCTTGACTGGGGCGAAGCTTGGAGCCGGATCAACGTAGCCCTGGAAGGAAACCAGGAAGAAGCCCCCGACATACTCCAGCTCGGAACCACCTGGATTCCCTATTTTGCATCCCGCGGCAAGATCAAGCCGCTGAACAGCTGGCTCAAGGAAATCGACTCGACTCGCTATGTTCCTGTCAGCTGGAACACGACCCACATCGACGGCGATTCAATCATCTATTCCGTCCCCTGGTTCATAGACATCCGTCCCATCCTAGCCAACAAGAGAATTTTCAAGGAACACGGCTTCACCAAGGAATCCGTATCCACCTATAGAGGCTTTGTCGACGCCATAAAGAAGGTTAATGCGGCAAGTGAGACCTTGGACGACGGCACCAAGATACGCGGTTACGCATTCCCCGGCAAAAGCGACTGGAACATTCCGCATAATTTCGCACCTTGGGTCTGGAGCAACGGAGGGTCCTTCGTCAAGAAGAACGAAAATGGCAAATGGCAGGCCAACATTCTCGCCAAAGAAACCCTTTTGGGTATCGCCAGCTACCTCCACTTTGTCATGGACAGCTTGGTTCTTCCCGAGGTTTTGCAAACAAATACCGCCCAGGTGGCCCAGCAATTCAACAACGGCGAACTGGCATTCATCGTCAGTACGTCCGAAATCGTAATGCAGACACGGTTTGATGGTGCCAAAGGCGGCCTTTCCAACGCCCGCATCGGTGCCGACAGCGTCATGGTCATCGCCATCCCCAAAGGCACCAGCGGCAGCGTAAGCTTTATCGGAGGCAGCAACCTGGCCATTCCGACAAGCAATACACGCCCCGAAGCCAAAGACCTTTTGCTTTTCCTGGTAAATGACGAAAACCAGGAAGCCTACACCAAGCAGATTGGCTTGCTCCCCTCCTCAAGGAAGGTTCTTGCCGATTGGGCTACCGATGACGACTACCGCGAATTGATTCAGGCGCTTGAAACCGGCAAGACCTACACCACCATTCCCGAATGGGGGTCCCTGGAACAGCTTCTTGTCGCCATGTTCAGCAACGTCTGGGAACTGATGGAAATTCCATCTCTTTACACCGAAGAAAAACTCTACGACATTTTCAACAAGTACACCGCAGAAATCAACAAGACCCTGAACGCGAATACAGCAAGCTCCATGACCTTGGCCGAATTCCAGGAAACCTGGCACAAATTGTTCGACGAGACGATTCATAGCGATGGTGGCCACGGAGCGCAAGCTACTGCGACGGATTCCAAGAACGACATCGTTAATGAAAATCTATCCAAGGCCCCCCTAGTCTTTGCCGTCATGGTAATCCTCGGTTTCTTGTTCAACTTTAGAAGAAAAAGAAAACAATAATTTTTTCGGCCCCCTATGAGAGATTCCGCAATACTACGCTTTTCAAGAAGCATCATCTTCAAGTCAATTTTGATTTTGACCGTAGCCATGACATTCGTAGTCAGCGGCGGTATCTTCTTGTTTACGCAGAAACAGACCCAGCTGATGCTGGAATGGAGTTTCAACAACAACGCATCCCAGTTGAATCAAATTGCCGCTACGGCCAGCAACGAAATGAAACAATTTGGGGATCGTCTGACCTTGCTGGCCAAGACCTCAGAAATCCAGGGGATGGACCCGACCACCGCAGCCAGTTACCTCAAAAGCTACAACATTTCCTCGCTCTTTATCTCCGGTGAAAGCGTAACCATTTACGACAACCAGAACAACTTCCTTTGCGACAACTCCATGATAGGAGTTCAAACAGAGTCCAAGTATCCCATAGACTTTTCCCGTATCACCCCCCATCGCCCCTATATCA
>JAZLKH010000050.1:0-7693 GCA_045597545.1 Fibrobacter sp.
TGGGTGGCTCGCATGGTGCTGTTCTCCCAGGAAAACATGGGTACGATCCCGTTCCACACCGTTTACATCCACCCGAAGATCCTGGACGGCAATGGCATGACCATGAGTAAGTCCAAGGGTAACGGCGTGGACCCCATGGATATCGAAAAGAAGTACGGCACTGACGCTCTCCGCTTCGTGATGGCAAGTCTCTGCACCGACAACCAGGACGTTCGTCTGCCGGTGAAGAAGGAAAAGCAGGAAGACGGTACCGAAATCAACACTTCTGAAAAGTTCGAAATCGGCCGTAACTTCTCCAACAAGATTTGGAACGCTTGCCGCTTCCTCTACCCGCAGTTGGAACAGGCAGGTGCTCTCACCGCCGAACTTCCCATGGACAAGGCTCTCTTCACTCTGGAAGACCAGTGGATCCTTTCCCGCTTGCAGACCACCATCAAGGATGCAACCCGCATGCTGGAAGAATACCACTTCGCAGAACTGGCCGGCTTCCTCTACCGCTTCGTGTGGGATGACGTTTGCAGCCAGTACCTTGAAATCAAGAAGGCTGTGATCAACCGTGAAACTTTGGACGCCGAAAAGAAGAACGCCATGGCAATCCTCAGCTACGTGCTGAAGAATGTTCTTGACCTTCTCCACCCGGTAATGCCCTTCATCACTGAAGAACTGAACAGCATCCTGTTCCAGGGCTCCGAAATGGTGATCAGCCGCCCCTGGCCCACAGCTGATGAATCTCTCATCAACAAGGATATCGAAGCCGCATTCGACCAGGCATTCGCCGTGGTGGAAGCCGTTCGCGGTGTCCGTGGCCGTTACAGTGTTTCCCCGGCTACCAAGCTGAAGGCCGTTGTTTCTGTGGACGACGCAGCAACCGAAGCTTCCGTGAATGCATGCCTCGCCATCATCACCGAACTGGGTGGCATCGAAAGCATTACCGTTGGCGTGAAGGCCGCAAAGCCCAAGTTCAGCGCCTCTGCTGTTGTGCCCGGTGGCGAGCTCTTCATCCCGCTGGAAGGTATCCTTGACCCGGCAGCAGAAATCGCACGCCTCGAAAAGGAAATCGAAAAGGCCAAGAGCTTCGCTGCAAGCATTGAAAAGAAGCTTAGCAACGAGAAGTTCGTTTCTGGTGCTCCGGAAGCCGTCGTGAACGCAGAACGTGTCAAGCTGGCAACACAGCAGGACATCATTGCCAAAAATGAGAAGGCTCTAGCTGAGTTGAAGTAAGAACAGTAATTCTTTGACAAAAGTCAGATAATCACCGATATTATAGAGGTCGTGGAACAGTTCCGCGGCCTCTTTTCAATCATACAAACTACACACTTGTGCAGTTTTTGCTATATTTGGCGAGCAATGGATTTTGGATATTTTGGAAGCACCTGGTGGAGCAAGAAATGGCTGGACACGCTATTGGGTGGCGTGGGTTCTGAGGTCATAACCACCGCACTGAAATATCATAGCCGCGGGCAGCTGATTTCGCTGGAATATACGGACAACCGCATCATTTCAAACGTGAAGGGGCCCAACGGCGGATCCCACGACAACTACATTGTTTTTCCGCGCATACCCAAGGAAAAGACAGACGTACTCATTAGCCTTTTAAAGCAGCAACCAACGGAACTACGGGCCTTTGCAAACGGCACCCTAAACCACTCCATTGAATTGCTTCTTGGCAAATGCGATGTAAACCTATTCAATGTTGCTGGCGACGTTCAGATGGGCTGCGACTGCAAGAATCCCGTGCCTTGCAAATACGTGGTGACCACGCTACTGGGTATTGCAAAGCAAATGGTGGACGACCCCTTTGTGCTGTTCAAGATCCACGGCATGGACATTGAATTTTTAAAGGACCTCAAGATCACCGAACAAAGTGGAGACATCGAAGCGCCATTCGAAGCAAGCCTGATTCACGGGATAAAGGCTCCAGAAACTAGCCCTAGCGAAAATGGTCGCATCCCCGAGTTCGACTTTGACGAGTGGAGGGATTATTCCAAAATCCTCCCCGCCATGTTGCCAAACTTCCCCGACTTTTGCCCCGCGGGCAATTTCCGTAAAAGTTACGCCGACGAGATGGACCTTTGTCGCAAGTACTTTGGGCAGTTCGACACCTTCTACGATTTCGCGGAACAGTTCCGAATCTACAACAACAAGACCTTCCTGATGGAAGGCGAGGCCTTGCAGGCATTCCACAGTTTTGGCTGGAAATGGAATTTCAGCATTTCCAAGGATGGACAAACCATCGGATCGAACTTGGATGTTCCTACTGCCATGGGCGCCCTTTGCGCCGTCAGCCGCGGGAACTTCTTTATGCACCATGTGACAGTTCGTTTTTTGCACCGACTGCTCATGGGTGCCTATTACCTGATTCGAAAGGGAGCGATCTACCCCCAAGTCTTTTGGGTGGGGCAAGATGTGGCCCAGGTTCGCTGGCTGCCTGCAGAAATGCTGCCCGATATTTTGGCAATCGTTGCTGAATACGAAAGATTCGCACCGGCGGCAATCGCCTTGACTTCACGGGACGACGACCAGCAACTGTTGGCCGCTCCGGCCGAAAACATCCTTTCCATTTTCATCTGCCAACTGCTACGTTTTGCTCGTAAGTTCAAACCCGCAGCGCAGAAGGTCCACCACGAAAATCTTTTGTCATTTTTCTTCAACTGCGTCTCCGGCAAGTTGGCGAACAATGCCCACGCCATCCCCGGAAAAATCCAGAAGTGGTTCTCCGTATACAGCGCCTTGGACTTTAGGGCGCAAATCGCATTCGTATGCTCCGAAGTAGGCAAGGACATCGCCTTGGATGTATTCGTCATGAACGAAGCCAGCGTTGGCGGAACAGACAGCGCCGTTCGAACGCCCTTGCGAGAGCTCTTCGAAAACAACGACTGTCGCCTGCTTTCTATCCTCAGCATTTTAAATGGTGTGGCAGAAAACTTCAAGCCCATGGAACGTTACCTGGAACTGAAGGCCGACTCCCCCATCATCATGCACGGGGCGGAACTTTTGGACTTCTTGCAGAACTCCCTTAAGAGCTTGGAGGTCCTTGGAATCAAGGCGGAACTTCCACGTTCCCTGATGAACATCGGCCGCCCTAAAACGCAAATGCGTATCGGCGGCTCCTTAAGCCACGGTGTTTTCAAGGCACAGGATCTTTTGGACTTTGACTGGGAAGTTTCCCTTGGCGACGAACAGATTTCCGCCGAAGAGTTTATCAAGCTGGCAGAAAACGCCGAAGGACTTCTTAAGTACAAGTCCCAGTACATCCAAGTTACCGACGACGATTTAAAGAACCTCAAGGAGCGCGTTGCCCAGAAGCAGGCTGGCGAAGTAGAAGTCATGTCCCAGGCGGAACTTGTGAAGGCTGGGCTACTTGGCCAAGGCGACAACAGGAATTCCAACGGGGAAACCGAAACCATCCAGGTCACTTTGACAGACCAGATGAAGGAACAAATCGAAGCCTGGCGAAGTGAATCTGAAATAGAGCCCCCCGCAAACTTGAACGCTACCATGCGACCATACCAAATGCGCGGCTACTCCTGGATGTACAAGAATCTGGACGTAGGCTTCGGCTGTATTCTCGCCGACGATATGGGCCTTGGTAAAACCCTGCAGGTAATCACCTACCTTTTGAAGTTGCGTCAAGAAGGCAAGCTAGACGAAGGCCGCGCCCTTGTCGTAGTTCCAGCAGGTTTACTTTGCAACTGGCAGATGGAAATCAAGAAGTTTGCCCCGGAACTCACCTATTTCGCCTATCATGGCGGGAACAGGGACCTGACGAAGTTCAACGCCAACGTTCTGATTACCACCTATGCAACCTTCCGCAAGGATGTGGACCTGCTGAAGGAACAGAGGTGGCAGGTCATCGTCATCGACGAAGCGCAGAACATCAAGAACGCCGATAGCGACCAGAGCCGTTTGCTACGCTCCATGCAGGCCCCCATGAAGATTGCCATGAGCGGCACCCCAGTAGAAAACCGCCTCATGGAATTCTGGACTATCATGGATTTCTGCAACAGGGGAATCCTCCCCAACGCAACACAGTTCCACGAACGTTTCGAAATTCCCATTCAAAAGAATGGCAACGCTGCCGTAGCAGAGCACTTCCGCAAGATCACGGCGCCATTCATGCTGCGACGCCTTAAGACCGACAAGTCCATCATCAGCGACCTTCCCGACAAAATCATCCAGGATGAATACGCAGAACTCACAAAGTCCCAGGCCATGCTGTACCAAAAGACTTTGGAAAAGTTCATGGCCGAACTCGAAGTCGAAAACCTGATGAAGGAAGATATCGACGAAAGTAGCGACAGAACCGGCAGCTCCGCTTTCAAGCGCAAGGGGATCATTTTGCAGATGATTCTCGCGTTGAAGCAAATATGCAATCATCCTGCAACTTACCTGAAGATTCCCGCCGCGTCTCAAGAAGCAGAAGGCAGCTCCGAAGAATCCTCGCCAGCTCCAATCCTAGAATCCGGCAAGCTGCAGATGCTCATGGACACTCTAAAGTCTATCCGCGAACAAGGCGAGAAGACGCTGATCTTTACGCAATTTGCCGAAATGGGTAAACTGCTGCAGGCTTCTATCAAAAAAGAACTGGGAATCAAGGCCAACTTCTACCACGGCGGCTGTTCACAAACCCAGCGCACCAAGATGGTGGACAGTTTCCAAAACGACCCCGAAGACACGATTCTCATTCTTTCACTGAAGGCAGCTGGCACCGGCCTTAATCTAACCGCCGCAAGCCAGGTGATTCATTACGACCTCTGGTGGAACCCTGCCATCGAAGCCCAGGCCACCGACCGAGCCTTCCGTATCGGCCAGACAAAGAACGTGCAGGTCCACCGCTTTATTACCAAGGGCACCTTCGAAGAAAAGATCAACGCCCTGCTGGAATCAAAGAAGAACATCGCCAATATGACGGTGAACGCAGGCGAAACCTGGCTCGCCGACATGAACGACGCCGAGCTGGGCGAAATCTTCGGCTTGGATAATAGTATCGTTTAAGAATCCGTGAGCCGGGCGAACGGTTTTCATTCTGCCCAGTGGTTGCCGTTATAGTTGCGAGCGGTATCCGCATCCATCCCAATCTGGCGCACCAAATCCTCGATGCTAGCGAACTTTTGCTCCGAGCGCAGATAACCCATCAAGTCCAGCACCAGATGCTGACCGTAGATATCCTCGTTAAAATCCAGCAGATAGGCTTCGATAGCCATGTGATGGGTGCCTGGTGTAGTTGGCTGGGTTCCGATATTCAAAACTGAACGGAAGATGCGACCGTCGGCAAGGCGAGCGTTTGCCACGTACACGCCGCCCTTGGGCAGGAACTTGTACTGTTCCACCTGCAGGTTGGCAGTAGGAAAACCGATGGTGTGACCAAGGCGCTTACCTACAACGACTGTACCCGACAAGCGATAAGGTCGCCCCAGATAAGTCTGTGCACGTTCCACGTCACCCATTTCCAAAGCGGTGCGCACCGCAGAGGAACTGACGCGTTCCCCCTTGTGCAGCACGATAGAAAGCATCTGGGTGCTAAGTTCCGGGAAAGCAGCGGTGATAGTTTCGTAGTTTCCCTTGCCGCCTGCACCAAAGTTGTGGTCGTGGCCAAAGAACATGGAGCAAACATTGCGTTTTTCGATGAGTTCCTGGCGGACAAACTGGTCAAAGGGCAAGTTCATGACTTCGCGAGTAAAGGGCAGCACCAAGAAATCCAGGCCAAGGCTTTCGATGAACTCGCGCTTTTCTTCGGTGGTGGTCAGCAGCAGCGGGTCGCCTGCGCCACGAATCACATAGTTGGAATGAGGCTCGAAGCTGATGACCGTGGGGCGCAATCCATTAGCTTCGGCCACCGCCTTCAAAGAACGAAAAAGCATCTGATGCCCCATGTGGCAGCCATCAAAGTTACCCATGGTCACGGCGCGTTTTACCGAAGACTCAGCCATTATTCATCCACCCCCAAGTAAACCTTGGGCTTTACGCGGCCCGGTTCATAGAGGCAAAGACTGAGCACATTTCCATCCAAATCCGCGACAAATACATTACCCTCGGCGTCTACGCCTTCTACAGGTTCCTTCCAAGGCACCCAATTGCCCTGGCGAATGACAGCCACCTGCTCCTCGTTAAAGCGCAACACCGGGAAGTCAAGAATCTGATCCACAGGCAGCAAATGCTCCCGGGTCAAATCTTCACCGCGAACAGCCTTATCCAAGGTCACGTTACCAATACGGTGGCGGCGAATACCGGAGACGCAGCCGCAGGTGCCCAGGGCACGGGCGATGTCACGACCAAGGGCGCGGATGTAAGTGCCCTTGCTGCATTCGCAAATCAAGTCAAAGGTGGCTATGGCGCGGCCGGAGCAGCCTTCCGTAGCCGCATTATCCACCACGTTCAAAACCTTCAAAGAAGAAATATTAATCTTGCGGGGTTTCAATTCGATGTTACGGCCTCGCTCCATCAGATCGCTGGCGCGGACACCGTTGATCTTTACAGCGCAATACTTGGGCGGAACCTGTTCGATATCCCCCATGAACTGCGGCAGCACCGCCTCAAGATCCTCAACGGAAATCTCTTTAACCTTTAAACTTTCCGCATTTGACTCACTACTCACGGCTCGGCACTCATCGCTCATAACCACTTCGCCGTCCCATTCCAGAGTGTCAGTTTCATAGCCCAGGTGCAGCCTAAAACTGTAGCACTTGTCCTTGGCTTCCACAAAGGGGAGCAAACGGGTGCAGCGGCCCGTAGCCGCGATAATCAGGCCGGAGGCACGCAAGTCCAAGGTACCTGCGTGGCCAACGCGCTTCGTAGAAAAGACCCTTTTCAGAGGGAAAAGGGCCTTAAAAGAAGTTTCGCCAGCAATCTTGTCTAACAAGACGAAGCCAGAATTGGACAATTACAAATCCCCTTTCTGCTTGAGCTCTGCCAAGATGCTTTCGATGTGCATGGCGTGTTCCAAGTTCTCGTCCAGCACAAAGTTCAGTTCCGGAATCTTGCGAATCTTGAGGGCCTTGCCAAGAACGGTGCGGATATAACCCGCGGAATTCTTGAGACCGATAAGGGTGTCGCGCTTTTCCTTGTCAGTACCCATCACAGAAACCATGATCTTCGCATAGCTCAGGTCATCGGTGATTTCTACGCGGGTAATGCTAGCAAGGGAGCTGACGCGAGGGCCCTTGAGACCCTTCTGCATCATCTTGGAAATTTCCTCACGGAACTGTTCGTCTAATCTGTCGGTTCTACGACTCATTCACTTTCCTTTTATTAAGCTTCGGGAGCGGCTTCCGCCTGCTTCTTGGCCTTTTCTTCGGCTTCTTCACGAGCCACGTCCTTAAGGGTACGTGCATCTGTCACTTCCTTGAAGAAGATCAAGCTATCGCCTTCCTTAATATCGTCGTAACCCTTGAGGCCGATACCACATTCAAAGCCACGAGCCACAGACTTCACGTCGTCCTTCATGCGCTTCAAAGACTGAACCACGGTGGTGCCCAATTCCACGCCGTTGCGGTATACGCGTACATGGCTGGTGCGGTCCACTTCGCCGTCGGTAACCATACAGCCGGCGATGAGACCAACCTTGGGTACCTTGAACACCTGGCGAATTTCGGCTTCGCCGCTGAGTCCTTCGCGCAGAGTGGGCTTCAAGAGGCCTTCCACGGCGTTGGTGATGTCTTCGATGCAGTCGTAAATCACGCGGTACTTGCGGATT
>JAZLKH010000051.1:0-6639 GCA_045597545.1 Fibrobacter sp.
CTTTAACGGAGATACAATATGCCTTGCGGAAAGAAAAGAAAGCGCAGGAAGATTGCGACTCACAAGCGTAAGAAGCGCCGTCGTCGTGACCGTCATAAGAAGAAAATTCGCTAATTTCCGTTAGCATTCTCTTGTGATTTCCTGTTAAGGAATTGAAAGACGGAGTGACAAACTCCGTTTTTCGTTTTTTGTTTTCCGGGCAAGTCGCGAGATGGAACATCTACTATGGCATAATCTCTGCCAAGGAATAAAATTTCAAAAAAACGTTTCACTTTTCGTAAAAGTTGAATATATATTAGGGCTTTCCCGTCGGCAGTCACCGACATAACGCTAAGCTCAAAGGACTAGAAAATGATCGATCGTAACAAGCACTTCCTCCGCCTCGCCGACTGGAGCGAAGAAAAGATTCTTGAAACTGTTGCTATCGCCAGCCGCCTCAAGCAGGAAGTTCACGCTGGTAAGGTTTCTGACCGCCTCCACGGCCAGAATATCGGCATGTTCTTTGAAAAGCCCTCCTTGCGCACCATCACCACTTTCCAGGTGGGCATGAACCAGCTGGGCGGCCACGCCGTGCTGCTTTCCCCGGATTCCATCGGCCTTGGCAAGCGCGAAAGCGTCAAGGACGTTGCCCGCTGCCTTAGCCGCTGGGTGAACGCCCTGGTTGTCCGCTGCTTCAAGCAGGAACTGGTGGAACAGCTTGCCGAATACGGCAGCATCCCAGTGGTGAACGCTCTGACCGACGACTACCATCCATGCCAGGCTATCGCCTTTGCCCAGATGATCGAAGAAAATCTCGGCGGTATGAAGGGTAAGACCGTTGCATTTATCGGCGACGGCAACAATGTTGCCAACTCCTTCCTTACTTTGTGCAGTAAGGTTGGCATGAACTTTACTCTGGCTTGCCCCAAGGGCTTTGAACAGCCCGCCAAGGTGATCGAAGAAGCCCAGGCTGATTTCAAGCGTCACGGCTGCCAGTACCGCGTATTTAACGATCCCACCGAAGCGGTTAAGGATGCAGACATTCTTTATAGCGACGTTTGGGTGAGCATGGGTCAGGAAGGCCAGAAGGATTCCAAGCAGTCTCACTTCTTGCCGTTCCGCATCGACGAAAAGCTGTTGAAGTTCGCTCCCAGCCACGTGAAGGTTAGCCACTGCCTGCCCGCACACCGCGGCGACGAAATCACCGACGAAGTCATGGACAATCTTGAATTGAACATGAGCTACGAAGAAGCAGAAAACCGCCTGCACGCTCATAAGGCCGTGCTGTGGCAGGTGATGAAGCCCTTTAAATAACTCCGCGAAAATCGCAAAAACACAAATTTGTGGTACCAAACCGGGATTGACCGGTCATTTGGTATCACATTTTTTAATTTGTTCTAAACATTTTCGGTAAAAATCGTTGTCATCACGTTCTTGAAGGGCGATTTACGGAACGAACTGGAGCGTTTTTCATGGGAATTCACTGAAAACGAACGCCTTTTCACACGTTTTGCGTTAATTTGTTCTTATTTTGGTGTACCAAATGAGAACTATAATGCCTTTTAGTGCCCTATTTTCGCATTTTGCAATTTCTATATTTCAGCCCATGGACGTTTATATTTTCCAACACGTTGAATATGAAGGACCGGGGGCAATTCTCCCCTATCTCAAGTCTAAGGGTCACAAGGTTCACATTGTGCGCCTATACGCCGGTGACAAAATCCCCCACGAAAATGAAATCGACTTCGCCATTTTGATGGGTGGCCCCATGAGCGTTCTGGAAGAAACCCAGTACCCGTATTTTGTGCGCGAAAAGGAACTGTGCCGCGACATGGTGCAGTTGGGCAAACCGATCCTTGGAATTTGTCTGGGAGCCCAGATGATCGCCAGCGCCTTTGGTGCAGCCATCCGAAAGAATCCCGAAAAAGAAATCGGCTGGTTCCCTATTACGTTTAAGGACGGATTCAGCAGCGAGGTGCCGTTACCTAAGACCGTGAACGTATTCCACTGGCACGGGGAGACATTCGATATTCCCGACCTGGATGAATCAATGCAATCGGTAACTGCGGAGCCTTTTGCAGAAAGCGAAGGTTGCAAGCACCAGGCTTTCCGTTTGGGAAGCGCCGTAGCTTTGCAGTTCCATTTAGAGGCAACTGAAGAATCCATGGCAAGCATGGTGAAGAATGGAGCCCAGGAAATCGAGGCCGGCGTTGCCGCTGGTTGCAAGTTTGTGCAAGAGGCAAAAACGATCGCGTCTGAAAGTACTAGGTTTATGGATATTGCAAACGACGCGTTAACTAAAGTTTTGGACTACATGTTGGAGAAATAAAATGAGCGAAATCATCAAGGTAGTGAGCAAGTAGCACAACAGCAAGATGTGCATGATCTGCGGATAGGACAACGAGTACGGCGTTCGCGCACCTTTGTATAACATGGAAGACGGAAACGTTTTGGCCGATGGCGACATCAACTACCTGCACCTGGACCCTAAGGTTATCGCCAGCGGCGCCGTGATGCACGAAGAAATGCCCTACCTCATCGAAGACGGCGTTAAGGAAATTTCAATCGGCTAGCTATAGCACGAGTCGATTGTCGACTATCGGAATAATGTATAAGCGGGCAAGCCCCGCTTTTTCTATATTTAGCGCCGAAATTTAATCAACCAAAAGGTCGCGAAGCCCAAGGCGAAACTGTGGGGAACCTTCGCAAAACTTAGGAGCAAATATGTCTTTTGTTCAAGAATTGAAGAACAAGATTCTTAATGAAGATTATGTTACAACCCGTGAAGACGCCATCAAGTTGCTGGATGCCGATCTTGACGAACTGACCGCTGCCGCCAACGAAATTCGAGAAAAACTCCACGGAAAGAATTTTGACTTCTGTTCCATCATCAATGGCCGCAGCGGTCGCTGCTCCGAAAACTGCAAGTACTGCGCACAGTCCAGCTACTACCACACCGGCGCTCCGGAATACAAGTTGCTGAGCGTCGAAGAAATCTTAGCCGACGCCAAGAAGCGCGAAGCCGCAGGCATCCCCCGCTACTCCATCGTTACCTCTGGCCGCACCTTGACCAAGAACGATGTGGAACAGATTTCTGAAACCATTCGCCGCATCAAGAAGGAAACCAAGCTTTCCGTTTGCCTCTCCAGCGGCCTTCTGAATCGCGAACAGTTTGACCAGTTGAAGGAAGCAGGCCTTACCCGTTTCCACAACAATCTGGAAACTTACCGCCGTCACTTCCCCGATGTTTGCACCACCCACACTTACGACGACAAGATAGGCGTACTGCAAAACGCACTGGCCGCAGGTCTTGAAATTTGCAGCGGCGGCATCATGGGCCTTGGCGAAACCATGGAAGACCGCATCGACATGTGCATCGATCTTCGCGAACTTGGCGTAAAGTCCACTCCCATCAACGTGCTGAACGCCATTCCGGGTACCCCCTTCGAAAATCTGCCCAAGGTTTCTAACGACGAATTCTGCCGCATTGTCGCCATCTACCGCTTTATCAACCCCAAAGCATACCTGCGCTTGGCTGGCGGCCGCGGCGTGCTGGGCGACGACGGCGAACGCGCATTCAAGAGCGGCGCCAACGCAACAATCACCGACGACATGCTGACCACCTCCGGCGTCAAGAGTGCCAAGGACTTCGAACTGGTCCGCAAACTGGGCTTTGAACCCCACGGATTTATCGAAGGATAATTTTTCACTTTTATACAGAAAAGGCAGGACTTGTACTCAGGTCCTGCTTTTTTCATATAAAAAAGAGACCCCCGGGCGGATTTCGTTACCCAGGAGTCTCAGGTTGTACGGAAATTTTAAATTCGCAGAGATATCATTCTGACATTTAATTCAAGAACAAGTATTCCACAGTTTCGGTCTGAACCTTGATTCCCTTTTCGTGCGCGTAAAGCTGGAGCAACGCGGAAGCGGCTCCCGCAGCACCTGCATAAAGGCCGGTGTAGGTTTCCACAAAGCCAGGAATCTTACGGGTCCATGCGGCGTACCAGCGACGGCCCTTGTCATCGTTGAAGGAATCGCCCAGCAGTTTGTCTGCTGTGACCTTCGCCTGTTCAATGTAGGACTTGTCGCCAAGAGCTTCTGCAGTTTTTACGAAGTGTGCAAGAACGCCAGGAGCGCCACAGCAGAGGCAGTAACTGTTCCAGTAACCCGGAGTATGCTTCAGCGGAGCACCAGCCTTCAGAATTCCCTTCGTCAAAATGTCAACCCACTGCAAGTTTTCCTTGTCGCCGGTAATATCATAAAGTTTGCGGAAAAGAATGGAAGTTCCCACAGGGCCATGGCAAGTGCTTAGATAATAGAAGTCATGGAAACGTCCCAGTTCCGGATTGTAGAGGTACGGAATCAAGGCTCCGTTTTCATCACCTTCTGCAATGGCCGCAAGGAACTTCACCACTTCATTTGCCTTGTCCAGATATTCCTGATTCTTGGTTTCTTCGTAAAGAAGTGCATTCAGGAATGCCGTACCTGCAGCGCCGTGACTAAAGTTGGGGAAAGCAGATTCCTTGGACTTCCAGCCAACCAATGTGAGGTCAACATTCTTGTAGTAAATGCCGCCTTCCTTGGCGTGAGTGATGCGAGTGTCCGTAAAGGCGACTACGCGCTTTGCAGCTTCCAAGTATTTTTCGTCACCAGTCTTGCGATAAACATACAGGAAGAAGAAAGCGTAGGAACCGTCAGCCATCAAGTCCGCTTCCGTGGACCAGTGAAGGATCTTTCCGTCATCATGACCTGCGGCGATTGCATCATCGGCAGACTGAATTAGGAACTTGCGGTAGCGTTCATCCTTCACATGTGCGTAAAGCTGATCCAAAAAGATGGCCTGCCCCGCCGGAGACGCATAGACGCTGGTACCCCAGCCCTTTACAGGCCAGATGCCGCCTTCGGCACCTTCCAAAACATCCTTGAAGAACTTTACACCTTCGTAGGTATTCAGAATGTATTCCGCAGCGTCTTTTGCTTCCTGCAAATACTGTTCATCTTTCGTCACTTCGAAAAGCTGCAAGAAAAACTGGCCGATACCAGCCGAGCCTGCGTAAAGGCCCTTGGGAGTAATCATCAAATCACCAGCGTATTCGTTACCCGGTTCCGGGCTTACCTTCCAATATTTTCCCTTCGGCGTTACCACTTCGTTATTCTTCAGATACTTCACAATCTGGAGAACGGATTCCAAATAATCTTCAGTAGACTTCGCAGTCTTCAACGCAATATTCTGTACAAAATTCAATTTCATTCTAAAAAAACTCCGTCAAAAATCACACGCTATTTTCATGTTCCTCAAAGCTCAACTTGTTGAGCGACCTCAATGCTCAAAGCACCGAAGGTGCGCCCTCACACCTATTTCTGCTTCTTGTACAGTTCCGTAGAAAGGTACTTGTAACCGTTATCGGGGTAAATCACCACGATGTTCTTGCCGGCAGCTTCAGGGCGTTTTGCAATCTGGATTGCGGCGGTAAGGGCGGCGGCGGCAGAAGTTCCCAGGAAGAGGCCATCGGTCTTTGCTGTTTCCTGAGCGGTTGCATAAGCATCTTCTGCCTTAACATCGATGACTTCGTCAAACTGGAAACCGTTATCGCGATTGGTCTTGATGAGGGTCGGCACAAGAGGTTCGGCCACACCATGCAAAGGCAAGGTTCCATCTACGATATGACCGGTAAAATCAGGGCTATCCGGGCGAGAGCTCTTTGCAGCCTGCACACCCACAATCTTTACGCCAGGATTCTTTTCGCGAAGATAGCGGCCAGTCCCCACGATGGTGCCGGCAGTACCGCCCATTGCAACAAAGTAATCCACCTTGCCATCCGTGTCTTCCCAAATTTCTGGGCCGGTAGTCTTGAAATGGAATTCCTGATTAGCTTCGTTTACAGTCTGTCCGGTATAGTAGAAACCCTTTTCCTTTGCGATGCGCTTGATACCATCAATCAAATCATCAAGTACCAAGCCGGTCTTTTCGAAGTCCTTGACTTCTTCGATATCGTAGAAGGACTTTACGTTCAAACCGTAGCCTTCAAAAATCTGGACGCGTTCGATGGTGGTGCCCGGTTCCAGGTAAGGTTCAAATTCGTAGCCAAGAGCGTGACCGATACCGGCAAGGCCAATGCCCGTATTACCGCTAGTCACGTCAATGAGCGTGTCGCCCTTCTTAATCAGGCCGCGACGTTCACCATCCTGGATCAAAGCGAGGGCTAAGCGGTCCTTCACGGAACCTGTGGGGTTCAAGTATTCCAGCTTACCAATGATGTGAGCCTTAAGACCATACTTTTCTTCATAATTGGAAAGTTCAACAAGAGGAGTGTGGCCAACGAGTTCTGCAATAGACTTATGAATCTTAGACATGTTTGAAATCCTTTTTTTTGATTTGGTAATACCCAGAAACCGGTTTGTTCAACCTTTTTACCGACTTTATTCGGCCCGATTTTCTGATTTTGATTTTCGCCCGACACCGCGCCAGGTCTTCCGTCCTTAAGTTTTTCCACTTGATTAACTACTTGCTTTGACCAAACCATCAAGGACTTTTGATATTTGAGCGAAGCAGTTATCTATTCTTCTGCATGCCTTTCGGCATTCGACAGTCACTACACATAATGAACTCCTTCGAATGCTTAGGTGAACTTGAAAACATTTTCTAATTCCCTATCA
>JAZLKH010000052.1:0-2918 GCA_045597545.1 Fibrobacter sp.
GCGAGATTTACCAGGACAATTTTTGCATGGGCGCCATTTGCATCGGCAAGTGTTGCGGTCAAGAGATTTTTCGATTCCTCTCGGGAAATGTCCCCTACGGTCCATTCGCTGTGATCGAAGCTGTAGCCCTCTGGCGAAGGAACGCCCTGAATCAGCCCGCCCAGGCTATCTGCCACAAGGAGCATCTCGTGGGTCCCGTAGCTGGAGCCCGCGAACTTGCGACCGGTTGAGCCCCCAAAGTCCAGGAAAAGAGTTCGCTTGGAACTGTCACGGCTGAGGCTTGCGTTGCAGGCCTGTTCCGAGGCGTACCAAACCGTATCCTGGGCGGACTCCGTCAGCGTGGAGGAACTTTCCGATACGCGAGCTCGGAGGAGGCGGGCTCCGGTTACTGCCAGACGATCGTCGTAGCTGATGCCACCATGGTACGCCCCGTCAAAGAGTTTACGCGGCGTGCCGAACTTCCCCCTTGCGAATGGGACCTGCCAAGTGCTCTGGCCAAAAAAATCCCCCGTCAGCTTGTTGTTGCCGGCCTCCGTGACGTACACGATCACAGTATCCCCCGTGGGTAGCACCCGCCAACGGGGAATGGCGGCGGATTTCACATCCAGTCTCACCAGATTGCTGCCGCTGGAATTCAGGTCCCTCACATAGAGGCTGGACTTTCCAGAAACACCCTCAAGGCCCGTGCAGAAGGCTACCTTCCCTCCATCGGGGGATATTTCCGGATGGTACACATCCAGGGTGTCGCGAATTTCCACAACGGAATTCCTGCCACTGGAAAAATCAACGTAGGCCAGGTTACCCGTAACATCATTGCGGAAGGCCAGCTTCGTCTGGAACGTTCCCGTTGAAGTTTTCACCTGATGAGATGTTGCCAAAACAACAATACGATACTCGCTCACAACCCCAGAGGAGGACATCCAAGTGGCCTCGGGGATAGCTCCGTAAGCCAGGCGAAATCCTACATAATCACCACGGCTAGAAGATGTGACTACATAGATGTCGCCTCTGGAGTAAATGTTCATTCCAGCCTCGTCGTTACGGAAGCTCCCACCTTTCATCACCCTTTCGCCAAGGGAACCCCCATCAGGAGCACCCACGTAGTTCGCAAGCGTTGTATCCTTGAACCTTCCAAGCCAATCGTTAGCCCATTCCATCACGTTACCGGCCATATCACAAGGCTCATCGTCGTCGACAATCCCTGCGGTACAGACCTCATGCGCCTGGTAATCCGAATTTTCTGCACTCCAGCCTTTTTCTGGAGACCACTTCGCTAATGCAGCATAGGTCCATTCCGCCTCGGTGGGTAAACGATAGGCGGCTATGTCGGGGTGAAACTTGAAGCCGGAAAGTTCAACGCAGTGGCCGTCGCTATCAAAAGTCGCCGACGTGTAGCTATATACCGTATCCAAGCTCTCGGATCTGCTACGGGCATTGGCAAATAAAATTGCATCGTAGAAAGTCACATTGGATGCAGGAAAACTTCCCTTGCATTCTAGGGACGCTGCCGAGGCATAGGTCTTCATCAGATCGTTATACTCTTCACAGGTAACCTCGTGTTTCCCCACCTGATAGTCATAAGAGAATGAGACTTTCATCGAGGGTCGTTCATTTACCCCCGCAGCGGGATTGTCCGAACCAAGGGCCACCACCTGCCCCTGAGATCGGATTAAAAGCATATCCGACGCAATAGGAACATCGTCCATGGAATCAGAAACGAGCGAACTGGAAGACGAGTCTGAACAAGACGTCAGAAGCATTGCTAAAAGAGATAAGCGGAGTCCATACTTTCTTTTCACAGCTTACCTCAAGGTTTCCTTAACGTACTGAGAAGGGAATCTAATCTCGAAGAATATTGGGCCGCCCCCAGAAAACTTACATGGGAATTATTATACGCCATTGACGGACCATAGTCGTGCATGCCATCCCTATTTTCATCAAAGACAGGAATTCCCATGTCTTCAATTTTCTGTATAATTGTCGAGGCAACACTTCTACTGGGGCCAAATAAGCCAAAAGATCCGGTATTCCGATAATCAGGATTTCTCGGGGTAATCGTCATAAATAAACTTATCCCCAAGGAATCGGCCTGTTGCTTTAGCTCCTTGATTATATTCAAATTGCCTTCAAGAACTTTCGAATTTACGGGCATTGCCGTTGTATCGACCGAAACAAAAACATCTTGCCAAGACACCGAAGGAAGCAGGAACGAATCGCCTATGTAATTTTGCGAAAACAGGTCTCGCGGAAACTCCTGCGTTTGAGAGTTGCGTCCAATTTCGTCTTGCGAGGCTACGTTCAAATGCGTTTCGTCATACTGAAGACCAGGGGAATAAAGTTTCAGATAATCCAAGTAATCACCAGTTGCTCTAAACAGCAGTCCTGGAGAAAGTTCCAGCATCACCGCCTTTAACTTCGGGGCATAAGCGTAAGCGTAATTTTCCAACAGATACTTAAACAAATGAACATCCGCTAACGTTACCGCCATATTAACTGTTTTAAATGTCCTTATGGAATCCTCTATCACGGCGTTTAAAACCATGGAGCTTCCCAGCGAAATAAACTCCACATCGTCATGATTTTTCCAAAAGGACTGCAGCTTCATCCCCAGTTCTACGGACGATGAAGTGAACGCGTTTTCTTCATCGTACCAGAAATAGACACCGGCGCTATCCAAGTCAACAGAACCGCCATGCTTTCGCCAGCTCTGATCCGCAATCCAAAGAGACGGATGCCAAAGTTCATCGCCTTCTGCAAGGTCAACAACGCTGCTGTCGGCGAGATTTACCAGGACAATTTTTGCATGGGCGCCATTTGCATCGGCAAGTGTTGCGGTCAAGAGATTTTTCGATTCCTCTCGGGAAATGTCCCCTACGGTCCATTCGCTGTGATCGAAGCTGTAGCCCTCTGGCGAAGGA
>JAZLKH010000053.1:0-3943 GCA_045597545.1 Fibrobacter sp.
ATGCAAGAGGCGAGGAACATTTTCTTCATATTAGGAATCTCCTTTCACTAATTCCACAGTTAAATTTTAGTAAAAAAAACTTTCATGTAATGATTTTACCTTCATTTTTCATATAAAAAGCTAACTTTTACGGCCAGTGAGGTCTATTTTGAAGAAAATTTTGTTTTTGGCGCTGTTTTTAATGGTTTCCTTGGCCATGTCCCAGGAATCTTTGACCGTTTACAAGAAGTTCAAGGGTGAAGTTGATGAAGCCAATCCTGCAGGTTCATTGATTCTTTCCGACTGGATCAAGGAAATGCCAATCCCCAAGGACTCTATAAAGAAGGTGACCGTTGTCAAGGAACGGGTCCAGGTGAAAGACAAGAAGGGCAATGTCGTGAAAGACAAGAAGGGAAGGCCCAAGACCAAGGTTCAAAAGAAGAAGGTGGTGACCTGGGAAGTTGTTGAACCCAAGGAACCGCCCAGGTTTGTGCCTATCCAGTGTAAGTATGGTGATGAACTTTGGGTAAAACGTGCGGACCTAGCTCGTTTCAAGCAATCCTCCGCAGATATCAGCGGTGAGTACGCCTCGTCGACGGGTAGCGTTTTCCTCAAGAAATCTCCCACAAATCCCCGCTTCTTTACAGTCGTCATCCAGAATGGTCCTGCCACTGGTCGCGCCGAGTTGGAAGCAAGCAACATCGAACTTCGCGACGTCAACGGTCAAGGTCGCATGACCTATAGCGAAGATGGCTGCTCCGTGGATATCGCCGTGGTGAACCGCCGAGTCAAGGTGGCTCAGCGTGGTTGTTCCGAGTACAACGTCGGTAACTATACGCTAGAAGGTGAATACAATACGTTCAAGGGCAACCGCCGCATCGTAGAAAACTTCAATATGCCGGAACAGTCCTTTACATACAAGCGCTTCAAGTGGTGCGACAGTGGCTTCGATTCCTGTAAGGAAGAAAAGGACGAAAACGGTAAAGTCACCATCACATGGAGTAAGGGCGGCAACGGCTTCATCGAGCGCAAGGCTGGCGACGAGGTTCACACGTATCGTCCCTTTGAACATGTGATTCCACATAAGCGTGATTTCTTTAAGGGCGAAAAGCCTTTTGCCATAAAGACCAAGCGTACGGACATCAGCGGTGAATGGTGGATCTGGTACTTCTATCCGAAGGCCGAACGATTTAGAATGGTCCGTGCCGGCATGCGCGAAGACATCGCCCAGATGGAAATTTATGAATAAACTAATTGAACAGTCTCGCATTCTTTTTCTGGATACCAGCGCAATCATTCGCCTGCTCCAGATGAATCCGGATTATTACCCGGTGGTGTCTTCTGTTCTGGATTACGCCTACGAAAAGAAAGCAACTGTTTTGACATCTGCGGTTACGCTCTATGAACTTGCTCGCAAGGCCTGCGTAGCAGGGGAGGCCGTTCTTTCTCGTCAGTACCGTGAATTTTTTGAGCACTCCGCCAATGTTCGCCTTTGCGATGTGAATGCAGAAGTCTCCGTGAAGGCTGCGGAACTGTTCGCCGCCGCAGCCCGCACCAACCATCCTCTTACAAACGAGGATTCCTTGCGCCTGGCGACCGCATTCGTTAATGGTGCGGATTGCATTGTGACCGAAAATGAAAATATATCCTACGCTACGGATATTTCGGTCGTATTGCTGGACGACGTTCTTTAACTACGCTCAAAATAGCACGTTGATTTTGCACTGCTTGTCACCCCGGACCAGATTCGGGGTCTCCTTTTTTTTTATCTTAGCTCTGTAAAATTTTACGGAGTTAATATGCCTAACTACTCTACCGTTATCGGTCTCGAAATCCATTGTCAGCTCGCCACTAAGACAAAGATGTTCTGTGGCTGCGAAATTGAAGTAAATACCACTCCCAACAAGCACGTTTGCCCGGTTTGCCTCGGCATGCCCGGTGCTATGCCTGTTCCTAATAAGAAGGCTGTGGAATACGCCATTCGCCTGGGGCTCGCACTCAACTGCGAAATCGACCTGGAAGCCATGTGGACCCGTAAGAACTACTTCTACCCGGACCTTCCCAAGGGCTACCAGATTACTCAGACTGGCGGTCTTCCGGTTTACGACCATCCCATCTGCAAGAACGGCTGGCTGGAAATCACCAAGGAAGACGGCACCAAGAAGCGCGTAGGCATTACCCTTATCCACATGGAAGAACACGCCGGTAAGCTGATCCACGACATGAGCCCCACCGACTCTCACTTCGACGCAAACCGCTGCGGTACACCCCTTTGCGAAATCGTCACGGAACCGGACATCCGTAGCCCGGAAGAAGCAGTGCTCGTGCTGAAGAAAATCAAGCAGACTCTGGAATACACCCGTGTTTCCAATGCAAACATGGAAAACGGCAACATGCGCTGCGACGGCAACATTTCTCTGCGCGCTTCCGAGGATGCTCCTTTCGGTACCCGAGCCGAAATCAAGAACCTCAACAGCTTCACCAACCTGGAAAAGGCTCTGTACGCCGAAATCAACCTCCAGTCCGCCACTCTGGACGCAGGCAAGGAAGTGGAACAGTGCACCAAGCGCTACGATCCCAACGCCGACAAGACCATCGTCATCCGCAGCAAGGAAGACGCTCACGACTATAAGTACTTCCCGGAACCGGATATGGTTCGTCTCGTTACCGATCCTGCCTTCGTAGAAGAAATCCGCCGCACCCTTCCGGAACTGCCGGATGCCCGCCGCGCCCGCTTCATGGAACAGCTTGGCGTTTCCGAATACGACGCCCAGGTGCTCACCGACGACCGCGAAATCAGCGACTGGTTCGATGCCGCATCCAAGAACTGCAAGAACGGCAAGGTGCTTGCCAACTGGGTCATCACCGAACTGCTGGCCAAGGTCAAGGATATCGAAGGCGGCATCTCCGCTGTGAAGATCAAGCCTGAACAGCTCTGCGCCCTGGTGAACCTGATCGAAGACAAGACCATCAACGGTAAGATTGCAAAGACCGTGTTTGCCGACATGTTCGAAACCGGCAAGGATCCTGCAGACATTGTCAAGGAAAAGGGACTGGTCCAGGTGGCAGACACTGGTGCTATCGAAGCCATCGTTCGCGAAGTCTGTGCCGCCAACGCCGCTCAGTTCGCCGAATTCAAGGCCGGTAAGGTTGCACTGAAGGGCTTCCTGGTGGGCATGACCATGCGTAAGTCCGGCGGTAAGGCCAACCCGGGTATCGTGAACGAAATTCTCGACAAGCTGGCCCAGGAATAAATTGTGATCAGCGCAGTGGCAAAAAATTTAGGATGCAATCATTGCGAGGCGGTCACGCCGAAGCAATCCAAGGCAGTCATCCTTTGTTTTTTGCTGCTGCTAGGTGCTTTGCTTTTGCCGGTTTCAACGGAGGCTGCTGACAAGCTTGACAAGTATGATTCCGCATACGTCAGTACGCTGAATATGACCGATGAGGAAATTGCTGAAATCTACGGCATCGATAGTACAAAGCTGAATCAAGGTCCGACTCTGCAGCAGCTGAACGAGGAAAACCCCAGTTACGTTAAGCGCGAATACGACCATCGCCAACAAGTGATTGTGGGTGGCGTCGTCATGTTCTGCGTAGCTCTAGCCATGGTGCTGATGAACAATTATAATCCGAAACGGTAGACTAGCTTTCAGTGATGAGCTATGAGCAATGAGATAGATAGAGGCGCCAAAGGCGCGATTATACAATCTCAAAGCGAACGAAGTGAGCGGGCTCAAAACTCAAAGCTCAAAACTTTTTAACAAGAGGTACAATATGTCTTATACAGATGAAGCAAAAGAAAACTTCAAGGCTCTCACCAAGAATCCGTATCCTGGTCGTGGCATCGTCCTCGGCACTAGCCCCGATGGCAAGTCCTTCGTGCAGGTCTACTGGATCATGGGCCGCAGCGTCAACAGCCGTAACCGCGTGTTTGAAATGGAAGCTAAGACTGGCTTCATGA
>JAZLKH010000054.1:0-8964 GCA_045597545.1 Fibrobacter sp.
CACCCCAACAAGATCCTCAAGGAAGGTCAGGAAGTTGAAGCTGTCGTTCTCAAGGTCGAAGAAGAAGCTGAACGCATCTCTCTGGGCATGAAGCAGCTGGAATCTGATCCGTGGGATTCCATCGAAACCGAACTTCCCCCGGGCGCACGCGTTGTTGGTGAAATCCGCAACATCGCTTCCTTCGGCGCATTCGTCGAAATCAAGGAAGGTGTTGATGGCCTCATCCACGTTTCCGACATGAGCTGGACCAAGAAGATCACCCACCCGAACGAAATGGTCAAGAAGAGTGACAAGGTTGAATGCGTCGTTCTCGCCGTCGATAAGGAAAAGCGTCGCATTTCCCTCTCCATGAAGCACCTCACCGAAGATCCGTGGGATTCCATCGATTCCACTTTCCCGGTTGATGCCGAAGTGAAGGGCAAGATTGTTCGTATGCTCGACCGCGGTGTTGTCGTTGAACTCAACGAAGGCATCGAAGGTTTCATCCCGGTTTCCAAGCTCACCGCTGAATACATCAAGGTTCCCGCCGATGCATTCAAGGTTGGCGACGAAGTTCCGGCCGTTGTTACTGAAATCGATCAGAACAACCGCAAGATCTACCTCTCTGTCGTTGACTTCTTCAAGAACCGCGACTCCGCTGAACTGAAGGCTTTCATGGAAGCCCACAAGCCCGGCGAAAGCGGCGCTCCTGCTGAAAAGAAGAAGGCTGCCAAGAAGGAAGAAGCTTAGTAGCTGTGAGCTATGAGGTGTGAGCCGTGAGCGGCTGGCTAAAACTGACTGCTCATAGCTGATTACTCAATACTAAAAAAGAAATCTCGTGGTGAATGCCGCGGGGTTTCTTTTTTTTCGTGAACAGTGGATATTGAACGGCGAACTTAGATGCCGTATAATTGTATTTTTGGGGTATGGAAAAAGTTCTGAAGCAGTCTCGCATTTTTGAATTCGACATTATTCGCGTGCTGGCCATGTTTTGGGTGGTCACGTATCATTTTGGTTGCGAGTACACTTTGGTTCCTTTTTCCCCTGTAGTCAATTTCTTTTGCGTAACACCGAACTTTGATTTTGGAAATGTGGCTGTGACCATGTTCCTGGTGCTATCAGGTGCGCTGCTCTACAGGAAGTATGGAAACGGCAACGTGGGGCGTTTACCTGCTTTCTACTTTAAGCGGGCCAAGGCCATTTATCCAGCTTTCTGGATTTTGAATTTGTATGTTTTGGCGGCAATGCTTCGCCACTGGGTGGCTGACGGAAACTTGTTCTTTGCAGGAAACCCTCTGAAGTTACTCCTTACGGTGGTGGGCTTTGATGGCTACCTAAAGTTGTTTGGAGTTGAATCCTATTACTTTTGCGGGGAGTGGTTTGTTGGTGCCATTGTTTTGCTTTATCTGCTGTTCCCCTTCCTTGCCTGGGCTTATAGGAAGAACAGGATAGTTCTACTTGCCGTACTTGTGCTCTGCTATGGTCTGCAGTTTGTGTGGCCCGATAGTTGGGATTGGAAAATCTGTGCGTTCCCCGCAACGTTGATTTTAAAATTTGTACTTGGCTTTTTGCTGATGGATCTGTTGCCTAAACTGCGCTGTAAGGTTGTGGGTTGGGCTGCCCTGGCTGTGTTTGCGATTCTGTGCTTGTGGAGAGAGTTCCCTCTGCCGTGGTTCAGAAACGACATGCTGGGTGCTGTTGCAGGAATTGCCGTATTCCTTGTAGTCTTGAATTTTGGAACAAGGATCAAGGAAACTTCGGTTGTGGGGAAGGCCGTTGCAAAGCTTGCTCCCATGACCTACTGTGTTTTCTTGATTCAGCATAGTGCCATTGTGTGGATGCAGGTGGCTTTGGTGAAGGTGATTGGCCGTCCTGTGGCCGAATTTACCCCTTGGCTTTGTCTGGGTTTACTTGCGTTGACATTTGCGGTGATAATGATTGCTGCTTACTTATTGAAGTTTGTTTCTGACAGGGCTGTAAAATTTGCGGAAAGCAAATTTCTATCTTAGAAACGTATGAATCTTTCCGGTAAGCATATTCTCCTTGGTGTTTCAGGTGGCATTGCCGCCTACAAGTCCTGTGAACTTTTGCGGTTGCTGCAAAAGAAAGGTGCCGAGGTTCGCGTCTGCATGACCGAGGCCGCGACGCAGTTCGTGGCGCCTTTGACATTCGCTAGCCTCAGCAAGTGTCCGGTGTACTTGAAGAACGGGGCGCCCGAGGCAAGACCATTCCAGCATATTGACTTTCCACGCTGGGCGGACTTGTACCTGGTGGTGCCCGCTACGGCAAATGTGATTGGAAAGTTCGCCTTTGGTATCGCCGACGATCCTGTAAGCCTTTGCTTTATGAGCTGCAACTGCGAGCGTTTTGTTGCGCCGGCCATGAACGTTGCCATGTACAATTCCCCGGCGGTCAAGCGTAATCTCGAAATGCTCCGCGGCTTTGAGCAGACCCATGTGCTGGAGTCCCCTGCAGGTGAGCTTGCCTGCGGTGAGGTGGGGCAGGGAAGGCTCTTGGAACCAGCGCAGATTGTGGAACACTTAGAGAATTATGAATTACTAAGTACGAATTACGAGAAGAAAAATGGGACGGGCTCAGTTCCTGTTTCTGAAGCACAGAAATTCCTTGAAGAAACTGCTCGTCAGGATTCTCTCGTAAATCATAATTCGTCATTCGTAATTGGTAACAACACCCGCAGGGTGCTGATTACCGCGGGTCGCACCGAAGAGGCTATCGACCCGGTCCGCTACATTTCTAATTGCAGCAGCGGCAAGACCGCAGTGGCTCTTTCCGCGGTATTCCTCGCCAACGGCTACGATGTAGAGGTTGTGGCTGGCCCCATGGAGGCTCAGTTCCCCGGTGGCGTTCAAATCACCAAGGTGCGCAGCGCCTGCGAAATGCACGATGCGGTCATGAGTCGCCTGTCCGAAGCCGATGTCCTTGTCCACTGCGCTGCCGTTGCCGATTACCGCCCCGCACACCCCGCCGATGAAAAAATCAAGGATAGCCGCAGCCAGCTAGTGATCGAGCTGGTGCCCAATCCCAACATTCTTAGGAACTGTTCCGCTGCCCGCCGTGAAGGCCGCAGCAAGCCGGGGCAGATTATCGTCGGCTTCGCCCTTGAAACGGACCACTTCGTAGAACACGCCGCGGAAAAGTTTGAGAAGTCCGGCGCCGATGCCCTTCTGCTTAACGCCCCCGTAGCTGCCGATAGCGGCTTTGGTCGCGACAATGTGCGCTTTGCCCTGGTGGAACACGGCAAGCCCATTCCCGAGCTGAGCATGGGCAGCAAGATTTCTCTTGCAGAAACCATCGTGAATTTTTGCTCCGCGCAGTTTGAAGTCGCGCAGCTCAATGCCGCACAGTCTCAACTGGCAAATAAGTAGAGGTAGCCATGTCCGAAGAATTTGATTTCAGCGAACTTCGCAATTACCTCATGGGTCAGATGGACCTGGGCGAAACGGAACTGTACCTGGACGAGCCCTGGGCCTTGACCCGCAAGCCCCAGCTCGCCGGCCGCCCCGCAGTCCCGGGTCGCAATCCTCCGCCCATTCCTCCGACGGCCCCTGCGGCCCCTGCAGCCTACGCGAATACGGGTCCTGCCTCGATTCCCGCAAATCCTGCTCCCCGTCCTGCGATGTCCGCGTCGCGCCCCGCCCCGGCCGCAGCAAATCCGCCTCCGCTTCAGATGTCCTCGGACCCGGCGCCCTCCATGTTCGGCTCCGTTGCCGCTGGCCAGAACATTCCCAGTCCGCGCCCCGTCAAGCGTTCCGTCTCCCCGTTTGAATCCGCAGATTCCCTGCAGGCCTTCTACGATTGCGTCAAGTCCGAGGCGCTCTACGCCAAGGAAGCGGAAATTGTACGCTACATGGGCCCGGAGCATCCCAAGATGCTGTTCCTTATGCCTGCGGTAAAGCAGGGCGCTGCGCCATACGAGTTTTTCAGCACCCCCGTCGGCGAAATGCTTGTTCGTTTGTTCGCAAACCTCAACATGGCTCAGCAGGACATTGGCGTCACCTATTTCTTCAAATCCTCGGAACGCCCCCTCTCGCCGCTGCTGGAAACCGCCCTTAAGAAGATGCTCACCAAGGAGCTCTCCTTCATCCAGCCGCAGATCATGGTGACCTTCGGCCAGCCCCTGTTCCATCAGCTGTTTGGCAAGGCCAAGAACTTCGAGGAGCTGGCCGGCGCCGATATGGATTTCGCAGGCGTCAAGACCTGCTCGCTTATCGATCCCTACGCCATGGTGAACGACAAGCAGATGAAGTGGCTCACCTGGAAGATCCACATCCCGCGCAGCACCCTGTTTAAATAGGCCGAAAGACGCAAATTCGGCAAATCCCGCTTTGTGCGGCGATAATCAAGGCGCGGCCACCATTGCCTGCACCTTAAAAAGGTATATTTCCAGCGGATTTATATATGCCGGAATTAGATAATCAGCAGAATAACTTTGAAGGTCGCCAGGTTCCCATGGACCTGGATGCGGAACGCTGCCTGTTGGGTGGCATTCTTCGCGACCCCGACGTGATGGGCGAAGCCATCATGATCATCAAGGACGATTCCTTCTTCTACCTCGAAAGGCACCAGCTGGTATGGCAGGCTCTCTGCAACCTGAACCGCAACGTGACCCCCATCGACCTGGTGACCCTGGCCTCCGAGCTGGAGACCATGGGCAAGCTTCAGCTGGTAGGCGGCCGCGAGTACCTTTTCGAGCTCATGGAATCGGTGGCCTCCTCTGCTAACGTCACCTGGCACATGGACCTGTTGCGCAAGAAGGCGGTACTCCGCAAGCTCATCAACATGTCCAAGTCGGTCATCAAGAACTCCATGGACCCGGCGGCTCTGCCCGACGAGGTCCTTCAGGATGCCGAACGTGACATTTTCGCCATTGCCGACGACCAGGTCCGCGACTCCCTTAAGCCCATCGACAACTTCGTTGCCCCACTTCTGCAGCGCCTCAACGAACGCAAGGATGGCATCACCGGTATTCGCACCGGCATTACCGAACTGGATGAACTGACCAACGGTCTGCAACGGTCCGACTTGATTATCCTGGCGGCCCGCCCCGGTGTGGGTAAGACCTCCTTTGCCTTGACCATTGCCGCAAACGCCGCCATCAACTACCACCAGAACGTGGCCTTCTTCAGCCTGGAAATGGACGGCATGCAGCTGGCCCAGCGTCTGCTCTGCTCCCAGGCCCAGATCGACCAGAGCAAGCTCCGTAACGGTTACCTGAACGCCGACGAAAAGCGTAAGCTCATCGCCGCCGTGTCGCCAATCAACCAGGCCCCCCTGTACGTGGACGACAACGCCGACCTGGGCATCATGGAACTCATGAGCAAGGCCCGCCAGCTCAAGCGAAAGGGCAAGCTGGACCTGCTGATCATCGACTACCTGCAGCTGATGAAGACCGGCAAGGAAGAAAACCGCGCCGTGGCCATCGGCGCCATTTCCCGCGGCCTCAAGATCCTTGCCAAGGAAATGCAGATTCCCGTCATAGCACTAGCCCAGCTTAGCCGTAAGGTCGAAGAAAAGGGCCGCGAACGCCCCCAGCTCTCGGACCTTCGTGAATCGGGCTCTATCGAACAGGACGCCGACATGGTGTGGTTCGTGGAGCGTAAGTACGTTCAGACTCACAGGGACGAGGACAAGTACCTGGCCGAGCTCATCGTGGCCAAGCACCGTAACGGTTCCGTAAAGGATATCCCCATGACCTTTATCCCCGAGTACACCACCTTCTACGACGCCACACCTGAAGGCCAGGACGGCGGCGAGGGTGGAGCCTACACCTACGACGACGGTGGCGACATGGGTGGCGGCGCCGACTTTGCAGACTTTTAAGGAGCCCAAGAGATGCCTTTGATTTTACGCCCCATTGTCTGGATCGGTGACATCATCGTCACCGGTATTTCCAATGTTGGCGAGGTGATTTGCATTCTGCTGAATACCCTGAAGCAGCTCCGCTACATTCACAAGAATCCGGACCTCATCGTACGCCAGATGATTTCCATCGGCGTCTCCTCGCTGCCGCTGCTCTTTGTCACCTCCATCTTTACGGGCATGGTGGCTACGGTCTGCGCCGAGTTCGAGTTCCACAACCTGGTGGCCGACAAGTTCGTAGGTACCGCCGCCTGCAAGATGGTGCTCATCGAGCTTGGCCCCCTGCTTACGGCCATCGTGCTTGCCGGTCGCGTCGGCAGTGCCATTTCGGCTGAGCTCGGCTCCATGAAGGAGAAGGAGGAGCTGGCCGCCTATACGGTACTTGGCCTGGACCCCTACCGCTACTTGGCGCTGCCCCGCTTTGTCGCCTTTATCACCATGATTCCCTGCCTCACCATCATCTCTAACGCGCTGGCCTTGATCGGCGGTTGGATTGTCTGCGTGCTGGCCCTGGACATTACCACCTATACCTATACCACCGGTATGCAGTACCTGTTCGATCCCATGGACCTGTGGTCCGGGGTCATCAAGTCCTTTGTGTTTGGAACCATCATCTACCTGCTGGGGTACTACCACGGCGTAAACGCCAAGGCCGGTGCCCGTGGCGTAGGCATCGCCACCATGAGCGTGGTGGTAAGCTGCTGCCTGATGATTCTCTGCTCCGACTTCGTAGTGGACGCCCTACTGTTCTTCTGATGCTCGAAGGTAACCTATGCCCAATGTAAAGATCGACCCCAATGATATTGCCATCCGCCTCAAGGGACTCAAGAAGTCCTTTGGCCCCCAGGATGTCTTGTGCGATGTGAACCTGGACATCCGCCGTGGCGAGACCATGGTGATTATCGGTAAGTCCGGTGGCGGCAAGTCCGTTATCCTTAAGCACATGATCGGCCTTTTGCAGCCCGATGGCGGCGAAGTCACCGTGGACGGTGTTACCATCAGTACGCCCAAGTTCTTCGACACCCATACCATCCGCCGCAAGATGGGCATGCTGTTCCAGATGGGCGCCCTGTTCGACTCCATGAACACCGGCGAGAACATCGCCTTCGCCCTGCGCGAGCACCATCCGGAACTTACGGAGAAGCAGATCCAGGACGTGGTTACCGAAAAGCTCCAGATGATCAACCTGGTGCCGGAATTCCGCACCAAGATGCCCTCCGAACTTTCCGGCGGTATGCGTAAGCGCGTGGCCCTTGCCCGTGCCATCGCCCTGAACCCCGAAATTCTTCTGTACGACGAACCCACCACCGGCCTGGACCCCATTACCAGCGACGTGATCAACGACCTGATCCTGGACATGCAGAGCAAGCTGGGCGTGACCTCCGTGGTGGTGACCCACGACATGGTGAGCGCCTTCAAGGTGGCCGACCGCATAGCCATGCTCTACAACGGTCGCATCATCGAGGTGGGTACGGTAGACGAGATTAAGAACACTAGTAACCCATATGTGCACCAGTTTATCACCGGACAGCGTAAAATTTCGGTGGAAGAAGCCCATCAGGACTAATAAAATAGTGTTTAAGTAGTTCTTTTTCCAAAAGAATTATTTAAATTACGACAAAGAGGTTTTATATGAACAAGAAACTTTTGGTAGGTTTTGCATCTGTCGTCGCAACAAGCGCCTTCTGGGCTTGCGGTGAAGGCGATGTCTTTGAACTTACGGGTGACGACAAGATTGCCCAGTACATGTACGTTGATGCCGAAGATGCAGGTGCATCTCTCGAAACTTTGAAGAATGACGCCATTAAGAGCTGCAAGGGCGATCCCCTTTGTGTTCAGGCTGCTGGTAACTTGAATGGTGGCGATGAAGAAGATCCGGTCCTTGTGAGCAGCTCTTCCGAGGGTGGTGACTTGCCTATCCTGCCGCCGTCTTCTTCTAGCCGAATGGATATTATCATCGCATCTTCCTCCTCCGTGGGTGGAATTATTATTGAGGATCCGTCCTCTTCTGGTGGTACGGAAATTGAAGTGGTTACCGGTCTCGGTTCCTGCGCTCCGACCACGACTCCGATTTCTAAGGGTGGCGGAACAACTTGGAAGTTTACCCTGAACAAGGATGCAGGTTACTCTCCGACTGACTTTATCAAGGCCGCGTACGACTGGAACTTCGGCGCTGCCGGTGTTGCCGCCGGTGAAGGTGGCATGACCAGCTCCATGGTAACTTATGCCGCTTCTGGTTCAGTCGACGCCTCCGTAACCGTTACTCTCGGTACCGTTTCCGAAACCATCAAGTGCAAGCCGCTGCAGGTGAACGGCGATCCGATTACCGGTTGTAAGTGTGTACCGGCTGTAGAAGCTGTCGATTACCTTACTACTCCGGATGTTGCCTGGTCTGTAACGGGCTGTACTTCGACCTCTATGCCGCTGACCTACTCATGGGAAGGTGCTGCTGGTGAAGCAACCTTCACCAAGACCTTTACTGCCGCTACCGCTGCATACGCTCCTAAGCTGCAGGTCGGTAACACCGATAACACTATTATCGACGTCACCTGTGCTCCCGTGAAGGTTACCGAAGGTGCTGAATACACCATCACTGACAACCAGTCCAAGGTTGAGTTCCCCGCTGCAGGTAAGTATAACGTTGTGATTGGCTACGCTTGCCAGAACAAGACCTTCTACTGCAATGGTAATGGTGCCCCCGTGGGTGGTTCCGTGAATGGCGTTGCCATGGCATCTAGCTGGTATACAACAGCAAATCTGACCGCTGCTGATTGCTCTGGTTCTGCAACTGTGGTTGTTGAAGTTGACGGCCCTGCATCTTGCGGCGCACAGTAATCGCAACTGCAAAAGTTTAAGCAAAAGGCCCCGCTTCAAAAAGAAGCGGGGCCTTTTTCGTTGCGGCATGCGGAATGCCGTAGACGGTTAACGGCACTGTTCGCTTTTAACAGTTCACTGTTTGATCGTCGGGGCCTGGCGGGCTACGGGAGCCAGTTCGCCGTGCTTGCGGAACAGGTGCTTCACCAAGGTGTTGAAGCCGCGGAACACACGGTAGCGTTCACGGGGATTTTTCAAGGCCATGATGCCCTGACGCCAGATGTAGCTGGG
>JAZLKH010000055.1:0-16339 GCA_045597545.1 Fibrobacter sp.
TTTGTATAATTTTGACATGGGCTTTTTCTTCTGTTTTTTTTGGCGATTAAATTTTAGAAAATAGCCCATTTTTTGTTTAATTTAGGCGAAAGTCAACAAAAAAGGGTGGCGAAGCCACCCACACATGTTGATGAAGAGCCCGAAGGAAGCATGATTACCATCCGCGAAAATTCCAAGGTGGTCTTCGACGAATTCTCCGAGGAGAACGGCGACTACAAGACCAACATCATGGTGATTGCAGGCAGGCTGGACTTCTCTGTGCAAAAGCAGAACGGCAACTCCAGCTTCCAGTTCAAGACAGGAGTTATGGCAGCGGCCATCCGCGGTACAGAAGGATGCTTTGCCGGCGGCGACGTGTTCTTGGCAGGTCTAAGAAACGGCGCATTGCAGGTAGACAAGGCAAACCTCCAGACCGTCTTGATCCACGGCGGGCAGATCGTCTTTGACCGCGATTCCCTTGTCGTGTTGGACGTGGCTTCGGCAGGTGAACCGGACTTCCACGATGCAGTTATAAGTATTCTTTCGGACAAGACCATTCCCCTGGACGATATCGTCAAGCTGATTCACCAAGAAGATTCCCTTTACACTCGCTCCGTCCAAGAGGCACGAAAGCAAGTCAACTGCACCATCGACGCCCTCCCCGACACAGTCTCCAACCAGGAGATCCAGATTCACGGCCGCTGCTCCGCCGGAGCTACCGTAAGCTTCTTCGGCGAACCGATCCTGCTGGAATCCAACGGCAACTTCTTTGCCTCCCTCCCCCTGGATTCCATTGCTACGGGCGAAAAGAAGCTGCGGCTGGACTGTTCCGCCATGGGCAGAAACTTCAGCTGCGCCGACGCCAAGACCTTCTATAAGCCCGCGGACCAAAAAATCGTGAGCCAAGCAATCATCACCTCCAAGGTTCCTGCACAAGTCTGCGACGAGGGCTTGAACATCGAAGGCACTTACCAGACGCTGGATACTACCGCCAAGCTGACAATTAGCGTAGGCAGTTCCTACACCTCGGCAAACCTTATTAAGGTCGCAGACGGCAAGCCTCACCCATTCGCACAGAACATCACCGTCACAGACCGCAACGGCCTGTGGAACACCAAGGTTGCCAAGCTGGAACTGGAAGCCGAGGGCAAGACCGTCACCCAGGAAATTCCTCTGCAAATTTCCAAGACCTGCCAGGCGGTGAACCAACAGCCACCCCTGATCAAGTTAATCAGCTACGACTCCCTAAGCTGCAAAGCCTTTGTTTCTGTGGGCAACCTACAAGACGACATCAGCATTTTCCGCACTAATGTAGACAACATAACCGGAAAGGCGAACATTCTGGAAAAGAATATTTCCACAAAGATTGAACTGCAGCCGGGCATCCACGAATACGAATTCGTCGCCAAGGACCAGGCTGAAAACGAAGCCTCCATCACAAGAACTTTGGGATGTTTCCCCGACAAGTTCTTTAGCGTACAAATTAAGGGAGCAAAGGGCAAGGAAGTCATCTGGATTCCGCCCGAAAACCCGAGCAACCACTCCGACAACGGAAACCGATTCCTAAAAAGAACGCTGCGCTTTAAGATAGACCTGCCCAGCATCGCCGAAATCTACGACGTTACCGTAAAGCAGAACGGCGTCAAGATTCTCCACGAGCTCACCAGCCAAATTGAATCCCTGGATTACGACGTGCCCGTGGAACTTCTCCGCAGCAAGACCCACAAGCTCGAGGTCATCGTGAAGCACAAGAGCGGTCGCACAGCCTCTGCAACCAAGATCTACGAGGTGAAATAATGAAAGCGAAGTACTTAAAATTTCTGATTTCCTCCGTAGCATTTACCGCCTTTGCCTCTGCACAAGAAAGTGCTGTTGCAGACTCTGTCCTGCAGCCCATTACCGCAACGGCGCCGGCCGCAGCCGACTCCAGCTTACCCTCAGAAGAGGTCGTGGCACAGCCTGCCGAGCAGTCAGTAGCCGATTCCACTCAGCTCTCCCCTGCCGATACAACGCAGCAGGCCGCGGCAGAAGAGCTGCAGGCCACGGCAGAAGAACCACAGGCCGCACCCGTAGAAGCTGCTGCAGCCGAAACCGCAGTCACCGTCGAAGACCGTGGTGAACCCGACGAAAGCGTCCCTGTGGTCTACACAGAAATCGCAGGCTCCCTCAGCGGATTCCTGACAAAGGCGAAGTCCCCTTATATCGCCACGGCCGATTTGCAAGTTGCCGAAAATGAAGCCCTGGTCATTGACGCTGGCGTAGAAATCCTCTTTAAACCAGGCACAGGCTTCAACGTTCAAGGCGGCGCCCTGGCGGCCGTCGGCCAAGAAGAATCCCCCATTCTGCTCAAGGGCGAGGAAAAATGGAAGGGTGTCTCCATTACAGGCGAAACAAGAGCGACCCTCAACAACCTGCAAATAGAAAACGCCGAGACAGCCATCGCCCTGGAAAACACAGGCGCCGACATCCGCAACCTTAAGGTTAAAAACGCAAACATCGGCTTGTCCCTAAAGAAATCCAGCACGAACTTGCAGAATTCCTCCTTCGGCAACTGCTCTGGCATAGCCATCTTCGCCGGCGAGGGATCCTCCGTCGCCGTAGGCAATGTTGAAATTTCCGGGGGCAAGGCCGGCTACCTTGCCGATAGGAATTCCAGCAGCAATCTTTCCAATGTATCCATCACGAAGAACGACTTCGGCTTCGTGGACCTGGGCCAGAACACCCTGAACTTTACAAACCTTAGGGTGCAGGAAAACGACATCGGCTTTGCCACAGCTCAAATGCCCACCCAGGCCATGATGGAAGCGGCAAGCAACAACAGGGTCAACACCGCAGGACAGGCAAACGACATCGCCATGGCCCTGCCAACCCCGCCAGAAAACGCCCTGGCCCAAAAGTTCAAGGCCAGCGAAGAAACGGTCTCCCCCACCAACATTTACGAGGAGCCACCCAAGAAATGGCGCCTTTCCGGTAACGTGGCTACCGAGGTGGGCTACCACCTGGTAAGAACCCTCCACAATGGAACTGGCGAAGACTTTGTTATGGAACACGATACCGTAAAGTCCGGGGACCGCTACAACAACTACTTCCAAGTACCAGGATTATTCAGCAACTACAGCACCTACTTAAAGCTGGAATCCCCCTACGGCCAGACCATGGAATTCACGGCCGAGGTCGGCAGCGACCACTGGAACGAATGGAATGTCCACAAGGTAAACGCCACCTATACCGACGCAACTCGCCAGATTTCTCTGGGTGACACCTACATGAACGGCGGCACCACCTACATGAACGGCATCAACGTCTTTGGCGCAAGCTACACCGTGGACTACCTGAAGAAACCCGGAGAACGCCCAACTTTCCAGACAACGGTCTTTGCAGGCGAAACGGATCGCCCGAAGCTGGTGGGCGAAAGGAACCCCGACATCTACAAGGACTACGTAGAAGATGGTGAAGGCGAACCCCAGGAAGTCGTGGCCGGAGGCATGATCACCTGGAACATGCACAGACGATTTAATGGAACCGTCGGCTTTATTGCTAGCGAAAACTACAAGGAAGACCCGTTCTTCCGCGATGGCATGGGCTCCAGCAAGAACACCATCGATCCGGAAATTTCTTCTCGAACATTCTTTGCCGAGGGCAATTGGCTGTTCTGGCCAGGCAACATCGAGCTGAACGGACAGGTCGCCATCGGTGCAGCAGATACTACTGATGCTCGCACCCAACGCGCCATCAACAGCGTATTCTCGCAGGCCGGAGTTACAGTATCAAACTTCGCACTGCTCCGCAGAATCATGAGGGACGACAAGATCATCGCCACCCTGGATCGCAAGACCCTGGAGGAAATCTTTGGCGACAACACCAGCATGGCGCCCTCCGAAATGAGGGAGCAGCTGAGAGCCCTCATCAAGCAGGCAAGGCAAGCAGAAAGCAAGTACGACAAGAACGATGACGACCAGGGCGACATCTCGGAATGGGACGGCAACAACTTCGCCGTCATGGCCTCGATGCGCTGGGGAATCGGCAGCACCACACTGAACGCGTACTACAAGTTCGTCGGCAGCAAGTTCTACAGCGCAGGCTCCCCCGACCAGCTCAGCAATTCTCGCGAACTGGGAGCCTCCATTGAGCAGCGCATCAAGAAGTTCTGGAGACTTAACCTGGGCTACGACCTGAATGTTGAAAACGCCTCTATAGAAGACA
The DNA here is from genome assembly GCA_045597545.1 of Fibrobacter sp. GTDB lineage: Bacteria > Fibrobacterota > Fibrobacteria > Fibrobacterales > Fibrobacteraceae > Fibrobacter. The sequence continues at coordinate 4,183 of JAZLKH010000055.1, forward strand.
AGGCCAACATTTTCGGCTTTTCCGAAGGTACAACGGCGGGTCTGTTCGGAGAACCTTCTTCCAAGTGGTTAAAAGACCATGACCAAGACGAACTTCGTGCCCTCTATATCCATAATGCAGCCTTAAAAAACAAGTTCACCATAGGAAACCTGGAACTATCGCTTGACTACAAGTTAAATTACCGTACTCGCCATCGTGCTACAAGATTGTACGCAGAATTCGATCCGGAAACCGGAGTCTTTGACGACGAATGGTTCAAGCCCAACAGCAACTCCAACATCTACACAATGGAAGGCGATTACGGAGAGGTTTCCGTTGACTCAGCACGATTCCTCGAATATTACCATCTTGCTTCGGAATACGAAAACTTTGCAAGTGACTTTGAAGAAAAATTCCTAAAGCACACTGTAGAAACAGAAATTGGATTAAAATTCTACAAAAACATCCTGAAGGTGGGAGCCTCCTGGTCCTTCCGCACGGATTTGTCTGAATTCGGAAACGATTCCCTGCTGTCCCATTTTGACTTTAGCGACAAGACCTATGGTTACCTCGGATATCATTTCCATAGTACAGACTATTTCGAGCAACGCTACCCTATATCGCTTACTACAGAAACAGAACGGATTCGTAACCAATTTATGTTCGTCCCCCGCTATAAGATTTATGACCGGGATAACATGAAGGAATTTGAATGGTCCCTCAGCGATCAATTCGAAATGGAAGTCGTCAAGAACTTTGTAGACGTTATGCTTAGCGGCGAAATTCGTCAGGAATTTGTGCGCCGCCATAGTGACGGAACTAACGAAAGTGAAGCGGATGTCAATACATCTACAACAGTACGAATTCACCATACAAAGGACTTGTATTCCGATTACACCTTTGGAACTATCTACAACTATCGTCCTGATTCCAGGTCTGAACAATACAGCGATTACTTTGGTGTAATCAGCTTGAACTATGCATTCTAAGGGATAATGAGGACAATTCAATGAGTAACACAGATTTGATTATGAAAAAAGAAGCAAAGATCAGTCTTCACAAAATCCTTGCAGTTCTTGCATTCCTTGCCTCTAGCGCCCTTGCAGCCTTAACCGAAGGTACCGACTACACGTTAGACGCAAATTGCGAATTAACCATCAAGACAAAGGATGCATTCGTTAGCCGTTACGCCATCGATGTAGGAAGCTGTACCGACCTCACTTACAAACTAGGCGTAGATTTGGATTTTGGAGCCAAGGACTCCACCTGCGCCACAAGCTGGCTAAATTCCTACGACCCCATCATTCAAGGAAGTCTCGACGGAGATGGTCACACAATTTCTGGATTGTGTCTGAAATCCACAGCAAGTTCTGCATATTTCTTTGTGCCAACCGAGAAAACAAAGTTTATAAAGAACATTACATTTTCAAATGTTTTCATCAAAAATAATTACACCGGAACAAGCAATACATACACAGGCTTATTTGCAACAATTTCGAATCCTATCTCCTTCGAAAACGTTACGTTAGACAACATTGTTGTTTCTCATGGTAGCAATATTTATACAGGTAGCTATATGGGATTAATCACAGCAACAACCCATGCAGAAACTTCTTTAAAAAATGTTGAAGCTACCAATATTCTTGTTCAAGGTGAAACCTATTATGGATATGTAGGTGGTCTCATTGGTATTGCAAATGCATCTTTGACCATAGCAAACACAACCTTCCAGGGAAATACAACATTTAAATACGCAACAGGGGGCTCATCCTATGTGGGTGGCCTGGTCGGCATACATACAAAGGGAACGCTAAATATCAAGTCAACCCAAGTTCTAGGAGAAACTTTTGGTTCGGCCAAAACGAAAGCTTACAGCAAAATTGTTACCTATGTAGGAGGTGTAGCAGGTTTTACCACTGGTGATGAAGCCATCATCGATAGCGTCTCCATAAAAATTGGTCCCGATTCGAAATCATACGCATACGCCGTCCAGGGAGGTAGCGATTCCCTATCCTATGTGGGTGGTTTCATTGGCTTTACGACAGCGAAGACGACTATTAAAAATGGAAGTAATGTTAAATCTCCATTAGGATTTTATTACTGGCCAAGCTTGCCTACTAACACTCATTTAAGCTATTTCATTGGTGACGTAGGCGGAACCAATCCCATTGATATAGAGAATTCTTATTTCATTGCCAATCAGACAATTTCCGGAATGAATCTTGGTCTATTCTCACCGGTCATAAATTCCATTAAAAACTCCTATGCCATCGTTACTTCACCAGACCCTAATACATACGGAATGAGTATAAACAGTTCTATCAAATCCAACTCTTATGTCGGTGGCGAAGGTCGCCTAGACCATATCGAAATCTTTAAAGATTCCGTCCTTGTAGGTTCGTTTAAGCCCCAATCTCCGGCATTAGCGAACATCCTACAAACATACACCTACGACCCGAATAAGAACAATGGTTATCCAGAATACACAGCAGACCCTTCCAAGAGAACCTATAAGTTGACGGTTCTTGCAAAGGAAGATTCTTCTGTCATCCATGAATTCTATAGCGACACCACAGGTAGAATGACCTATGGATCTGATGGCAAAACTATCAGCACTAGCCTGTATACAAAAAAAGTAAAAGAACTTCTTGCAAAAATCTATAGCAAAAACGACACTTCATTCATTTTACGTTCCGAAATGGAAACCGTAATAGCAGAGGATTTTGAAATTGAAGCAGATTATATCGTCTTGAAAACACCCTGGGCGCTACGTAATATTCAAAAGATTATTGTGGGTAACGAAGGAAAAGAACTTCGCCTTGGAGCAGACATTGATCTTGGAGGCAAGAACAGCGAAGACTGTTCCGTAAACTGGGACCCTGAAGACGCTGTTATTCAAGGCATTTTTGACGGTCAAGGGCACACCATTAGCGGAATCTGCTACAAAAAAGAAGGCAACTATACAGATTCCGCATCTATTTTCAACATCGTCGGTAGCGCAGAAATAAAAAATCTGAACTTTGCAGACATTTACGTAAAGTCAACCGTAGATTATTATTTTACAAATGTAGGCTTATTCAACGTATCCTGCGCAAGCAACTGCGATGTCAGTTTTAAGAACATGAAAATGGACAATGTGACCATAGGACTGTACGCATACTCAGGTTATGCAGGATTACTTATAGGCGATGGGGAAAAAGTACACAGCATTGCTATAGACAGCCTTGAAACAAAAAACGTCAACATCGTGGTTGACGAACGACTCCATTCTGGCAACCACTATATTGGTGGACTTATTGGGCGATCAAACAATCTCAAAATGAATCATTCTTCTCTGCAAGGTTCCATAACTCTCTATCACAAGGGACACTCCCAAGATATCGGAGGAATCTCAGGACAAACTTACGGAGAAAATGTTATTGAGAATTCAAAATTTGACCTCAACATTATCGGTAGACTTATTGAAAATTTTCATGGTAGCGATTCATTTATCGGGGGACTTTTCGGACGAAATAGAGGGGCCACCTTCGACATAAATAATGTTACTGTAAGCGGAATTATTGATTTGGAGTCTAGCCTATCGATGAGTAGAGTTGGAGGATTTATAGGAACCTCTTCAAACGAGACAAACATAAAAAACTCAAAATTCATCGGAAAAATAAGACTAAAGGGTTCTTTCTTTGGGGGGTCCGAAGAACCTTTTGTGGGTGGACTCGTAGGTAGTGGAGCAATCAACGTTGACAACACCATTGTATCCTCCCCCAGTGGAGATCCTTCCGAGCCCATTATAGAAGTGTCCAGCGATCAGACACTTATGCATGTGGGGGGCATTGACTCAGACGGAGCTGCCAACATCACAAACACATCCGTTACCGGAACCATTGTCATAACACCAGGAGAACGTGCAGGAACACGATATCTAGGAGGTATGGCAGGTTCTCATAGTAGAGGAGTCATTTCCAATTCCAAGTTCCACGGACAACTGATAGTTCAATCGGATGAAACTATGTGGAGTTGTCAGTATCTGGGCGGTATTGCCGGTTACTCGCTTGGAGAATTAACAAACGACACTATTGTTGGTGCTACAAATTCTTACGGACAGAATATACTCATTAACACAAAATTTTATCCGGTATTTGACAATTTCATAGGAGGCGCTGTCGCCTATTTTTACGGAGATACTATAAAAAATGTCTCTGTAAACGGAGATATTATTATTGATGCTTTACCAAACGCATCGGCCTCCATTCATGCGGGCCGAGTTATCGGATATTCTAATTCATATAGTTCTATACAAGAGGTCACAACCAAGGGATTCGCCAATATTTCCACAAAAGATCTTAATAAACTTAATATCGGTGGTAACATAGGTATCTCCAAAAATGGCAACTATGTTTACAACTCGAACGTTCTTGCAGATGAAAACAAACCGCTATTCTATATATCCTCTACCGCAAAAACAATCAATGTTGGCGGAATTACGGGAGAAGTCAATTGTACCTCATGTTCTCTCCCCATTCGCGGAGAAACCCTTGTCGAAGGCGATATAATCATCAATTCCGCTGAAACCCAGGCAAATATCGGCGGACTGGTAGGTTCAGCAACCAATGCAAGCGGTGTCATTGATTCAACAGTTTACAAGGGTAAAATTATTTACACCCCCTCCGTTGCAACATTAAACGAAACAAACATCGGTGGCCTAGTGGGTACAAATGCGGGAAGCGCTTTCACCATCCTAAATTCCCATGCCGTCGGTGAAAAAGAACTGAATTCAGACGCGCTACTGCAAGCCATCCCCAAGGGAAACGACGCCATCTATATGGGCGGTCTTGTTGGAAATGGTTTTGTCACGGCAATTGTCAACAGCTATGCCAAGGGAGTTATTCGCGCAGGTGCTGCTGCAATTTCACCTAAGCCAGGTTTGAAAGCTGCTCCTAAAGCACCTACCCCCATAGAAGGCCAAGTCTATGCAGGCGGTTTGGCCGGTTCAACAACGGGCAGCGCTAATTTTCAAAAGTCGTTCTTTGTCGGAAGCTTACCGGCCGGAACAACCGACGGTGCTGTTTACGGATTGCTTGGCTCAGGTAACGGCAATTTCAACTATGTTTATGCGCTTGACTTTAGCGGAACCGCCGATGACATCGCCCCCAATACAGCAAGCCTAGGCCTACACGCCTCGGCCAACGCCTCCGAAGATGAAATTTACGTGAAATACAGAAACATTCCCCTGGCCAAGGCGGCACCGCAAACCGATGACTTCGGGCTTCTCATGAGAGGTTTCAAGAGAATGCCCGGCGTAAACGAAGACTACCCCCTCCCCACCGACGAAATTCACGTGGTCTGGGTAGAAGACGAACATGTCTTGACAAGCGTTCAGGTGATAGACGGAACAGCCTATTTTGCAAACGGCAATTCCGTAAACAGCAGACTGATTTCCAAGCTGCCCAAGACCGAAAAGTTCATCAAGGACGGCAAGGTCACCTATATCTTCTGGTCCAACTACAAGAAGGGCAAGTACATCGGGCAAAGCGAAAAACTCTGGAACGAAGCAAAATATGGAGACTTGTTCAAGAGCTTGACCGAAACCGTAGTCTTCTTTAAGGATACCCTGGTCTTCGACATTCCCAAGTTCTATCAGAATGACAGAGCCACCCTTGTAAAAAATGACGACGAGAATCGTACCTACTGGAATGGCGAAGATTTCAGCTTTGACAAATCCATTGATATGCCCATGGTCGTATTCCAGAATAACACCTGGACAGAAGTATTCTTCAGGAACACCTACTGGAACATGACGCTCGAAAATGCCTCTGGTATTTCGACCAACGCCACCCCAAAATTCACTTCTGTTGAAGACTTCTGGGATTTCCTGCCTAGCGTATACAACCACGCGGTAACAACCAACAATTTGTCCACCGACGAGTTCTCTGTCAAGATGGTTCTCCCCTCAAAAACAGTCAAGAGCAACTTTGAAGCTTACGCGACCTCTTTGAATTACACAAAGATGAAGACTCAGGATATCGAGGTAACAATTGACAGCATTAACGTCAAGGCAACATTTAACTTGACTAACAGCAAGTCCATGCAGAATATTAAGCTTCCTCGTGCATCTTCCATCAAGTTCAACAACAATGCAGACTTTAGCATGAGAAATTATGATGGTTACAATACCACCATTTCATGCAAGGCTAACGAACTTGTTTCAATGCCAGAATCATTCACATCAGTTGGTGTATACCCCAACATGTCCTATGAAATCATCGTTGACCTTACAGGAACGGAAGTCTATAAGCCAATATTCAAGGCATTTGACTACCCTACATCCTATGAGGGCGATCCCAATTACATTATTGAATTCCCAGAACTAGCATCTCTCGCAGGATGTTTCACAGGTTGGGAAATAACCTACATTGATGAAAACGGTTTGGAAACAACTCCAAGCCTAATCACCCGTCATCCAACCTTGGATAACTTCTATGTTAACTGGAAATCCACCTATTCCGGCCCCATCAAGGCTAAGCCAGTCTTTGACGGAACACCCTGTAACAAGACATTGGAATTGGTATACACAAATGATCTCAACTCTCCAACCCCAGTCACACCGGTTCCGGAAAACTTGACGTGGAACGTTTCTCGTGATGGATACAACTTTACGGTAAATAAAGTCGGCGACATTCACGAAGTTGTGGTTCCCCTCCATTTTGGAGTTGATGTAGAAGTGCATTCCGACAAGGACGCTCTTCTCCATGAAAGTTTTGGTACTCTAGGAAACATAGCTATCTCCTCAGAACTAAATCATGGCAGCACCATTGGGAACAACACCATGGGCCACTCCGTTTACGCAGTCATCTTCGGAGACAACAGTTCCACAGAAATAGCCCGCTGGGTGGATCTGGATGGAGTTGAATTCAGGAAAATGGCGAAGCAGGGCGATTTCTACGTCAAGGTTCTTGAAGACGGCAGTATCTCCACATTAACAGAAGCAGACTTGCCGGTAACTCATTTCCGAAAGGACGGCAAGATGTACGTCTATCAAAACGAGAACGGAAATTACTGGAACAGAAGCTCTATCGAAAAGGGAACTTACAAGCCTGTGGAATTTAACTTCGGCAACAGCTTAAAATTCTTCATTGCACAAAGTTCCAGCTTAGCAGAAGAAGTTGGTAAGTTCCAGAATATCAAGGATGTCTATGTTAGCAAATTCGACATCATGGACACCCTGCTTCCTACCGTTGCAGCCAAGTTCAAGACAGGAGACAAGCACTACTACGCCACCAATTACTGGGAATTTGTCTTCTCCGGTTCGATCTTTGCAACAACTTCCGTAGACGAACTCATTGACAGAGTTCTAAGAGAACCAGCCCGTTTAAGCCAAGAAGGCGGTATCAAGTTGTACGTCAATGTTGGTACATCAAGCTACCTGGATCCTACAGAACTCTCTTACGTCGGTGCGTGCAACATTAATAGTTCCTGCGAAAAAAGTAACTACACCACCATCGTAAAGACGACCGCCACAGAAGAGGCCGTAGACTTCACCGGTTATGTATTGGGTAAGCCCTACACCTTTGACGTGGTGGACAACAGTTACATTCCGCTCCTGGACTCTCTCACCTTCGGAAGTACCGTTATCGACTCTATGATTATCGTCCAGTCTAACGAAATGGACGAACAAATTAGTATGGACTTTGTGGCTCCCAAGACTATGTACAGAATTCCACATCCCTATGCGGAGCTGAATTTGATGCTGAAGGTTTCTACAGCATCTGCAAGCCTACATAAGCTGAATGTAATCCGACCGGATATCGAGGGAACTCTGTTCCGCGCATTCCAGATTCCAACCACATACTACAGCGGTACCGAAGTGGAATTGCCAAAGCTCGCCACCCTGAACACCTGTTCCATCAAGTACGAGGTTTTGGACAATAACGACAATGTGGACGAATTTGCCGATATCCGCGTCAACGAAAAGGGCAACTTCGTCTGGGCCTCCAACGCCTTCTCCGAAGACGTATCCATCCGAGCCGTCGCCACCGACGAGACCTGCGACCTTACCCCCAACAAGGTGGAAGTCAAAAAGGATAGCGCAGACGTAGTCATCAAGCACTTCGAAATCACCCTGAACGGCGAAACCGAAAGCGACAAGATTTTCTACAAGTTCCCGGCAAACGGCAACTGGCCTGCCATCGTCGAAGCCACGCCCAAGACAAAGCGCGTCCTGAAGGCAATGACATTCAACGACGAACCCATCGAAAACAACAGCGTCATCTACGTTTCCGATAACGGCACCCTGGTTATCTTGACGGACTCCACAAGCATCATACCCGAAGACACAGCATCTACGGACCTTTACAGAATCGCAAAGACACGCATTCTGCAGTCCGGTACCGCAATGCGCATGCTGATTACCACAGCGGACGTCAAGACTCAAAACCCTGTGGCCCTATCGGTAAAGCTGTTCAAGTCTGGCAAACTGTACATGGATACCTTGTTGACCAAGTCCGCAGGCAACGACAAATACACCTTTGATTACTACACCTTGCCCGAAGGTTCTTACTACGCCGAGGCCATCCTCAGCGGATCCAACGGCAACTATGCCGACACCACGGACTCCTGGAACATCGAAAACGTTTCCGGAACCATCAAGGGCGGCACCTGGGTCATGAAATCCTTGGCAAACATCACCGAAGACTTCTCCAATCCTCAAAACGGTGAAGGTGCCATCTACTACTGGGACGAAGATAAGGCTTTCGGCGACTACAAGCAGTACCGCAAGCTGAAATCCCTGAGCGACGTGGATACCAGCCGCGGTTACTGGTACATCAACGAAAAGGATACGGAAATCAAACGCAACCCGGTGGCAGCCTACGGCGACACCTTGCAGTGGAATCTCAAGAACCGCTTCAGTGGCTGGAACATGGTGGCCAATCCCTACTCCTGGACTCTGAAGATTGATTCCACCAATTTCCGCAATCCCGAAGATACCTCTACCGGTTACTGGCGCTGGAACCCGTCTGAGTTGAACTACGACCAGGTGGACTCCATTCCCGCCTACGAGGGTTTCTGGGTTTACGCAAACGAAAGCGAGACGCTGTCCGTAGCAAGTACCCCCCTGTTTAACGACATCGACGACCAGGAAGTAACGAAGCCGCAGCCTCCCCAAAAGGCAGCTGCCGTCAACAAGAATTCCTGGTCGCTCCAGCTGATTCTTGCAGGTGAAAACGGACTAAGGGACGCTTGGAACGTTGTTGGCGTTGGCTCTCGCGAAGTCAACGTAGAAGATCCCCCTGCAGCCATTGACGGTGGAGTTTCCCTCTCCATCGAAAACGGCAAGCACAACCTTTCCAAGAGCATCAAGCGATCCCTGAGCGAAGCCCGCTGGAACATCCACTACAGTGCAGCCACGCTCCAATCCGGCAAGCTGATCGTAGAAGGTCTCGAGGAACTGAGCGCCATGGGTCTCTACGCAGCCCTGGAACTGAATGGCCAGGTAATCCCCGTGAATGCAGGCGATTCCATCCCGCTGAACCTGAGCACCGTTTCCAACACAGCTCTCCTGAAGGTTTCCAAGAATCCCGCAGTTCAGCTGGTAAACGGCATTGCAGATTTGAAGTTTAAGACCACCGGCAACCTGCTGACCGTAAACTTCGATCTAGGCGAAACTTCGGCAAGCAACGTAGAGGTCCTGCTGCTGGATATTCGCGGGCATCTGCTTTCTGCCGCCAAGGAAGCTGCCGAGCCCGGTTCCCACAGTTTGACAATAAGCAAACCCGCCGCCTCGGGAATCTACATTCTCCAAGTCACAGCAGGTAGCGACATTAAGCAGTTGAAGATTAAGCTGTAAGCTTCAATTTCAAAATCCTGAAAGCAAAAGCGCTGGAGTTCAATACTTCAGCGTTTTTTTGTCCAAATAAAATTGTCCCTATTCTTTTGGAGCGTATCTTACAAACTCATGGTCTCTGGCAGACACATCACCAAAAAGGAATTCATGGACTTCTGGAAAGAAGTCCAGAAAAGCAAGGGAGTCAAGTATCCTTAAATCAACAAACAATACAATTCTTTAAATTTAAAGATTTAATAACATATTTAAAAATAATTCGTATTATTTAACGATTTAAACAAACAACTATCTATAAATTTATTATATTTTTTCCATGGAGGTTACCATGGCAAAGTATACACCATTTTCTGATAGCGCTGTTCTTGTCGAATTTGGCAAACGCATCACTGGTTTCAGGCTCAACAATAACTGGACTCAAGCCGACTTGGCAAACAAAGCCGGAGTGAGCAAAAGTACTGTGGAACACATCGAAAAAGGCATGTCCACCCAGTTGCTAAACATGGTCAAGATCCTCCGCGTTTTCGGACTGCTGGAGCAGTTCGTAGGAATCGTTCCCGAACTGGTGCCAAGTCCAATGGAGCTGCTGATGCAGTCTCGTAACCAGCAAAAGAGCAAGCGCAAGCGCGCCTCCAAGCCAAGAGGCACCTCGCAACAGCGGGCAGCATCCTTCAACAACGACCAAAACTCGACCAGCACAAATATCGCCGCCGACATCAAGGCCCCATGGGTTTGGGACGAAGACAAGTAACGAAACACCGGAAGGTTCATGATTGCTGTTGAAGTAAAGCTTTGGGGCTCAACCATCGGTGCGCTTTCCATGCAAGAAGGCGAATCTGCGGCTCATTTTGAATACGCACCCGCCTTCATTGGCGCTGGCATCGAGCCCTCGCCCATCACCATGCCCGTAAGCAGACGAGTATACACATTTCCACTTCTATCAAACACTTTTAAGGGTCTGCCGGGACTTTTCGCGGACTCCATTCCAGACAAGTTCGGAAACAGGCTCATCGATACCTGGCTCATAAAGCAGGGGCGAGCCCCCGAATCATTTACCGCCTTAGAGCGACTCTGCTACACGGGCAACCGCGGCGTGGGCGCATTGGAATTCTACCCCATGGAAGGCCCATCCGCCACAGAAAGCGACTTTATCGACGTTGAAAACCTACGAAACTTTGCCGCCGACATTCTCGGCAAGCGAAAGGATTTTCGCGCGAGCATCAACAGCGCGCCCGTTCCCGCCCTCCGCACAAAAAAACAGCGGCAAACCTTCGAACAGATCCTTCGGGTAGGCACATCCGCAGGCGGCGCAAGAGCAAAAGTGCTTATCGCCCTGGACGAAACCACCGGCGAAATCCGCTCAGGTCAGGTAGCAACCGGCGAAAACTTTTCCTACTGGCTTTTAAAGCTGGACGACGTGCAAAATAACAGCGACAAGGAAACCGCAGACGTTCAGGGCTACGGCCCCATTGAATACACCTATTACCAGATGGCACTGGCGGCTGGTATCCAGATGTCGGAATGCAGGCTGCTGGAGAAGTCCGGTCACAGGCACTTTATGACACGGCGTTTCGACCGCCTTGCCGGCGGCAAAAAACTGCATTACCAGTCACTTTGCGCCCTCGCCCACTACGATTTCAACGCAGCCGGAGCCTACAGTTACGAGCAGGCAATTACAGTTATCAAGCAGCTCGGACTCAGTTACGACACGCTGGAAGAATTCTTCCGCAGAGCGGCGTTCAATATCTGCGGACACAACCAGGACGATCACGCCAAGAATATCGGCTTTCTCATGAACAAGCGGGGCGAATGGAGCCTTGCGCCAGCCTTCGACATGACGTACGCCTACAACCCGGGCGGACTCTGGACAGGCTCCCACCAGCTTACCTTCAACGGCAAGCGCGACAATTTCACCACTGACGATTTCAAGGCCGTGGCAAAGTTTGCTGGCCTTAAGCAAGGCCGCTACAAAAAAATATTGGCCGACGTGCAAAGCGCAGTCAGCCTTTGGAGCAAATTCGCCAAGAAAAACGACGTGTCGCCCAATTACATCAAGGCAATCAAGGCTGCGCACAGGATGTTTTAGGTTTCACGCCTTCATCTTCTATAACGCCACCATCTACAACTGCCTGGACAACGCCATGATGGAGAACTTCTTCGGAATAATGAAATCGGAGCTGCTGTATCCCAACGAGTTCAGGGATATGGACCACTTCAAGCAAGAACTCAAGAAATACATCGAGTACTATAACAATGATCGGATAAAACTGCGCCTAAAAGGAATGAGTCCGGTACAATACCGGACTCATAACTCAGTTTTATCCTAACTTTAAACTGTCCAAC
>JAZLKH010000056.1:0-2121 GCA_045597545.1 Fibrobacter sp.
AATGTAAACCTCAAAGGGAGCGAAGCGACCGAGCTCATTCCTCGAAGCGAGCTTGCGAGCGACCTCAGACCTGATTATGCGAAAATTTAGAGTTGTCTTAGTTGAACCGGAACATCCTCACAACGTGGGTTTTGTAGCCCGCGCCATGCACTGCTATGCCTTGGATGAACTGTACATTGTTTACCCCAAGCGTAACAAGGTCATCGAAAATTCCTACCACACCGCAGCCAACAGCCACGACATTCTGGACAAGGCGACCATCGTCCATTCCTTCCAGGAAGCCATTGGCGATTGCTCTTGCGCGGTAGCCTTCAGCCGCCGCATTTTCGGTAGCGCCATCAAGCACTGCATGGTTCCTGACCTGTCTGAAATGCTTCCCGATAACGGTACCATCGCCTTGGTGTATCGTCGTGAATCCTGCGACCTTGCCTTGGAAGAAGTCAACGCTTGCACCTACCAGTGTGAAATTCCGGTACCGGGCCTTATGAGGTTGAACTTGGGTCAGGCTGTTTCTGTTTCGCTGTACGAACTTTGCCGTTCGGGAGCGCTTGCCAACGGCGAAGGTCGTGCCAAGCGCGGCTCCAAGGGAGCCTGCGAAACCCAGCCCGCCACCATCGACCAGATCAACGGTTTCAAGAAGTTCCTGGACCGCTATTTGACCGGCCAGTATCACGACCAAGCATGGCGTGACAACTTCCTGAATACCTTGCTCCAGCGACTGCACCCCACCCGCAACGAACTTTCCGCCTTGTTTGGCTTGCTTCGTAACGTCGCCGGAAAGCCAGCCCGCTTGGAACAGGCCGAAGACCGCGCCAAGGCTGCCGCCGCAAAAGCCTCTGCCGAAGCCGCCGAAGCAACCTCCGTTGAAAATTCGGAATCTGCGGATAAGTAAAAACACGTCATTCTGAACGAAGTGAAGAATCCAGAGAAAAATATGGCATCAAAGAAAATTACTATCCAATATCTGGACGACACCATCCCACGCCTTACGTATGTGGGCGGAAAGTCCGACTGGATTGACCTGAGTGCGGCGGAAACCGTGACCCTCAAGAAGGGTGAGTTCAAGCTCATTCACCTGGGCGTTGCCATGAAGCTTCCCGAGGGCTACGAAGCCCATTTGGCTCCCCGCAGTTCCACCTTCAAGAACTTCAAGATTTTGCAGACCAATTCCGTAGGCGTTATCGACTCCACTTACTGCGGCGCTAACGACTGGTGGAAAATGCCGGTCTACGCCACCGAAGACGTAACCATCGAAAAAGGCTCCCGCATCGCCCAGTTCCGCATTATGGAAATCCAGCCCACCTTGACCTTCGAAGAGGCAACGCTCGAAGACAAGGATCGCGGAGGCTTCGGCAGTACAGGAGTCAAGTAGCCGCAGCACCAGCGTGAAGTTGTGTCAAATTCCTTAAAAATCTCCAAAAATACGTTTTACATAAATTGTAAAACAAAAAGTGTAAAAACGGCTGTTTTTACATAAGATGTAAAGAAATTGACTGAAAACTACGATTTTTGTATAAAAAATGACAAAAAACTTGTAGATTTGCTTTTCACTCTTTGTTATTTTTCAAGCGGAATTTTAAACAAAGACTCCCCAAAAAGGACTTATTATGGCAAAGAATAGAATTGCAATTCTCGGTTACGGTAACCTCGGTCGCGGCATCGAATGCGCTGTCAAGAAGACCGGCGATATGGAACTTGTTGCTGTGTTCACCCGTCGTGATCCCGCTACTGTCAAGATTCAGACCCCGAACGTTCCCGTTCTCAATGCTTCTGAGTTGGACCAGTGGACTGACAAGATCGACATGCTGGTAGTTTGCGGTGGTAGCGCTACCGACTTGCCGAAGATGACTCCGGAAGTTGCAGCAAAGTTCAACGTAATCGATACTTTCGACACCCACGCCACTATTCCTACTCACTTCGCAAACGTTGACGCAGCCGCCAAGAAGGCCGGCAAGAACGCCATGATTTCCGTGGGTTGGGATCCGGGTATGTTCTCCCTGAATCGCGTTTATGCCAACGCAATTTTGCCCGATGGCAAGGATTACACTTTCTGGGGCAAGGGCGTTTCTCAGGGTCACTCCGACGCAATTCGCGGCAACAAGGGCGTGAAGAACGCCAAGC
>JAZLKH010000057.1:0-54637 GCA_045597545.1 Fibrobacter sp.
CATACCAATAATTCCGACGTGGTTCCATAACTCTGGATTTACACTTGAAATAAAAGTGCCTGATACAGAGGACAATGAATGTCCTGTATTGACTACTTCTCTTGGAAAATACAAGGGTTCATATTGGAAATATGACCACTCATGTGCCTATTTTCTTTCTGAAGAAGGCAATGTCGTAGATGGGGAAATACCCGCAACTATCCAATGGAAAGGCGAAACCATTCCTTTGACATTGTCCAAACACTACGACATCCGCTTCAATTTTTGGGGAATGTAGTATTCTTTGTTGGCGGGCTTCGTACGCTACACCCTTCGCTTTCCACCCTCGGTTGTGTTTCACGTGAAACCTTATGAGGCGAGAGAAGCAGAAACAAATTTATTAGTTTCTATTTCCGAGCCGATTAAGGTAGGATGCGTAGCGTCCAAACATCCGCAGACCGAGCGCCAACATCGCGGGCCAACATAAAAAATCCCTGGGTCAGATTTCTCCGACCCAGGAACCACAACACAACATTCAACGAAGGTGTATGACTTCATTGGAGGGATTCATCCCTCACTTATTACATCGAAATACCCTCGCATTTTGTCAACGATATTCTATATTTAAAGTACCGAAAGGTAGACAGTTCGAAAACCTCCTGTCGTAAAACAAAACTAGGAACCTACATGTATAGAATCAGCAAGCGCTTCGAAGTATCCGGAGCCCATAAGTTGAACCTGTCCTACGAAAGTAAGTGCCAGGAACTCCACGGCCACAACTGGCTCATCACCGTCTTCTGCCAATCCAAGACCCTCAATGCCGACGGCATGGTCATCGACTTCAAAAAGGCGAAAGACATCATCTCCCAAAAGATCGACCACAAATACATCAACGATGTAGTGGATTTCAACCCCACGGCAGAGAACATTGCCAAGTGGGTCTGCGACCAGATTCCCAACTGCTACAAGGACATTGTGCTGGAAAGTGAAGGCAACATCGCAGAGTATGAAGTTGATATCTGAAGACATCAACAATTACGATTTACTAATTACGAATTATGAGACTAGACGCCGAAGGTGTCTTTTTGACTTATGAAAATCTCTGAAATCTTCCTGAGTATAGAAGGCGAGGGTATCCGCACAGGCGCCCCCGCGGTATTCATCCGTCTATTCGGATGCAACCTCCGCTGCAGTTATTGCGACTCCATGTATGCGGTGGAGGGAAACGACTTTATAGAGATGACTCCCCAAGAGATCTTCCAGAAGGTGAAATCTTTCAACACACGCTTCGTCACTTTGACTGGAGGGGAGCCACTTATCCACAAGGACGTTGAAGTTTTATTGAAAATGTTGGACGATCAGGACTTCGAGATCAACATCGAAACCAACGGTACTTGTCCCAAGCCCACCAACTACCAGAACGTCTTCGTCACCATGGACTGGAAGTCCCCTAGCAGCGGAATGCAGTCCAAGATGAAATTTGAAAATCTGCTATGCCTGGAGCGAAAGGATGTGTTAAAGTTTGTGGTCGGCACCGAAGAAGATCTAGCAGACGCCGCCAAGATTATCGCCAGGGTTGAACATCAGTTCACAGCGGCAGGGGAGCGGTTGCCACATTTTTACATTTCGCCGATCTTTGGTACTATGTCATATCAACAGATGGTAGACTGGATTCTTGCCAATGAAGTCATGCGAAGGAACAATGTGCGTTTCCAGGTGCAGCTCCACAAGGTCATCTGGGACCCGAACGCCCGCGGCGTCTAAAAATAAAAGATTAAAAATCGTCAAAAAACTCACAACTCAATTCCAAGCATAATTCTTTTTGATTTAATAAGTTAGGACGCCACAAAAATTTTTATTCACAAAAACCTAACATCAATTAAAATCATATTCACAGATTTTTTTATTAAATGAAGTTGCGAGATATTGAATCTCTATGTTTTCCAAACAAGAAATATTAAATTGTTGGTGCTGAATGTTGGTATGAATGTTGACATGTTTCACGTGAAACGTTAGCGAATTGAGTGTCATGCGAAGCATACGTTCCAATCCTGATATGTTTTTAACGTTGTATTCTAGAGATGAAGCCCTCAGAAAATACTGAACAGAAAGATTTGTTGAACAAGTTCCTGGCCGAAAACGGTGTGAGCTTGTCTTCTGATATCATGGCAAAGCTGTACGCCTTTGCCGACCTTGTGGTTGAAACCAAAGAATATGGCAACCTAATTTCCGAGAAGGATTCCCAGAAATTTTTGTCTCGACATATCGCTGACTCACTGGTACCCTATATATATATAGGCAAATCTCTGGTACCTCGAGCCTCGAGCCTCAAACCTATCAGATGGGCTGATATGGGCGCTGGCGCAGGTTGCCCCTCTTTCCCCTTGGCCATCGTTATGCCCGACACAAAGTTCTATGCGGTGGAACCCCGCAACAAGCGCGTACAGTTTATGAGCTTTGTCAAGGAAAAATTGCACCTGGACAACATGACCGTAGTGGGCAAGCGTTTTGAAACTTCGGGCTTGGCCTACCTAGATGTGGTAAGTTGCCGCGCCCTCTCCACTTTTGAAAATGACTGGGAACGTGCCCAACCGGGTCTCGCCCGCGGTGGTATCTTTGCCACCCTCAAGAGTTATAACAATATCGTTCACCTGGAAAACGATCCGGCAGTACACATATATAAATATGCATTGCCCCAGGAAGAACAGGAATACGCCTTAGTTACAAGAGGTAACGAATGAGTAAAGTGATCGCTATATGCAACCAGAAGGGTGGCGTGGGCAAGACTACCACCGCCGTGAACCTGGCTGCAAGTTTCGCCGCCCTCGAGAAGAAAACCCTTCTTATCGACATGGACCCCCAGGGTAACGCATCCCAGGGTCTGGGCTTCAATGAAATGCAGGATGTGGATGTCCACGAAATCCTGAACCTGGCAGAAAATCCTGACAACGTCACTTACGAAAATCTCAAGGAAGCCATCCTGGATACATCCTTGAATTTCCTCAAGGTCATCACCTCTGGTCCGGATCTGGCTGTCATGGAAATCGAGCTGGTGAACGCCATGAGCCGCGAACGCCGCCTCGAGCGAGTAATGAACGTTCTGAAACAGGCATTCGACTTTATCATCATCGATGCCCCTCCCAGCTTGAACTTGTTAACACTGAATGTGCTGACAGCCGCTTCCAGCGTGCTGATTCCGGTGCAGTGTGAATATTATGCGCTGCAGGGTATGACGGAACTTTTCAAGACTATCCGCGAAGTTCAGAAGAACCTGAACAGCAACTTGAAGATTGAGGGCGCACTCTTGACCATGTACGACTCCCGCCTCAGCCTCTGCAAGCAGGTTGCCGAAGAAGTCCGCGAAAACCTGAGCGACACCGTGTTCCAGGCAATGATTCCCAGAAACGTGAAGTTGAGTGAAGCTCCTTCCCACGGTAAGCCGGCGATTTTGTACGATGTACAGAGCAGCGGTGCCCAGGCCTACATGAAACTGGCCGAAGAAATTTTGAACAGGGACAAGTAATACATAGTTAGTATAGGACTAGCTCAAAGAGGAATTTTATAATGGGTAAGAAATCCTTCGCATTTGGAAGCAACCTTGGTGACATGCTCAAGAAGAGCAACATCGACATTTCAGACCTCAAGTCCGCAGGTGGATCTATCAACAACGAAGTTCAGGAATCTGCCGAGGTTTCATCCAATCAACAGAAAATTGTTGAAATAGATGTCAACCTCATCGATCCGAATCCGTTCCAGCCCCGTAAGTCCTTCAACGATGAAGAACTTGTGGAACTTGCTGAAACTATCGAAAAGCACGGCCTGATCCAGCCCATCGCCGTCCGCAAGGTGGGCGACCGCTACCAGATCATCAGCGGTGAACGTCGTACCCGCGCCACCAAGCTTGCAGGTCTTGCGACCATCAGGGCACAGGTTTACGAAAACCTGGACGACAAGGTCATGGGCGAATGGGCCCTTATCGAAAATATCCAGCGTGTGGACTTGAACCCCGTTGAAGTTGCACAATCCTATCAACAACTGATTGAACTTCACGGCTACACCCACGACGATTTGGCCAAGACTGTTGGCAAGTCCCGCTCCGCAATCACCAATGCGCTGCGTCTTCTGAAGCTGCCTGACCAGGTTCTCGTCTGGATCGGTGAAGGTAAGCTGAGCTCCGGTGCCGCCCGCGCCCTCTGCTCCGACAAGATTGCGGACCCGGAAGCTCTTGCAAAACGCATCATCGACGAAGGCCTGAACGTTCGCCAGATCGAGGCCATTTCCCGTGGCGAGGAAATCGCCCCCGCGACCACGGAACAACCCACCGATGCCGAACCGGAAATCGAGGTTCACACTGGTGACGATAACGACGGCGACGAGCCCGCAACCGAAACTCCCGCCAAGAAGGAAAAGCCTGAACTCAGCGCCGACCTCAAGAATTTCGAAAGCAAGCTGGAAGGCTATTTCGGTACCAAGGTTACCGTGAATCCCTCCAACGCGGCACAATCCGAAGGTACGATCGTCATCAAGTACTACACCATGGACGACCTGACCCGCATCCAGGAACTTTTGGAGAATCGCTAATTGAAGTACTATACCGTACAGATTATCCCAGAGGATTCCAAGGAAATCAAGAAGTTCCGTGTATCCACAATCTGGTTCACTTTTATCAAGATCTTCCTGGTCCTGTTGATAGCTGTGACCGGCATATTCATCTACAAGATGGGCCATGTTACAAAGACGCTCGTCCGCTACGAAAAAATGCGTGTTACAAACGCACAGCTGATCAAGCAAAATGCAAACTACGAGGAGCTGTTCTCCCGAATGGATTCCATCTGGGTTCTGGAAGGTAGAATCCAAAATCTGCTCGGAACGTTTATTGAAAACGACTCCAACAAGATCAATAGCCTTAT
This sequence comes from Fibrobacter sp., assembly GCA_045597545.1. Classification (GTDB taxonomy): domain Bacteria; phylum Fibrobacterota; class Fibrobacteria; order Fibrobacterales; family Fibrobacteraceae; genus Fibrobacter. Next base: position 4,890 of record JAZLKH010000057.1, read on the forward strand.
CGACAAGAACAAGTTCGCCCACATACCATCCGAAAAAATCGACATCGACTACGAGGGCGCCCACGGCTGGGTTCCCATGGAGGAAAAAATCCGACTGGAGCACATTCCCAATGTGTTGCCCGTGGTGGGCATCGTAAGCAAGAAGTTCAACGAGGAAAGCGGTCACCTGGGGACGGACTTTTCTGCCAAGTCCGGAAATCCGATCTTTGCCTCGGGTAGCGGTATTGTTCAGGCCGCAGGACCGGACGGCGAACTGGGCAATACCATCGTCATCGACCACCAAAACGGCTACGTTTCAAGTTATTCACACATGAAGGAAATCAGGACCAAAAAAGGCCGCACTGTTAACAAGGGTGAAATCATCGGAACTATCGGTGAAACCGGCAATGCGAACGGCCCCCATCTTCATTATTCCATCACCAGGGACGGAAGGGAACTGGATCCGGAATCCTTCTTCAACTACTAACGAATTTATTTAACAAAGAGGAAACTATGGCATCAAAAGAACAGGAAATTACTCAGATTGGCCACAGCGTTACTATCAAAGGTGACATCAGCGGCAAGAGCGATGTTCGCGTCGCCGGTATCATCAACGGTAGCATCTCCATTGAAGGCGAGCTGATTATCGAACGCCAGGGTTACATCGAAGGTGAAATCAAGACCACTTCCGCCGTTGTTGCAGGTTCCGTAAAGGGTAACATCGACTGCGGCGAAAAGCTGATTCTCGAAAGCAGCTCCCAATTCGTGGGTAACATCAAGACCAAGATGCTCATTATCCAGGAAGGTGCTATTTTCCAGGGTAATTGCCAGATGGGTGTTCCCAACGCTCAACCCGCCTCCAAGGAGAAGCAGGGCTAATTCACACACATACTAATAGTCTTTACTTATTTATATATATAGTAATGATTATTAGTTTGGTGAATAGTGGATAGATTTTGCAGCTTGATTGCATAGCTGATTGATGTTCAACTACTTATGAGCTTAAACAGAAAGTTTATAAATGTTGAAAACTCAGAATCTATTCACTATTTTCAACGTTGATAAATGTTGAAGCTGAGTTTTCAATATCAATCCACACAGGATCAACAAACCTATATTGAAAACTCTTAAAGGAATGCAGTTTTCAACATGATAATTGTCACAAAAGAGACAAAAAGCGAAAAAAATTACGCTCTGCTGTAAGTAAAAAATTATATTGTGCACACTATATGGGTTCAAGTATCTTAAAAATAGGCCAGATTTCCGATATCCACATCGGGGAAGATGATAGCTTGGTGCAGGGTATCGATGTCCGTGCCAACTTTATGAAGGCCTTGAAGTCCGAGTTGATGATGGGAGTCGACCTTCTGGTCCTTTCCGGTGACTTGGCTAACGAAGATGCTGAACCAGGCGCCTACAAGTACGTAAGCGATGTGTTGACGAATTTGAACGTTCCTTATTGCATCATTCCCGGCAACCATGACCGCATTGAGGTTATGGAGAAGTACCTTGACTTCTTGAAGGGAAAAGTTCACAACGGAAAGTGCTACTATCGCTATGATATCGCAGGCAGGAGCGTATTCTTCCTGGATAGTGCATGTGGCGAGGTATCTCGCGAGCAGCTTGAATGGCTGAAGACGGAGACCGCCAAGGTAGAAGGCGAGGTGTTGTTGTTCATGCACCATCCGCCCTGTTTCTGCAATCATCGCTTTATGGACTTGCGGTACTACCTGAAGAATATGCTTGAAGTTCAGGAAGTGCTTAAGAGTATTCCAAACTTGACCCATATCTTCACGGGCCACTACCATTCCCCGCTTGAAGTACAGATCGATCGTCTTTCGGTTCATGTGACTCCGTCTACGCAGATGCAAATCGATCCGAATACCCCCTACTTCAACCTGAAAAGTTCGGCACCGGGCTGGCGATTGATCGATTGGGGTGAAAATTTTGTAGAAACTGAAGTTTATTTCTAATTACCCCTTGAAATATTCTTTGGGAATGACTAAATTTGGGAAACAATTTGGCGGCTTAGCTCAGTTGGTAGAGCGTCGGAATCATAATCCGCAGGTCTGTGGTTCGAGCCCACAAGCCGCTAGTAATTAAAAAAGAGGCAGATATGTCAAAACGAGTTCTTGCAATCACGTTATTGATGTTCGCCTCTTTTTTTGTTGCCTGCATCGAAGAGGAACAGGCAGCTCCCCAGGTAGCCCAGATGCAGGTGGCTGCACCGAAGTCCCAGCCCATTGTGCAGGTTGATGCCTTTACCGCTCCGGCCTCTTCCGCAATTACCGTCGAGAAGGCCAAGCTCTACGTAAAGGCCAGCGCCGGTCTCCTGGAACTTGGCGTTCGCTGGTCCGAACGAATTGACAAGGCGAGTGACGCCGACAAGATTCAGATTCTCAACGCCTATAACGTGGCCCGTGACCAGCTCTGCGCCCGCGTCGGTCTTGCAGGTATCGCCGAGTACAACTGGATTGCATCCGTTGCCCTTCCGGATCCGAAGAACAAGGCCACCTTTGAGAACGCCGGCCTGAAGACCAACAACTAGGGGTCCTCTGGTTGGTTACAGCGATCAGGAATTTTGAGTCAGGCTGGAGCCTGGCTCTTTTTGTATCTCGTCCTCTTTTTTTTACCCTTTATCCAAAAGTCGATAATCGGTATGGCATATGACCCCCGCATTTATCTATTATGGGCCACGAGGAATAAATCTCCATGGTTCGGCTACTTGCGGTTTGCATATTGTTCTTTGCGGCTACCTGCCTTGCGCAGGCGGATAGCGTTGACCGTATCCAGGTGATCCGGGAATTTTTGGAGAAGGATTCCATCATCAGTATCAAGCAGGCGCTGGAGCTGCGCGATTACCTGCGCAGGTGCGATTCATTGCATGTGGCGGATTCCCTCAAGGTTGTGAGCGCCGTGAACGCCGCAGGTGGGGGAGCGGATGAGTATACCGGCGGCACTCCTGAAGGCTCAAGCGCCTTGTCGGAGGAGGAGATTTCGAAAAGCAGCGTGTTCGCGCCTATTATTGCCGCGGAGGTGCTTGGACAGAACGTGTTCGTGTGGGGCTGGGACTACTATGTGCTGCAGAAGAACTATGCGAAGACGGGACCCAGCTATTGGAAGCGAAATATCGAGGAGGGATGGGAGTGGGACCATAACCACTGGGCCATCAACTTCTACGGGCATCCTTACCAGGGTTCCATGTACTATGCCACGGCCCGTGCCGGCGGCTACGGATTTTACCGCAGCTTGCTGTGGGCGGGTCTCGGAAGCTTTACCTGGGAGATGTTTGCGGAGACGGAGTACCCGGCGCCTAACGACCTGGTGGCGACGACAATCGGCGGCTCCATGTACGGCGAAGTTCTGTACAGGCTCTCGCGACTGGCCTACAACAGGGCCGAGGTCCCCTGGTACAGGCAGCTGGCCGCCTTTGTTCTGGAGCCCGCTGGGTTCTTGCAGCGAAAAGCCTTTGGCAACAGGGATTTTTATACGGGATGGGTTCCGGTGGAGCTCTTCATAGCGGTGGGCGGCGGCTCGAGATTCGGCAGCGACTACCGCTTCGGTAACCAGTCGGCGGACGAGCTGGATGACGAGTGGAACGACCACTTCGGCTTCTTGGCGGCCCACCTGGAATATGGGAAGCCCTATACGATTACGAGGCAGCCCTTTGACTACTTTACAGTGGACGTGCTCAGCGAGGCGGGTTTCGAGGGCGCCGTGCTGCAGATGGACGTGATGGGCAAGCTGAAGAATGTAGGCGTTCACGGCAGGGGGCACTGGCTGGATTTCGCCATCAACTTGGATTATGATACCTTTTACGGGGATTTGGCTACGGTCAGCACGATTTCTTTGGGCGGCGCGCTGGATTTGGCCCTGTGGGTGACTCCCAGTCTGCGTTTCCGCGTGATGAATCAGGCCTATTGGATTATCCTCGGAACGGCGGACATGGGTTACGATGACTTGATCAAGGAAGTGCATCCGGAATACGAATCGGACATGGACAACTACCAGTACAATACCGGGGTGAAGTACAGTCTGCTGGTGGAGTTCCTGTACAGGGAACGGCTGCGGCTGTACAACAAGGTGGTGGTGGATGCCATGCACACTATCCCAAATTCGCTGCCCCACTACGGCGCCGAGGGCTGGGACTTTCTACTGCTGAACAACACATCGCTGGAGTACAAGATTTGCGACTGGCTGCAAGTGGGCAGCCGCCTGGATACCTACGTGAAGATGGCGGCCTATTCCACGGAGATTTTTGAGCCCATGAGCCGCAGGATATTCAACTACGGATTGTATTTTAACTTCAAGCTGATGTAGTGATTCTACAGGGTTCCCTTTTCTTCCCAGTTCTTCAAGTGGGTGAGGAAAGTGCCCTTGTAGTTTTCGTCGAAGCTCTTGAGACTTTCCAGCGTTTCGGCCAGTTGTTTCTTAATTGCGGTATCGCTTGAGGACAGTAAAATCGGTTCTCCAATTTGGATACGCACGTTCTGTGGTTGGGATTTTGCAAAGGTAATAATTCCCTTACCGTCGTACTTTTCGTGAATGCTATTCGCAAAACCTACGGAATCCCTTGCTGCCTTGGAAAGGTATGTAATAAATTTTGCTGAAGCACTCTTTGGAGGAGCTATCTTTGCCTCATATTCAGCAAATGGTTCAGTTTTGCATCTATATTGACCTTTTAATTCCTGAACACTTATTTTTTCAGCCCCTATATTTTTAAAAGGTCCAAAATTGAAGATTGAATACTTCGGGTCCTGTAACATGCTGTTGAACAGGTCAATAAATTGTTCGCGTTCCATTACATCCTCATCTATTTTGAAATAGTTCTTTTGCAATAAATTATATTAGTTTAAAGAAAAGTGAGGTTTTTTTGAAATAAAAAAAGGTTTAGCGCTTATGAACTCTGCACAAAATAGAATTACAGATGAATTTGTCCTGCACAGACTGCGCTATGAAAACGTGTGGCTGGAATTTGATAAGGAAAGACTGGATGTATTTGATGTTGCGAAGGTTCGTCAGATCAAGAAAGCAGGCAGTCTATTTATTGGATCCTGGGGTTTGTTGAGTAATCATGAGATTTCCAATATGAATGTGGAGAGCGAAGACAGATTTACCTGCTTTGGCCGAAATTTTGATTATAGTAGCAAAACCATGGCTAAGGATTGCCCCTTGACCTATGCTTTCCTGAAAGGAGGTCCATTGCGTGTTACAGGGAATAGAATCCAGTACATTCCTGAACCAGGGACGGATACAAAGGAACACGCATTCCGCGCTGTCGAATATCTTTTCCGAGGCATGTATTTGACAAGTTGTATTGATGAATCTTTGGTCAAGGCTTATGTAGACGAGAATACTCTTGACATTACTTTTGAAAAGGATTCAAAGGAACCGCTCTACATTACCTTTGACGTTGTCTATCAACTTGCAAAGCCTCTTAAAATACCAAGGGAAAAAATCACCTTCCAGCAGTATCGCGTAACTGCTTCTTACCTTGCCGCTATTTTAGCCCTTTTCGAAGAACCTGAAAAATGGGTTGTGAGTAAGCACTTTGGTAGCTGTACCCCTAAGGACTATATTGACGTTCCAAGACTGAAATTTATGGATAGCTTCACAAAGCAGTTTACCTACGAAAAAGCATGTAGTATACTTGCTAAGTTTCCAAGATATGCTGGTAAGGCGCAGGATCTTCTCTCTTTTCAGGACTTTAAAAGATTTGGTCGTAGCATGCAGGTATACGATAGTTGCTATGTAAGGCTTCATTTCGGTCTCATCATGGCTCATATAGATGCCAAAGATTTCGATGTCTTTATGAGGCGATCCATTCAGAAATTTGAACAGGGGATCGCTACATTGCAAAAGGGCGAATTCCCGAAGTTTGAAGCGGAGGATCTAATCTCTCTGGATACCTCATCATTTGATATTGAAAGACAATACTACAGGTACAGATGGACCGAGGAAGAAACTCGTAATTGGGAAGCTTGGGCAAAGAAGCGGTCTTTGGAGGAAATGCAAAAATTGATTGCAGCCATAAATGGAGTGCTGCGTAATTTCAAGGCGTTCATGGAAATCTACGATACGGACTTAGCGGAAACTACAAGAAAGTATTTCCCAAGGGCAAAGAAGGTAAGGGCTCATGACGCTATCCTGCAAATGCTTGCAGATGATATTGAGGTTGATCCTTTAACATTCATTGATGGAAACTCAAAATCAGACGATGGCTATTATGACCCTATCAAGAATGCCATTCAGGAGTTTGCGAGCTTGTTAGTGGTATAAGCTTAAGTGTATTACTGCGCAAGAATATGTTATCTTTTTTGCTTGGCTTTTATATATTTTTTGCATGAACGAGTATTTTATCAAGACTGTTTTTCTAGGCGAACAAACAGAAATGCAGAAGTTGAAGACCGCTTTGGAAAATGAACCTGTAGAAGGTGCATTTACCAAGGTCCCTGTTGATAGTGAATATTCACCGGTATGGGCTGAACATCTAAGGGTTCTTTATAGCCCTATTGACGATCATGATGCCCGATTGGATATCTCCTATGTGTCCAGAGGTCTAGCGGCTTCGTTTCGCGATTATTGTACAAATCACGGAATTCAATTTAAGCAAAATGGCTGGTACGTACAAGATGATTGTGCGGCTTGGCAAACCACATATTTTTACAGTAATAACGAGACTGGAGAAGAAAAGTCCTTTGTCGTTATTGAGGATGACCAGTTTTTTGATTCGGAAGATTCAGAAAACAAAGGCGACGTCTTTGATCTGGATGATGATGGCAATGAGGTGAACCTTCACTTTATGACAGACAGGGAAGGAGAAATTCTCGCGTTCATCCATAACTATACCATCGTAGTTGATGAGGATCCCGAGAAAACGGAGGAAGGGTAATTCGTATTTATGGGAAATTCAAAAAAATAGAATCGAAGCTGCTGTCGAGGGGCTAGAGCATTTCGTTATAGAATTTCTTTACGTCGTCCCACTTGTAGTAGGGGGCGGCGGGGCAGTTTTCCTCGCAAGGAATCGGGGCGGTGACTTCCCGCTCGTTGTAGAGGAACTTCACGAGAATGGGGCTGCTTTCAGCGTCGACCTTGGCTGCGGACTTCGAGGCTTTCTTGGAAGGTGCGGCGCTCGACTTATAGAAAACAATTTGCAGGTTGGCGGCCATGGGAATGACCCGGAAGTCGTTCCATTCCTCGTGAAGCTTGGAAAGGTCGCTTACCTTTGCATCGGCTATGGAAAGCTGCATGAGGCCGGCGAGGGGCAGGAGACCTGTATCGTGGCCGAAACGCAATGTTGCGGAAACGGGCTGGGCCTTGCCCGAGGTGACCGCATCGGAAGTGTCGATGGCGATGGCCATGTCGGCCTCGCTGATGATGTTTGCCAAGGTGTTCTTGCCAAAGTCCGTACCCTCGGTGGAGTTGATCAGAGGGCTTGTACCAAGGACGCTGTACCACCAGGCGTTCTGTGCCTTCCAGCGGGCGATGGATTCCTCTACGGTAAAGAGGCTGTCCATGATGCTTGCGCAGTTCTTATCCTCGGGTTTGCAGAGGGCGCCCGTGATGATGTCCATCAGGGTGGAGTCCATTCCCGGCAGACTCGTGTTGGTTTCAAACAGCTTATTGTAGAAGTTGTTGACGTCGATGTTTGCCGTCACGTAGGCGCTGTCGCTGAAGAGCTTGTGCATGAGCGGCTGCGGGTTTACTGCGGCCCACAGTTTGTCGTTCTCGGTGACGTAGGCTTGCGTCTTTGAGTATTCAATCTTGTTCCAGTCAAAGGGACAGATGAATTTCATGAGGTTCTTTCCGGATTCGTAGCGGAAGGTGGCCTCGGGGTTGAGGGCGCGGAGCTCACCTGTAAAGGCGGCCATGCTCACGATGCAACGGCCCGATGTGCTGGCGTAGGTATCGATGTGGGGCACCACCTTGTTGCCCTTGACTTTTTTCGTTTTGAAGATTTCGGGGTAGTTCCTGAACATGCGGCTGGCTATACCCTGGTGCTGTCTTGCGCCTACCTGGGTGAGATCGCCGATGCGGGGAGTGGCCTTTTCATTCAGAATCCCAGTGGCGATGAGCGCCTTTTTGCCCATGGGTGTCAGGGCATTTGCACTGTCGGCCTTGGCCAGGGTTTCGTAGAGGTACTTGTAGTCGTCGCCGGTGTAGTGGTAGCGGCTGCCGTGGCGGCCGTAGTGGCTGATGTAGAAGGGCATGTAACCCTTTGTCGCCTTGGTGAGCTTGTTGTTTTTTGAATCCGGCTCTGGGTAGAGCGCGTAGCTGCTGGCGGTAAGTTCTGGGTGGGCCTTGAGGAGGCTGTCCGTAATTTGGGCGCGCAAGGCGGTAACTGTTACGAGGAGTGCAATGATTAGACGCATGGAGCAATATTAGTAAAAATGCCTGAATGGGGTGATTTTGGCGAAATGTTGTACCAATGGGGAACATTTTTGTATTTTGGTGCACTATTTATTATGTTGTATGTAACAAAATGCAAGATTTTGGCATATTTTGTATCGTTTTTCGGGGGTACTGGATTTTTATTGGTGGATTTTCCCGTGGAAAAACCTGAAAATTGGTAAAATTTAGTTAATTTATCTGTAAAATGTGGCACCAAACGAGTTTGTCGCCGGGGTTTGGTACACCAATTGACGTTTTTTGGTTGTATTTTGCCTTTGGGCGATGGTACCCCAAAATTTAATTTTGCTAAATTATGCGCCGAATAATTTAATCAGAGTCCGTGGGCAATGCCCTCGGCAGTAAAAAGGAAAACTATGAGTATTGTAGAAACCGTATTGCACAAGGTTTTCGGTACACCCCACGAACGCAAGGTGAAGCAGCTTCGCCCCGTTATCGCCCAGATAAACAAGGCACGCGAAGCCCTGGAGGCCCTGGACGATGCCGCCCTTGCCGCCAAGAGCGCGGAATTCCGCGAAAAGCTCAAGAACGGTGCCACCTTGGATGACATCCGCGTGGAGGCTTTTGCCGTCTGTAAGGAGGCTTGCGACCGCCGCCTGGGTATCTTCAATATCTTCAAGCCGGAACACAACTTCGACTTCAGCCGCCTTGGCCCTGAGCTTCAGGATGCCGTAAACGACGCCAAGGCTGCCCTCGCCAGCGGAAAGAACGAATGGGAAGTCTACTTGCCGGCGGCCCTCTACGCCAAGGTGCGTGAACTTTATCCGAATTCCGTGAAGCCCTTCCGCATGATGCCTTTCGACGTGCAGATGATCGGTGGCCTTGTACTCCACGAGGGTGCCATTGCCGAAATGGCTACCGGCGAAGGTAAGACTCTTGCCGCGGCCCTGCCTGTGTACCTGAACGCCCTTGGCGGTCACGGTGTCCATGTGGTGACCGTGAACGATTACCTGGCTGGCCGTGACGCCAAGCAGATGGGCATGGTCTACAAGTTCCTGGGACTTACCGTTGGCCTTATCGTGAATGGACTCAATCCGGAACAGCGTCGCGTTAGCTACAACTCCGACGTGACCTACGGTACCAACAACGAATTCGGCTTCGACTACCTGCGCGACAACATGGCCGTGGAACCCAATCAGCTGGTGCAGCGCGAACTCAACTACTGTATCGTCGACGAAGTGGACTCCATCCTTATCGACGAGGCTCGTACTCCGCTTATCATCAGCGGTCCTGCCGAGGACGCTACCGACAAGTACGCCAAGGCAAATGAGATCGCCCAGAAGCTGGTAAAGAATAAGGACTTCTCCGTAGACGAGAAGGACAAGGTGATTCAGCTGACCTCCAAGGGTGTGGCCAGTGTTGAAAACATGATGCAGATTACCAACCTTTACGGCGAGCATGCCGACTGGGTCCACTTTATTGACCAGGCCCTGCGCGCATGGTACCTCTACGAAAAGGATGTGGACTACATCGTACGCGATGGGGAAATTGTCATCGTTGACGAGAATACAGGCCGCCTCATGGAAGCCCGCCGCTACAGCAACGGTATGCACCAGGCTATCGAGGCCAAGGAAAAGGTGGAGATCCGTCGCGAGAACCAGACCCTTGCTACCATTACCTTCCAGAACTACTTCCGCATGTACAACAAGCTGTCCGGTATGACCGGTACGGCCGAGACCGAAGCTACGGAATTCATCAAGATTTACAACATGAACACCTGGGTGATTCCCACCAACAAGCCTTGCGTACGCAAGGACTTGCAGGATTTGGTTTACAAGTCCGAGGGTGCCAAGTGGAAGGCTATCGTTGAAGAAATCAAGGAACGCCACGCCAAGGGCCAGCCGCTCCTGGTGGGTACCGCTTCCATCGAAAAGTCTGAACACCTTCACGGCCTTCTGGAAAAGGAAGGCATTCCCCACGAGGTGCTCAACGCCAAGAACCATGGCCGCGAAGCCGAAATTATCCAGTTCGCCGGCTGCAAGGGCAAGGTGACCATCGCTACCAACATGGCTGGCCGCGGTACTGACATCGCCCTGGGCGAAGGCGTTTCCGAATTGGGCGGTCTCCACGTTCTCGGTACCGAGCGTCACGAATCCCGCCGTATCGACAACCAGCTGCGCGGTCGTTCCGGTCGTCAGGGTGACAACGGCTCCAGCCAGTACTTCCTGAGCTTGGATGACAACCTGATGCGCATTTTTGGTGGCGACAACGTCAAGAACTTGATGAGCCGTTTTGGCGTGGGCGAAGACGAAGTGATCACTCACCCCATCGTAAGCCGCTCCATTCGCGGTGCGCAGCGTCGCGTAGAAGGCCAGAGTTTCGATATCCGCAAGCACTTGCTGGACTACGATAACGTGATGAACGAACAGCGTAAGGTAATTTACGGTTTGCGTCGTCGCATTCTGAACGGTGAGGATATCCGCGAAGAAATCATGAACCGCGTGGAAGACGCCCTGGATATCAAGGTTGCCCAGTACGTGCCGCCCAAGACCTACCAGGAAGACTGGAACCTGGAAGGCCTGCATACGGACTTGCAGCGCTCCCTTGGCCTGGAATACAACCTGACCATGGAAGATGCCGCCACCAAGACTCCCGAAACGGTTCTGGACGATGTGCTTGAAATGTGCAAGGCCCGCTATGATAAGCTGACCAAGATTATCCCGGATCAGGATTTCCGCCAGATCGAACGTCGCTTCTTGCTCATGACCATCGACCAGGTTTGGAAGGAACACCTTTACCAGATGGACGGCCTTAAGGACGCCATCCGCTTCCACGGCTACGCCCAGAAGGACCCGCTGATGGTCTACAAGAGCGAAGGCTTCAAGATGTTCGAAGGCTGCATGGAGAAGATTGCAACTCTTACCGCTCTGCGTATCTTGAACATCCGCATTACCCTGCCCAACGGCATGACTGTTTCCCCGGATCAGCTGCAGCTGAAGCCGCAGCCCGCCCCCGGTGCAGAAGGTGAACAGCCCGCAGCCGAAGGTGCCCAGAACGAGGCTCCTGCCGAAGATGGTACCATGACTCAGCCCGCCGGCTTCAATATCGAGGGTGGCATGCGTTCTGTGCAGGACGATACTCCGGAAGGCATTGGTGAACAGCTCTCTGCCGAAGGTGCAAAGCCCGCTGGCCTTGCTGGTGAAGCCGCTACTTCTGAAAGCAACGCTCTGAGCAAGGATCAGCAGCAAGGTGTTGCCCAGCAGCCCGCTTCTGCCGAGGGTCGACCCACTGTCCGCCGCACCTATACGAATCCGGCTGTTCTTGCTGCTGCCCGTCGCGCCCAGCAGCAGGCTCCCAAGATCGGCCGCAATGACGATTGCTGGTGCGGTTCTGGCCTCAAGTACAAGAAGTGCCACGGCAAGAACGCTGAGTAAATAAGTAGATAGTAAACAGTAGTTAGTAGACAGTGAAAACCTTGAACATTCAAGTGACACAAAAACTTTCTACTGCCTACTTCCTACATCCTATTAGTTTGTATGAAAATAGCAAAGCGATTCTTTTCTCTGGAAGGTATTGACGGGTCCGGCAAGTCGACACAGATCGACATGCTGATTGAAAAGCTCACCGCCGAAGGTTACGAGGTGGTAAAGCTTCGTGAACCGGGTGGCGCCCGCATCTCGGAACGCATCCGCGAACTTTTGCTGGACCCTGCCTTCAAGGGAATCATGGCCAACGACACGGAACTGCTTTTGTACAATGCGGCCCGCGCCCAGGTGATTGCTGAAATCATCAACCCCGCTCTTGAAGCCGGCAAGGTGGTGATCGCTGATCGCTTTGCTTGGAGCACTTACGCCTACCAGGGTTTTGCCCGCGGTCTTGGTGCCGAAAAGGTGCAGCGGCTGACGGAACTGACCTGCGGTGGCTGCTTCCCGGAACTGACGGTGGTCATGGACATTTCTGTGGAATGTAGCCGTGCCCGTACGGCGAAGCGTGGGGAAGCTCCCGACCGCCTGGAAAGCGAAAAGGCTGAATTTTTCGAGAGGGTTCGTCAGGGCTACCTGGATGCCGCCAAGAATTACCCCGATTGCGTTGTCGCTATCGATGCGGAGCGCACTCCCGACGAGATTTTCGAAGATCTTTGGAAGCTGGTGAAGACGAAACTGGCCTAGTTCGGTGAAATTGCGCTGTTTATCTGCGTGATATCTCTTTTTAGTTCCGCAAGTCCCTGGATTTGCGGGCTTTTTTATGTAAAAAACACAAAAAGTGAAAAAAAGTGCGGCCCGCTTGGGTTCAAAAACATATATTAATCACGCAAATTTATAAGAAACACTTCAAAAAGGAATAAAAATGAAGAACTACTTTGATCTCTCCGGCCAGGTTGCCGTTGTAACTGGTTGCTCCACCGGTCTCGGCGTTCAGATGGCCAAGGCTCTCGCCAACCAGGGCGCAAAGATCGTCGCAATCGCTCGCCGTAAGGAAATGATTGACAAGGTTGCTGCCGACCTCACCGCTGAATATGGCGTAGAAGCTATCGGCGTTCAGTGCGACATTACCGACACTGCCAAGGTCGAAGCCGCTGTTGACGAGATCCTCGCCAAGTTCGGCCGCATCGACATCCTGATCAACAACGCCGGTACCGGCGCTGTTGCTCCGGCAGAAGACATTACCGACGACCAGCTCAACCACGAAATGAACGTGGACCTGGGTGGCACCTTCAAGATGGCTCGCGCCGTCGCCAAGAAGGCAATGCTCCCGGCAAAGTATGGCCGTATCATCAACATTGCCTCCATGTACGGCCTTGTTGGTAACAAGATTTGCGGTTCCGCTCCGTACCACGCAGCAAAGGGTGCCGTTGTGAACCTGACCCGCGCTCTGGCCGCCGAATGGTCCAGCAAGGGCATCAACGTGAACGCAATCTGCCCGGGTTACTTCTACACCCCGCTCACCAAGGAAACTCTGGATTCCGACTTCTTCCAGGCTAACGCCAAGACTATGATCCCGGCAGAACGCTATGGAAACGAAGGCGAACTGGACTCTGCAGCAATCTTCCTTGCTTCTCCGTCCTCTAGCTACGTTACCGGCATCATGGTTCCGGTTGACGGCGGCTACACCTGCATGTAATGCACGGTTGAATTGAGCGGCATTTGTTTAAAATGCTTGTGAAATTAAGACCCCGAGGTTTACGCCTCGGGGCTTTTTTTACCGATAACACACAAATTTGCGTTGATGAATGGTGTTGGATGGACTGGCGGAATTTTTATCTTTGCCCTGTTAATTTGAACTAAATAGGAACTGATGTTTCTGGACCTTTTGAAGAAGACCTGTGTGATTGGGGCGCTGCTGGTGGCGTTCTCCTATGCGCAGGCTCAGGAGGCAAACGACACCACATCGGCGGATTCCGGGGCGGATTTGTCGGCAGTGGCGGATACCGCTGCTGGATGGACGTTTGGAAGTGAACGGAGCGTCACCTTTGTGGGCCTTGTGATGACTCACTATGTTCTGAAGAATTCAAGGGATGCCCGCGACTGGCCCCTGATGTGGTTCCCCTTCCCCTTTTATGTAAGCCAGAGCTTTAAGGCGGAGCGGGACTTTGGAAAGTTGCTCGGTGTAAAGGGCGAGGTTGTAGGGACCCTTTCGGTACTGGACCTGGCGTTTTCGGCGGAGGTGGGATTTTCGCTGATTCACTTGCTGGAGTTCGGCGTATTTGGCCGAATCGGCTCGGCGTGGAACTACAATGAGGACGCCATCTTCATGGGACTGTACGAACCGGAAAGGGGTGACTTTAGGCGGTTGACCTTCCTTATGGATTACGTGTACAATGTGCAGTACAAGGCGGGGCTTACCTTGCCTTTGCTTGCATTCCTGCCCAAGTCCGACTGGACCAAGATCATTGTGCGGTTGGGGTGGAACCTGGAGTACATCGGATTTACCGGTGCCGACGATGGGGGGCTGTGGCGCGCAGGCGTAGAGACCAGCGTGAATGGCTACAGGACCCGCGAAAATGTAACGCTGATTTATATACTGCCGTTCCAGTATTTCAAGATGTTCATGGTGTCGGTAAGCCGTAACGGCTTTTTGCACGATTCCGACTTCGACGAGGTTTACCAGCCCTACGATCCTGATTTCAGGACCGTCAGCGTGATGCCCATGCTGCAGTTCTCCTTTAGCGAAAAGCTGGGCGGCATGGCCATGCTCATGATCGGCAGGGAGCGCAAGTTTGAAAATGACGACTTTATCGGCAGGGAGCGCTTTTTGCAGAAGCGCGTAGGACATGAGTGGGCCCTCAAGATGGGCATGATCATGGTGACCTACAAGTTCTAGCGCCGCGGGCGTAGCGGTTTTACGCCATGGCGATGCGCCTGATGATATCCACCATGGTTTCCATGGCTTCTACGGAGACGTGTTCGAACGGACCGTGATAGCCGTAGCCGCCTGTGCCAAGGTTTGGGCAGGGGAGCCCCATGAAGCTGAGCTTGGCGCCGTCGGTTCCGCCGCGGACGGGGTCGCTTACGGGTTCAAGGCCTGCGGCTCGGATGGCGGAGCGCGCGCGGTTCAGGACCTCGGGGCACTGCTCCACGATTTCTAGCATGTTGCTGTAGGAGTGTTTTTGCTCCAGGGTGACGACGGAGCCTTGGAACGACATGTCGCCGGCTTCAGAGTTTGTGGTTTTTGAATTTGCGTTTTTAGAAACTGCGGCGGGTGCAATTTCCGTGCCGCCGAATTTTGCGTTGAACCTTGCCGCAACCTGGCGCAGGAACTCCTGGCGCTCTGCGAACTTTTTCTTGTCGTGGTCGCGGACGATGTAGCACAGGGTGGCGCTTTCCACGTCGCCTTGCATGTCGGTTAAGTGGTAGAAACCTTCGTGGCCTTCTGTAGTGGCCGGGGTTTCGCTTGCGGGGAGCTCCATGGCGATTTCTGCGGCCATGAGGCTTGCGTTCTTCATGATGCCCTTGGCCTCGCCGGGGTGGACGCTCTTGCCGCGGATGGTGAACTTGGCGCTGGCGGCGTTGAAGTTTTCGTAGGCCACTTCGCCTTCGTAGCCGCCATCTACGGTGTAGGCGTACTTGGCCCTAAAGTAGCCGAGGTCGAACCTGTCGGCGCCTCGGCCGATTTCCTCGTCGGGGGTGAAGGCGACCCAGATGTCACCGTGGCCGTTCAGGTTCTCGTAGCCGCGGCTTTCGGCGTGGCGGTCGGTGGCGGCCAGCTGCTCCATGGCGGTGACGATTTCTGCGATGCCTGCCTTGTCGTCGGCGCCCAGCAAAGTGGTGCCGTCGGTGGTGATGAGGGTGCTGCCCTTTAATGTTTTAAGCGTAGGGAAGTCGGCGACTTTGAGAACTGCGCCGGAGCCTTTGAGCAACACGTCGCCGCCATCGTAGTTTGCGATAATCTGCGGCCTTGGGTTCGCACCGGAAAAGTCTGGCGAGGTATCCATGTGGCTGATGAAGCCGATGGGCGTATCCTCTTCGTGGCCAGGGGTTGCGGGGAGCAGACCGTAGACGTAGCAGTTGTCGTCAACCTTCACCTGGCTTAGGCCGATTTCCTTGAGTTCCTCGGCGATGTATTTTGCCAATTCAAACTGCTGCGCCGTGCTGGGGCAGGTTTTGCCGTTTTCGTCAGAGGTGGTGGTAAAGCTGACGTACTTTAAAAAACGTTCCTGAACGTTCATGGTAAACTCCGGTTATTCCCTGTGGCTCACAAAACCAAAGGCGCCAAGGCTATAGGTGGTCATGTGGGCGTTTGGACCCATACCGTCAAAAATATGAATGCAGCCGTCACTCAATGTATAGTAGACGTTTTTGTATTCGGCCACGGGTTTGTTGACTCCAGCCAGATAGATGGTAAGCCTTGCGGAAACGTGTCTTTCGCTCCCTGCGGAAAACGTGTTGCCTGCCAAGAGGGCTACAGAAAGAAAGGCGATGGAGAATAATTTTTTCATATCACGGAATATAAAAATTCTAGAAATGGCGCCGACGGCATAGTGGTCATTTTATATTTTAAAGTCGATGAAAAAAAAGGAACGTAAATCCAGCACAGGGGCTGCCAAGACGAGGGCTCGTAAGCGTTCGCCCAAGTCCCGCTCTCAAATGATGCAGGCGGTTCGTTCCGAAAATACGAAGCCGGAACTTCTGGTGCGCCGTGCGTTGTTTCGCTTGGGATTTCGCTACCGCAAGCACCGTCGTGACTTGCCGGGAACCCCGGACCTTTTCATATTGAAGTATGGCGTGGTGGTCTTTGTGAACGGCTGTTTCTGGCATCAGCATGGCTGCAGGCTCACTACGCGCCCAAAGAGCAATTCCGCATTCTGGAACGACAAGTTTGACAACAACATTGTGCGCGACATCAAGACGCAGCACGAGCTTTCGCTTTTGGGTTATCGCGTGGCGGTAATCTGGGAATGTTCCTTAAATGGCGAAGGGGCGATTAACCGTACGGTAGAGCGCCTAGTTGCGTTTGTCAAGAGCGACGAGGAAACCATCGAGATTTGAATTGCCCGGAGCTTGAAAGCCTGGCTGATGCAAAATTCTCTACAAAATTGATCGCTTTTTTTGAGTGTCCGCTTTCTCTTTTATAAAAAAGAGGTATTTTAGTTTTGTGGAGTAGGTGTTATGGGTGTGAGTAAGATAATCGAGCGGCTTTTTGACTACGATGACTATCGTAAGTTTCTGCAGGACTATTTTGAAGAGCAAAAGAACCTGAGCGCTGCTTTTTCTCATCGTTTCTTTGCGGCGAAGGCGGGTTTCAAGACATCGTCCTATTGCCTGAACGTGATTCGCGGCAGGTTCAAGCTGACGCAGAAATCGGCTGAAAAGATTGCCGGGGCGTTAGGGCTCGGCGCCTTGCAGGAGGCGTTTTTCCTAGCTCTTGTGGAGTTCAACCAGTCCGAGAAAATCGACAAGCGAGATACAGCCTGGGCCCAGATTTCGCAGATAAGAAGGCAGGCGGAATTCACCCACCTGACCAATCGGGAACAGACCTATTTTTCGAAGTGGTATCACCCTATTATTCGCGAACTTGTGGTGAATTCTAACTGGAATGAGGATTACAGGGCCTTATCGAAGATGGTGGTGCCCGCCATAACTGCGGCCGAGGCAAAGGATGCCGTGAAAACCCTGATGGAGCTTGGGCTTGTAAGGAAAAACGGAGGGCGCTACGAGGAGACATCCCTGATGGTGGACGCCTCCGATGTTTCGCCCATTGCGCTTAAGCAGATTCGCCGAGACTACATTCAGCATGCCTTGAGGGCGGTGGAGTGCATTCCCCGCGATGAGCAGTATGCGGCATTCACTACCCTTGCCATGAGCGAAAGTTCCTTTAACTATGTTGTAGAGGTCATGCGCGAGGCCCGCAAAAAGATTATAGCCAAGGTGGCAAACGATATGGATGTGGAGCGGGTTTACGAGATGATGTTCATGACTTTTCCCATGAGTACTGGGATTCCGAAGGACGAAAAATGATAATGCGAAATTTAATCCAGATTCTTACAGTTCATTTGTTTGTACTCCTGCCCATGTTGGGCACGCTTTGCGCCTGCAGCGATAAGAAGGACGACGTGGCCGGTGGCATTACCGATATCGACCATTCCGTGGCTTACGCAGGCAAGGTCGTTGACGAAAGTGGAAATCCCGTGGCGAAGGCTCGGGTTGTGGCCTACATCGACAACTCCACTGCCGTGGAAGATTCCTTGGTTACGGTTACCGACGAGTCCGGCAGCTACGAGCTGGTTTTTGACCGCGACATATCTGGTGACACGGTGATGGTTTTAGCGGAGTTCGAATCCCTTTGCGCCCTTGAAAATCTGGGCGCTGTCGAAGGTTCCCAGGGCTCGGAGAGTTTTGACTTGCAGGTCCTTGAAAGAAAGTCCGTGAAGGGGCGCGTCGAAGGGGCAAATTCTGGTTACGTTCGCATCAAGGGTACTGCCCTGAAGGCTGAAATTGCGGAGGATGGAACCTTTAGTCTTGAGGGGGTTCCTAGCGGTTCCGCACTCCTTTTGCAGTACGTGCAGGGGGATTCAGCCATGGTCGCGTTTACGGTTTCTACCGCGGATACGGCAGGCACCATCGAGCTGCCTAACCTTGTTGAAGTGCACCTTTCCATGGAAGGTGGCGAGGTTGTGTACGATAACGATTCCACCTTGGCCGAAAGCGTGGAATATGTGGAGGGAATTTCGGGTAAGGCCATCGCCCTAAAGCCGGGCCAGTTCATTGACCTTGGAACATTGGACCCTACCGACGGCGACTTTACCATTTCCCTTTGGACAAGGTGGAACGGCCCTAACGGGGAACATCAGATTCTCGTTTCGCAGCGCAGCTACTGGAGTGACAGTACCTCGAAGTTCCAGTGGCATTTTGAAAACGAGGATGGAAAATTTGCGGTGATGAAGAGCGCCCCCAGGGCTCCCATGGAAATCACCTTTGGGGATTCTTCCGTGGTGCCTGTAGGTGTGTGGTGCCAGTTGACCTTGGTTTCCAGGGACCATCAGGTTTCCATGTTTGTAAATGGGAAACAGGTGGGGGAGACCAGCGCCTTTGTGCCAAATTCCCTAGACAGGGGCGTACCTTTCCGCATCGGTGGCGACGAGATTAAAACGGAAACTTGGAATGGCGTCATTGACGAAGTGCGGATCGAGAATGTGGCCCGCATTCCAGAAGGGAATCCTTAACACATTTTAAACACACTTTTACAGCTTGGAATATTGCAAGGTATTGTACCTTCGCCATAAATGAAATACTTTTTGGGATAGGGAGTGAGCCGCAGGTGTGGCTTACCGAAATGGGATTTTGGATTATGAAGAAGAAAGTATTAGGCGCCTTGCTTGTGGCAAGTGCATTCTCTTTCGCCGCCAGTGGCGATTCCTACACATGGCCGACCTACCGCTCTGACTTGGATTACGATACGAAATCCAACTTGGGCGAAATCAAGCCGCCCACACAGTTTAACAACAACTGTTCCGGAGTGACGGGCAAGAAGGCCGGCAAGTGGTGGGCTCTTTACTGGGGTGCCGATCGTGACCCGCGAATTACCGATGTGACCATCGACAGCATCCTGAAAAAGTACGATACGGACTTCACCTATCTTTATGATACCTTGGGATGGGCTCCCGATGCACAGGCACAGCAGGGCAAGTACAGCGCTATTTACTACTACGGCTCCGGCACTTGTGCCGGCGGCGCCAAGGAAGATACAACTGGCGGTTGGCAGACTTATGTAGCGGGCTATACCGCCGTGGCGGCTTCTTTTTACCCACTTTACAGCTTTAATACCAGCTGCCCTTACCGCGATCGCGTTGCCCAGATGGACGCCATGATTCACGAAGGCATTCATTCCATGACCAACGGCTACCCTGGCGCAAAACAGGCCCACTGGTTCCAGGAAGCTGGCAACACCTGGATTCAGCAGGATATGTTCTCACATCGTGAAGGTATTTATAACGGCATGGGCTTCTTGAATGCGGCTACGGTGATTGCGCCATTCATGCCCATTGAATGCTACTCCGGCTGGCTTGTAGATGGAACTTTTGGCGGCCCAGGCGCCCAGGGCGTTACCGGCAAGAACCAGCGCTACCTTTTGGGCGGCTCCCAGTACAGCAACATCTTCCCCACCTTCATGGGAACTTGGCTTGGTACGGGTTCTGTGCGCTGGATCTATGGAAACGCCTACGGCAAGACCACCTACCTGCTTGAAACCTACGCATTGGAAAAGGGCTTGGGCCCCGATGCAACCCGCAGGCTCATTACCGAGTTCCGTGCAAGAATGGCCTTGCTGGATATGAAAAAGTGGTCAAACGAAATCAAGAATTTGTTGAACAATAATTTCGGCGGCACCAGTTACGAGGAACAGTACTACTGGGACAACGGCCAGTATCGAAACACCTGGAAAATGACTCCTTACCAGACCATGTCTGCAAGCGGAGAATTCCTGGTTCCCGACGAAGCTACAACTCCGGGCTGGTCTGGCTCCAATGTGATTCCTTTGAAGGTTGCAAGCGGCGCTAAGCAGGTGAAGGTGTCTTTCTACAATGTGGGCAACAATTCCAATAACACCAACATGAACTACTTGATTTGCTACCGCGCAACGGATGGTACCCCAGTGTATAGCGAGCCCATTACCGGCGAAGGTTCTGTGACCTTGCGCCTGGACAAGGCCCCTTCTACAACAAGCGGCACCCAGATGGTTTTTGCCGTGGTGGTGAATACAGATTACCAGTATAGCGGCAACGAAGACATCCGCAAGAATCATTACAATTACAAGATCAAGCTGGAAGAAGGCCTGAGCGGCGCGGGCGATGCAAACACCAAGTACTACAACAACTTTGTGCTGGATTACAAGTGGCCTGAAATCGGCGAATCCATTCGTCCGGGGTCTTCTAGCAGCGTGCCCGCCAGCAGCTCCTCCAGCGTTGTGCCGGCAAGTAGCTCCAGTGTAAAGCCTGCAAGTTCCTCTAGCGTAAAGCCAAGCAGCTCCTCTAGCAGCTCGCAGCCTGTCGCAACCGATACGGTAAAGGTCCAGATTTCTGCCACGGTTCAGATCAGCGAAGACTACGGCACCACAAGTGTTGATGTTGATGTGGCGGGGCTCGCCAACGCAACCTTCTTCGCTGTGGATTCAGACAAGTCCTTCAATACAAATTCCACCGCCAAGGCACCCGGCCATTGGTTCGGCAAGAACGGCCAGGTGGTGGAATGGGGCGAAAACGCCTACGTGTTTGCAGAATGGGATTTGAACGCAGGCAAGGTTTCCGTCGGGCATTACCCCAACAGAGTTTCTGCCGGTGAAGTCTACAAGTTTGCACAGGGATTCAAGAGTGCAAATAAGGTGACCATTTACGAGTTCACCGTGACCATAGCAAACGACGCCTCCGCCGAGGATCCTTCGGAGAGTACCACGGCGATAGGCTTCAAGAATCAGGGGCCTGCAAAGTATCTCTCCCTCAAGAATCGTCGCGGTGTCCTCGAAATCCGCTACACCATCAGATATCAGGATAACGTAAAGATCAGTTTGTATTCGCCTTATGGCGGGCTGCTGTACCAGACGATTTCTGGTGTGAAGGCCGCCGGCGAATACCAGGAATATCTGGACTTGAATGCGGCGGGCCTCCCTCAGGGAACATACATCGTGAAGGTTTCCACAGGCTCCTATCGCGAAGTTCGAAGCATCACCATGATGCGGTAAAGTAAAAGATTTTCATTCCGTCGAAAAACCAAACAAAAATGCTGATTCCATCTGGAGCCGGCATTTTTTCTATAATTATGTTGTATGCCAAGAGAGAAAATCAAGATACTTTTCGTTTGCCACGGAAACATTTGCCGTAGCCCCATGGCTGAATTCGTGATGAAGAATATGGTGCAGGTTCGCGAAGATGACTTGCGCAAAGTCGGCTTGACTGCCGCGGACTTTGAAATTGCAAGTGCGGCCACTTCCACCGAGGAAATCGGCAATCCTGTCTATCCGCCGGCACGCCGCCTGCTGAATTCCCGAGGCATTAACTGCGATGGCCATGCCGCTCGTCAGATGACCCAGCGTGACTACGACTATTTTGACTACATCATTCTGATGGACCGCAACAACCTGCGCAACCTCCGCTGGAATTTGAATGCCGACACTTACGCTCGTGAAATTTCCGACGACCTCAGCGCGAAAACCGGAACGAAAAAAATTTCCATGATGATGGACTGGGCAGGCGAATTCCGCGACCGCGATCGTTTCGACAGCCGTGATGTGGTGGACCCCTGGTATACGGGGAATTTTGAAGCCACCTGGCGCGACGTGAACGAAGGCTGCGACGGCCTGCTTAAGGAGATTATCGCGGGGACCATAGTATGATGATTTTTGGACTGCTCTTTATCTTTGGCCTGTTCGGGCTTTTGTTCTGGAATTTTCGACAGGTGGCTCCCGGTGTAAAGGGCTCCTTGATCGCTGGTGCCCTCATTGTGCTCACTTTCAGTGGATTTCTGCTGGGCCGTGACAGTTACTTCTTTAGCTGCGTGCAGATGGTGACAGTGGTGTGGATTGCCCAGGCCCTTTGGATGTTCCTGCTGTGGGACGTGTTCCGCATCGGTCGCCGCATCATCAGGCGTAGCCGTATTTCGAACAAGATGGCTACCGTGGGCGCGCGAATTGTTCTTGTCGCCTCCATGCTGCTGGCCGCGATTTTTGTCGCCTATGGCATTCCCCATAATGCGGACTTCAAGATTCGTACCGAGACGGTGGAGGTCCCGTGGCGCCTTTCAGCGGAGGAGGCTCAGGGCATATCCAAGGAAGACAGCGCCTTTACTGCGAACACGGTAAGGGACTTGCATGGGTTTAAGGCGATTCTCTTTAGCGACCTGCACATGGACATGCAGGCGTCGGCTCAAAAACTGGAACGCCTCGCCGCGGTCGTGGATTCCGTAAACCCTGATTTCGTATTGTTTGCCGGTGATCTTGCCGACATGCACGACAGTGCGCTCACCGACCGGGGCTTCGACAAGTATTTCCGTCGAATGGCCGCATCCGCAAAGGTTGGCGCCTATGCCGTCTCCGGTAACCACGAGGCCTATATGGAAAAGAGCGGCTCCGATCCCATGGGATGGCTTCGTCGCAATGGCTGGGTTGCCTTGGAGGATTCCACCGCGTGTACGGCACCAGTCTGCATCACCGGCCGTGTCGATTTCCAGGTGGCACGCACTCGCGACGTGCCTCGCAAGCCGCTGGCCGGCCTTGTCCCCCGTGGAGAAATCCCCCATGTGGATGTGGGCTTCATCCTGGCGGAAGATACACCCTGGCTGCTTCTGGATCATCAGCCCAAGGGTATCGAGGCTGAGTATACCGGACGCCTGCCGGACTTTGCCATGAGCGGCCATACCCACGATGGCCAGTTTTTCCCGGTGACGGTCCTGATTAACCTGTTTTGGCGTCTATCGGCGGGATTTGGCGATTTGGATGGGGTCCACTGGTTGGTGACCAACGGAATTGACTCCTGGGGACCCCCTGTCCGCGTGGGTTCCGACACGGAACTGTGGATTTTGACCTTTAAACGGGTCCTGAAGTGACGCTCCAATTTCAGGCTTTTTGAGACTTTCACCTTTTTTTCTATCTTTTGACCTATGGCATTATGCATAGAAACTGATCAATTGGAAACCGTCCAGAGGATCCTTTCCCTCCATTTCGAGGGCATGGAAGTTTGGGCCCATGGCGCTCGCGTGTCGGGCGTGGACCTTACCCCCGGTACGGAACTGGAATTGGTGGCTATTTCCGATAAGCCGTTGTCCTTCGAGGTGATGACGGCGGTGGAAAAGGCCTTCGTGGATAGCGGCCTGCCTTTCAGTGTCGACATCATGGACTGGGCTAAGCTGCCGGAATCCCTCCAGAAGCAAATCAAGAAAGAACACGAAGTGGTCCAGGCCGCCGTGGAACCTTAACTATGAAACGTCTACTTCCCTTAGTTCTTGCCGCAGGTATTGCGACATCCCTCTTTGCCCAGGACGAGCTGAGCCTGGCGAAGTCTCTTATCCAGAATGGAAAGTGCTCCGAAGCCATTGACCCGCTTCAGAAGATTTACAAGTCCAACTTCCGCAAGTCCTCGGGCGAGAAGGCCGCGGTCATGCTTACGGAATGCTACCTGCGCGAACATAACCGCGACGAGGCGGAGAAGGTCTCCTCCAGGTTCCTTGAATACTATGTCAAGACCGACTACCGTGAACGCATGGAACTGGCCCATGCTATCGTCTCCGTGGAAAAGGGCGCCGTTTACGAGGGCGTGGAGGCCATGCTTCGCATCCTGGCCTACACCAAGAACCCCGCCGCCCGCACCCGCACCAAGGACGTGACCATCCAGACGCTGGCCGCATCGCTCCTGAACGCCGACCAGCTGCAGGCCCTGGTTGAAAAGTATCCCGTGGACAAGGACGTTATCGGCTGGATCCAGCTGCAGATTGGCCGCGAGTGCCAGAACTCCAAGCGCTACCGCGCCGCCCGCTACTGGTACAAGAAGGTGGTCAACGCCGACGTGGCCGAAAACCTTAAGAGTACCGCAAGCAAGGGCCTGGAATCCCTTGACGGTACCGGCGCCGGTCAGCCCACCATCCTGGTGCTTGCCCCGCTTTCCGGTGACTTCGCCGAATTTGGCGCCGCCGCCATCCAGGGCGTAATGCTTGCCCACGAGCAGGCGAACCTCAAGGGCAAGGTGAACGTCCGCGTTGCCGACACCCGCGCCGATGCCGCCACGGCACTCCTGCGCACCCAGCAGGCGGTGAACCAGGATAGCATCGTTGCCGTCATCGGTCCTATCATGAGCGCCCCGGCTGCAACCGTTGGCGCCTGGCTGGGCAGCAACTTCCAGAACATTCCCATGTTGACCCCCACGGCTACCGACGATGGCATCGCCAAGATGGGCCCCAACATCTTCCAGGTGAACATCACCATGGACAACCTGGCGCAGAGCATTGCGGACTTTGCCGTGAAGTGTCTCGGCGTCCAGGAATTCGCCATCATGAGCCCACTTGGCGACTACGGCGCCGCCATGTCCCAGAGCTTTACCCAGGCGGTGGAACGCCGTGGCGGTAACGTGGTGGCCTTCCGTAACTACGAAGAGGGCCGCCCCGACTACAAGACCGAATTCGACCTGCTTCGCGATGTACGCTACAAGCAGATGAACCGCCGCAAGAACATCGCCAAGGGAGCCTCCGACCTGGATGCCATCAACCCCAGGGAACGCGGCTCCTACATGAGGGACTCCACCTTCAAGATTCCTGGCGTGTTCATCCCGGCTACGAACCCCACCGACGCGGGCGCCATGGTAAGCCAGGCCGCCTTCAACAAGATTTCCGGCACCTTCCTGGGAACCTCCGGCTGGTATGGTCGCGACCTGTTCGTGCAGGGCAAGAAGCTGGTGGACAGCTCCTACTTTAGCGTGCCGGCCCTGGACATGGGCGGCGAGAACGAATCCCTCAAAAAGTTCGCCGACGCCTTCAAGGAACGCTGGGGCGACGAGCCGGGTGAAGACAAAGTAAGCGGTCTCAGCTATGACGCCGCAAACATCGTGTTCTCCACCCTGGCGAAGAACCCGGGCTCCCTGACCAACGCCATCAACAACGCCGGTACCTTCAAGGGTGTCTACGGCGAGATCAAGTTCAAGCGCGGCGCCAACACCAACACCAAGATCGTGACGGTGGAAAAGGGCAAGTTCGTGACCTTGGACGGCTGCCCGGAGAAGCCGGCTAAGTAAACGTTCCTGGCAATCGATTCCGATAGTTTAAGCAAGAACCCCGCGGCCATTCAGTCGCGGGGTCTTTGTTTCTAGGAGGAGAGAAAATGTCGTGGGAACCTAGTCTTCCTCGACGGCAGGGTTCCAAAGGGCTGCGGCGACGAACTCTGCGGAGTCTCCGTTACGGTAGAAGGCGTGCAGGTGGTCGTCGTCCAGGAAGTCGTCCAAGTTCACGCCGCTGGTGGCGTCCAGGACTTCCTTGACACGTGCCTTGAAGAGCTGGAATCCGGAGAGAAATAGCCTCATGTTTGCCTCCGCTTGGTTACGACTCGTTTCACCAACCTTATCCACTAACACTCCTAAATGTGTATAAGGATTGTTGAAATGTTGTTGAACTTATGTCTAATTAATAGATTTTTCTTGTTGGAAGGGCAATAGATGTAATATTTTTGTGTGTTTTCAGCGAGGCGCTCAACCGAACGGGTTTTAAATAAACTAGCGCCAGGTTAAAACCGTGCGTTTTGCAACTCCTTGAAGGTCAACAAGTTACGGATGCTGTTTCGTGGAACGCCTTGTACGGGTCCCGTACGGCCGTCTATTCCATTTTGGAATAAGCCTGAGGCCCTGGTGGACACTTGCCCCCGGTCTGAGCCGAGGAGGAACCCTTGTGAATTCGGTGTTGAAAAACGCCTAGCCACGGATTTTAAGCACAACTTATCAACACGTCGGGCTGCTGCCCCGCGGTACCTGTCGGTTCGGTGACCCAATCCGAACGCAGTTTTCTATTTTTTTGCCGATGCTTTCCCGTGTCTTTACATGCGTATGGTTTGCGATAGCCGCCGCCCTGGTGGCTACTGTTCTTGTGCAGGCCCAGGAAAAGTCCGCCCTGGAGCTAAATTCCCAGACGCTGAGGCTGGAGCACGCCGAGGCCCTGTCCGCCAAGATGGTGACCGACCTTACCATGCAGCTCAAGTACGATGAGGCCCTGCAGGTCGCAAGGAACATCAAGAGTCGGCCCGGTGTCGCCTGTGTGCTGGAGAACGTGGTACGCATCAGCATGTACGATGACAGGGGCGATACCACAGCTCTTTTGAATGCCGGCAAGAACCTGGAGAAGTGCAAGGCCAAGGCCATGTGGGATGCCCTCAGAAAATTCGAGATCGGCTACGTGCAGGGGGAAACCGGTTCTCCCATAAAGGGGGCTGGCACAACGCGTTCCGCGGCCAAGCTTTTCGAAAAGTCCGATGAATTGGAGGCCCGCGCCTTCTACGCCATCTATGCCTACTACGTGGACCAGAGCTTCAGCTGGGTTCCCTTCAAGTCGGATCACCGCAAGGAGTACCTGGCCACTCTCGACAGCGCCTCCATGACCTCGGAGGTGTTCTGGCCCCTGTACCTTACGCCGCTCATCTGGATGTACTACGACAAGGAAGACTACTCCATGGGGCTAAATCTTGCCGAGCGTGGCCTGAAGAAGGCCCCCGGCCACCCGGTGATGCTGCAGGTCAAGGCCGACATGCTCTACCGCCTCAAGCGCTACGACGAGGCCGCGAAGATTTACGAGCAGAGCGCCGCCGACTACATGAAGCGTACCGGCGCCTCCATCCGCTACTGGTGCGCGGTGCTGAACCTTGTGCGCATCTACCACGACATGGGCGACGAAGAGAAGGCCGCCGCCTGGCGTGCGAAGCTGGACGACGAGAAGTTTCGCGGCCTTAGGCACTGGATGCCCGGTTCCCTGGTGGACGACCTTAAGAAACGCAAGCTTGTTAAAAATATTTAACTAAGAAATCTCGTCCAAAACAAATTTTCCTGCGTGTTAATAGTAGGCACTTAAACACCAGGAGAATTTATGCTGGACGGTACATTGCGTATTGGGTTCTTTCTTGACGGTTTCACGCTGAAGAAAGTCAACGACTACTATCGACTGCATCACCGCTTTCATTCCAACCTCGACTTTCGCGGACTCAAGAGCTGGGTCCAGATGCAGGCCTTCAAGTACTTTGACGCGTCCTGCCGCACTATCGAGATGGAGTCCCACTACTACCACCCCTTCAGGAATCCCCACATCTACGGGCGGTCCGTGGAAGGGGCGCTCAAGCTGGAGCACGAACTGAAGGCCGTGGGGTTCCAGGTCCATTACAGCAGCGACGAGACCGAGGACGGGGAGCTGGGGCCTAACCTTGGGCTCATGGAGGACGCGCTGCTGTTCGCCTCGTACTGCAAGATGGACGCGGTGGTGCTGCTCAGTACCCAGGGGCAGTACGCGCCCCTGCCCGACAGGCTCAAGATGATGGGGATTCCTACGCTGCTCCTTGGCTGGGACTTCATCTACCCGAAGCGGAACCGTACGGTGAGGTGGAAGACGGACAACTGCCTCAGGGAAACTTGCGCCCACTACGTGGCCATGGAAAAGGAGATGGATAACGACCCCAGGTCCAATGAGCCTCCGCGGGGTTTCTTTTTCCAGAAGGAGCACCCCTTTACCCGTGGTCGCCCCGCCGTATGGACGCACGGCGACGGTCGAGCGAAACGTAGCGGCAAAAAAAAGGCCCCGTCGAGGACGGGGCGCTTAGTCAATTCGTCTGAACCGTAGAGTGAACTAGAGTCGGTTCTCCTGCTTGCTCTGCCATTCGCTCTTGAAGATCCTGGTGAGGCGCAGGCCGAAGAAGAAGGTGTCGCCAACGTTGTCGGTATCGTAGGTGTTGGTGTCGATGGTGTACCCTTCGGCTTCGAGCTCGTTGTAACGGATGAAGCGGTAGCCGCCGTAGATGCCGATGGCGATGGGGTTGAATTCCAGGCGCAGTTCGAGTTCGGAGTTCACCGTGGTGGCGAAGGTGCTGTAGTAGCGGTCGCGGAGGGTGGCGTAGTCCTTGTCGTTCTTCGGGTCGGAGATGTCGAAGTTGGAGGCCAGGTGGAAGTTGATGAGGTTGAAGCCGAAGCCCACCGCGGGAATCAGGTTGATGAAGGTGTCTTCACCGAAGAGCTTCCAGGCGAACATCCAGTCGGCGCCGTAGGAGAACCACTTCACGTCGTACAGGGGGAACTTGAAGGCTCCGCCACTTGCACTGCCGGCGGTGACATCGGTCTGGGAGGCGCTGTAGGTGGAGCTGGGGCGTTCGGAAACCTGGGAGGGCATGAAGTTGATGTCGAACCAGGTGAGGAACTGCTTGTACTGGGCACCGATGTTTACGTGTAGGCCCAGGTAGTAGTCGTCAAAGGAGTTGTACTTGAGGCTGCCTGCGTAGGAGTGCTCCACCGAGTCTCCGGGAGGAGTGTAGCGGTGTTCGCCGTTTGCGAAGGCGGTAGTGTTCACGTACTTTTGGAACTCGTCGCGCATGCCGCGGTAGTCGGCGCCGATGGAGATGAACCCGCGGATGTGGTCCTTTTCGTAGAAGCCGGCTTCGGCGTCAGCGAAAGAGCTGGTGGCGAGAGTCATGAGGCTGACTACGGCTGCGGTCAAAAAAGAGGCTATCTTTGTCTTCATAAAAAGATTCCGTTGATAATTTTCGAATATATAAAATACATTATATTTGGAAATTTTGCAGTAAAAAATCTCATAAAGTGTTAAAAATCAACGATTTACGTGAAAAAATGGTGAAAAAAATGGTTAGTTCTGTCAGGCTCGGCTTGCTTTTTGGACTGCTCTGTACCCTGATATCGTGTTGCCAATCTCCAAAACAGGGGGAGGCGGTCTTGGAACCCATGAAGTATAGTCGCCTCTTGTTTTCGGGTACTGTGCAAGGGGAGAATGTGGTGGAAATACGCTCCATCGTGGGGGCTGATACTTTGGTTAAGCATTTTGTTCTGAGGGATTCCGCAACCTTGGCGAAGTCACCCGACAAGCCCTTGCCCTCGGAATTGGGCGACGCTGTCGTGCTCAAGGTGCCCCTTGGGAGGGTGGTGGCCCTGTCCTCCGCGCAGATCGGCTATATGCTCAAGCTAGGCGTGGCCGATCGCATTATTGGTGTTGGCGAAGGCAAGTATGTTGCCGATTCCGCCCTGTACGCCAAGGCCGCTGCGGGTGAGGTTGCGGAAATCGGTTACGGTAACGCCATGGACTTTGAAAAGCTAATGGCCCTTAAACCGGACCTTGTGATGACCTTTGCCACAGGCGGTTCCCAAGATGATTACGACCGCATGGAAAAGCTCGGCATTCCTGTGATGCTCACCTCGGAATGGCAGGACGAGAGTCCTCTTGCCAAGGCGGAATGGATTAAGTTGTATGCAATGCTCTTTGACGATGGTTCTAAGAGGTTGAGGGATTCCGCATTTCTGGAGTTTGCGACGGAGGCAGCCCTTTATGAGAATGAGCATTCGGAACTTTCGGATAAGGAATGGAATCGTGATTCCTGCGACGGTCCCAAGGTGATTGCGGGCATGAGTTACGGCGGCGTGTGGTATGCTCCTGGCGCCGACAGCTACACGGGAAGGCTAATCAGCGATGCTGGCGGTTGCTACTTGTGGAAGGACAGCTCCAGTCGCGAGCTGAAGCTGACTCTTGAAGATGTAATGCTTGTGGCGGACTTGGCCGACGTGTGGATCAATCCCGGCATGTTCGCAACCCCCGAAGATCTTCTCGCCGCGGATCCCCGTGTTGCCAATATCAAGGCCTTTAAGGATAAGAGAGTTTACCAGAATGACAAGCGAAAGGGGCCGGGCGGTGGCAATGATTTCTACGAAAGTGGGGTAGCTCGACCCGATGAAATGCTTCTCAATGTCCAATGGAGCCTTTCTAGGGGTGGTTTACCGGAGAAGTATTCCGTCTGGTACCGCAATATTTTCTAACATTTATCGTATGAAACCACATACAGGTATTGGTGACTGGATTTCGGCTAATTACGAGGTGGGCCTGCCGTTCTTGCAGCAGGTTCCCCGCGACTGTGCCGACTATCTGCTTTTGAATGCTCAGATTCGTGAGTACGACGCTGGTGAAATCATCATCAATGGCGGTACCGCAGGGGATTCCTTCTGCGTCTTGCAGAGTGGTCGCGCCCTTGTCTGCGGTCAGATTCTTGCCGATGGTCACTACAACACCTTGTCTAGCGTCGAAGTGGGCGCCTGCTTCGGTGAAATGTCCATCATCTGCAACGAACCCACCAGCAACACAGTGATTGCCGCCGAGGATGGTTGCACGGTGTTGCACATTCCCCGCGACGAGTTCGTGAAGTTCCTGGACCAGAACCCCAACATCATGGTATACCTGTACAAGGTGGTTGCCGACCGCCTGCGCGCCAAGAATCAGGCCTTCGACGAGTTCGAAAGCTTGTCCCTTTTGGCCTCGGGAAAGGTGCTTCCCTTTATCGACTTTGCCCAGACCATGGAAAAGAGCCGCATTACTGGAACGGTTCTTTTTGAAAGCAATGGTGAAAAGGGCTTTATCGCGTTCCGCGAAGGTCGAATTTGTTGTGCGAAGTGTGGTAAACTGGCAGGCCCGGATGCATTTGAGAAGTTGCTGTCCTGGGGAGATGAAGTCTTCTACAAGCTGGACACTCACTTGATGCCCGAAGTGGTGAACATCAACCAGATGACTGACACCACAAGCCTCATCCTGGATGCACTCAGAAATATTGATGAAAAACAAAGCGCTCAGCATTAGTTGAGCAACAACGCTGCCCGTGTTTGGGCAAAGGATAAAAGATGAATTACGCAGACGCAGGTGTCTCCCTGGCTCGAGCCGACGAAGCAATGGTCGGAGTCAAGAAGTCCGTCCGTACCACCTTTAACGAAGGCGTTCTCGGTGACGTAGGCAACTTCGGTGGCCTGTTCACTTTGAACCACCTGGGCATGAAGGACCCCGTCCTGGTCAGCTCCGTCGACGGCGTTGGCACCAAGCTCAAGGTCGATATCGAAATGGGTACTCACACCCTGCCTGGTCAGGACATCGTGAACCACTGCTGCGACGATATTCTCGTCCAGGGTGCACGTCCGCTGTTCTTCCTCGACTACGTTGCAACCGGCCGTCTCGAACCGGGTGTCATGGACCAGCTGGTTGCCGGTATGGCCAAGGCATGCCGCGAAAACGGTCTCGTCCTCATTGGCGGTGAAACTGCTGAAATGCCGGGCTTCTACGGTCCGGGCGACTACGATATCTCCGGTACCATCGTGGGTGTTGTAGAACGCGAAAACATCATCGACGGCAAGAAGATCAAGCCGGGTACCATCATCCTGGGTCTCCCGTCCACCGGTCTTCACACCAACGGCTACTCCCTCGCCCGTAAGGTCCTCTTCGACGTTGCTGGCTACAAGGTCGACACTCCGCTGGAAGGCACCGACATGACCATCGGCGAAGCTCTCACCATGCCGCACCGTAGCTACTACCCGAGCCTCATCGACCTTTGCAACAAGAAGATCATCCAGGGTCTCGCTCACATTACCGGTTCTGGCTACCAGGGCAACATTCCCCGTATCCTCCCGGACAACGTTGACGTTGTCATCGACCGTACCTCCTGGGATCCGTCCCCCATCTTCAAGCTCATCCAGAAGGAAGGCTCCGTGGAGAAGGACGAAATGTACTCTACCTTCAACATGGGCATGGGTATGTTGATCTTCATCGACCCGGCTGACAAGGCTGAAGTCGTTGCACACCTCGAAGCCAAGGGCGAAAAGTGGGTGCAGGTCGGCGAAGTTGTTGCCGGTACCAAGCAGGTGAAGTTCAAGGACTAATCTCCGATCCCTTTATCAAACGGGAAAATTTGAATAAGGACTGTCCTCCGGGGCGGTCCTTATTTTTAAGTAGTTAAAGTTTGCTTTCAATTGGAACGAGAGGCTTGCCTGAGTGCAAATTTTTGTGATCCTTCATAAGGCCTTTTCATTGCGGGTACGGAATGGGAACATTTTAAACTTTCAAAAAGGTTCCGACTGTTTGAAAATGGAAGGTTTGAATATATTTTTAACCCTGGTAAATCAAGCGCCGTGTTTGGTGTAATGGCGCAAAAAGAGGTTCTATGAAACATCCTTTCTATAAGAGTTTAGTGGCGGTCGGCGCTGTGGCTATGGCTGGCCTGGTTGCCTGCGGCGACGATTCTTCTACCCCTAGTGCTCCGGGTACCTCCGGTAATCTCTGCACGGGAATTGTAGCGGCCGAACAGGTTTCTGTCCTGGAAGTGGGGGGTAACAAACTTCTGGTTTATCCTATTGACATTAGCGGTGTCGGTAAGGTGACTCTTGCCGATGGTTCTGCTTTTGGTACCTACGATGGTCAGGCTATCTATGATGGCGCCGGTAACGTCTATATGCAGGCCGGTTATGCGGACATGGTGAACAAGTGCGCTGCTACCGCTACCGTTAATCCCGATGGTGAAGTTGTCCCCAACTCTTCTGCCAGCGTTCCTGGTACTGACCCGATTCCCGGTTCTAGCGCAACGCCCGGTACGGACCCGGTCCCCAACTCTTCTGCCAGTGTTCCTGGCACAGATCCGGTGCCTGGTTCTAGCGCAACTGTTCCTGTGGCAAGCTCCAGCAGCGCAGAAGCTGTAAAGCCTACCGGCAATCCCGAGGAAGATATCAAGAAGTATCCGGTTGCCGCTTATACCAATCTTCTTGCATCCGGAACAACTCAGAAGGGTTGGAATTCCCGCTACTGGGATTCCTGCAAGCCTCATTGCAGCTGGATGGATAACGTCGATACTTCCAGCCAGGCCGCATACGCCGCTGCTGGTTATACTTCAAGAAACTGCAACATCAATGACATTGAAATTCCCACCTTCTCCTTGAGTAGGGGCTTGGAACGATACTGGTGGGGTATGGAAGGCGTGCCCAGTTCTTGTGAAGTTGGTGCTGGTGGCGCCTTCACCTGTACGGACATGGCTCCCATCCAGGTGAACGATACCTTGTCTTATGGCTTTGTGGCTGGTCCCAGCGACCAGGGTTGTGGCAAGTGCTATCACCTGCAGTACGATGGTAGCACGAACAATGGCGCTGCCACTGGTGCGCCCGATGTAAAGGATACTCATAAGGCTCTTAAGGGTAAGCACATGATTGTCATGGCATCTAACATCGGTCATGACGTTGATGCCGGTACTACTCAGTTCGACTTGCTTGTTCCTGGTGGTGGCGTGGGTATCTTTAACGCCCTGTCTACACAGCTTGGTAAGGCTCCGACTGAACTTGGAGAAACCAATGGCGGTATTTTGAGCCACTGCATGCAGAAGCTTGGCTATTGGCAGGTGACCAAGGAACAGTACCAGGAATGTGTCATCGACATGTGTGAATCTGTGTTTGATTCCACCCAGTGGCCTCACATGAATCGTGGCTGCAAGTGGCTTGCTACATTCTTCGAAGCTGCAGATAATCCGTCCTTCGTTTGGGAAGAAGTGGAATGCCCCCAGTACTTGGTGGATAAGTATCGTACCACCCTTAGCCTGGAACTGGAAACAAATATTTTGTATTCCGAAAAGTGGGACAACTACAAGGGTGGCGAATTTATTACTACAGACGCTTGCAGCAGAGACAAGAATGCTCAGGGCGAATACTGCGATCCTGAAAAGTTGGCTGCAGACAAGGCAAAGTCTTACTAGTTAGGTAAACGCATGAAGTATCCGTTTAAGAAAAGCTTGGTGGCAGCAAGTGCGTTAGCTTTGGTCGGTGCATTTGTTGCCTGCGGTGACGATAATCCCTCTAATCCGGGAGCGGTAAATACTCCGGATCCCGTTTCCTCCAGTTCTATGGATCAGGCTCTTCCTGGCGTTAGCAGCTCCTCTGAAGGTGTTGTGCCGGGCTCTAGTGCAACTGTTCCTGAATCCAGTGCAACAGTTCCTGGGTCAAGTGCTGTGTTGCCTGGCTCCAGCAGTTCCCAGCTTGGCGAAACTCCTGCCAGCTCCAGTGCCGGCAAGGTGGAACTTGATGCAAGCGGTTTCCCCACAATCGAATCCTACGGTGCACCCTCTCCGGCTTATACCAAGGACATTTCCGCCACAGCAAAGCGCGGCTGGAACACCCGCTACTGGGACGCCTGCAAGCCTCACTGCTCCTGGCTTAGGGAAAGCGTCATGGATACCACTCGCGCGGATACTTCTTCCAACGAGGCTTTTGTCGCGAACTATGGCATTGCCCGCAATTGCAATATCCACGATGTGGAGGTCCCCGCCTTTACGCTTGGCAATGTAAATCCCTATGCGTTCAACTACATAGGTACCCGAAGTGCCTGTGGTGCTGAAAAGGAAACGGGCGTGTTCACCTGTACCGACATGGCTCCCATTGCTGTTAATGATACTCTCGCCTACGCATACGTGGCTGGCACCGCCGACAGCAAGTGCGGCAAGTGCTATCACCTACAGTACGACGGTCACTTCAAGCATGAAATGCAGACTAACCCGCCCAAGGCTACTCATAAGGCTCTTAAAGGCAAGCGCCTGGTGGTCATGGCTTCCAACATTGGTCGTGATGTTTCCGGCGGCGATGCCGACCTTATGGCAGGCCAGTTCGACCTGATGGTTCCTGGTGGTGGCGTTGGCCAGTTTGATGCTCTTTCTGTCCAGGTGAATGGTCAGAACGTAAACTGGGGTGCAGGCTTTGGCGGTTTCCTTACGGAATGCCAGCAACCTGAAAATTGCGGCACCGAGGGTTCCCTGGAATGTTACCAGACCTGCATCAACAACATGTGCGATGCTGCCTTCGGTAACTCCGGGCTTCCTAACTTGTTGCGCGGTTGTCGTTGGTTTGCCGAATGGTACATGGCTGCAGATAATCCCACCTACTACATCGAGGAAGTGGAATGCCCCCAGTACCTGGTGGATCACTACATGAGCCGCATCAACACCACCGTAGAGACCAACATCAAGAAACACGATGACTGGTCCACTTATAAGGAAGGGGACGTATTGGATACCTTGCACTGCTGGGGACCTGGCGAAGGACCCGACCCGTATAACCCTGGTCGTGGTTGTGAAGCTGCTCAATAATTGAGTCCATAGAAAATCTCAACGAACTCAACAAAATTTAGGACTCACGATATTTTCGTGGGTCCTTTTGCTTTTTGAAAGTATATTTTTTTAATTAAATAATCGGGTCGATTGGTGTGGCCCTATGGAGTGTTTATGAATTGTTCTGGATTAGGTGCCTGCGTTATTGGTGTTGTAGGCTTGATTTCATCCGCCTTTGCCATTACCCCTAATCCCAACCTGAGTATTGGCAAGAATCTCTATGTGGATGGTGCCGTCAATTCCAACTGGAAACCGGAAGTCTTTACCGACGGTCATCTGGATTTTAATCAGGTGGCGTCTGCTACGGAGCTTGCCCTGAACGTGGGGGAGGGACCTACCAAGCTATTCATTACTTGGGAGACCCGCGGCGACGAAGCTTGGGTGGGAGACCAGTATGTGCACGCGGCAAGTTGCCAGCACAATCCCAAGGCGGACGCCAGCCTTCAGAACTTTAAGGTCATGACTTCCGGCAACTCCACCGATGGCGTGGATGGCGACTGGGAAACGGTTGTGGAAGTGGGGGAGAGCGGCGCCATGAGCCGCGGCCTCACCATTGACTTTGCGGGAAAGTCCTGGTTTAAGATTGTGGCCGAGAGTCCGGTAAAGAACCTTGAGGAGGTTGGCGCCTATGACATGAGCAAGGGCGGAGACGACACCTGGTTTTTCATGGGAACAAGCATTAGCCAGATGGGTATAAAGTCCATTGAGGTGGATTCCAATTTTGCACAGTTGATTCACGCCCGTTATCCGGATTACTATCCTGTGATGTTACGTGGTGGTATCGGCTGCGTGAATACCGACGGCGTGATTGACGGTTTGCAGTTCTATAGCGAATATGTGGGCAACGTGAAGTACTGGGCCATCGAGATGGGCACTAACGACGCTTGGGGCGATGAGACCGGCTGGAACGTGGAACATTTCAAGAGCAACATGCAAGACATCATCGACGTGGCAAAACGTAACGGTGTCACCCCCATTATCGCCCGCATGATTGCTACCAATCCTGAGGTTGCCAAGTGGCAGGTGCACCAGGGTTACCTTGACGCTATTGACGAACTGACCGCTGCGAACAACTTGCCCAAGGGTCCCGATTTCTTCGGTTACTTCTCCAAGCATCCCGAGGAACTTTCTGCGCAAGATGGCGTTCATCCTGCAGAAAAGGGTGCGGCAAGCATGCACCGCCTGTGGGCTGAGGCCATGGCGCCACTGTACGCAACTGGGGTGGGCGAGGGCGAAGGCTCCGTTGACGAGGGGACTGAACCGGGCGACGGTGGCTCCGACGCCATTGCTCCGAGGGTGGCGAAAAACATCCGTGCAGCGGTTCCCAAGGTTTCTGTCAGCGGGAAGTCCATCGCGGTCTCTGGCCTTCAGGAAGGCGCGCAGGTGACGGTAATCGACCTGATGGGGTGTGCTGTAGAAAACCGTAACCTGCCTGCCGGTAGCTACCTGGTGGTGATTCGCGATGCAGGTCGCGCCATGACCGTCCGCGTCACGGTGAAGTAGGTTACTTGAGCTTTACTTGCTTTTTGGCGGCCTGTCCCAGGCGGAACCCTCACCGTCGAACAGGTCGCTGCTGCGGCCCTCGGAGACTCTCTTGCGCTTTGCCAATGTCCGGTCGTTTTCCTTCTTCATGTCGGGGTTCACATAAATGACGGCGTCGCTTCCGCTGCATTTATGCTTTTGCTCGTCATCGTGATTGTTTAGGAAAAGCGATACAAGGAATGGTTTCTCATCCCAGCCGGAGCCGTACTTTTCCTCGCCGTAGACGATGTCTTCGCGCCTGGCCTCGAATAGCACCTTGCATTCGTCGTTGTCGTACACGTTTACGGAGCACTTGTTCGTATTGGAACATTTGAGGGCGCCGTCCATATAGAAGTCGTAGTAGTCGCCATCCATTGCGTATACGGTCACGGACGTTGAAAGTGACGATAGCCAAAGCATCGTCATGCATCCTGTAAGGCTGAGCGCCGCCGCGGTTACCGCAGCCGTAGTGACAAGGAATTTTAACCGCACAATCTCAATATACAAAAAGCGGTCCGTTTTTTGGACCGCCATTTTAACAGGAAACAGGCACCTGGTTGATTACTTCTTCAGGTGCAGCTTTCTTAGAATTTTTCCAAGAAGTTCATTCAAAATGTCGCCGGCGTCCTTGCTGCCCAAAACCTTCTGGATGAAGAGTGTAACCGTCAAAAGAATTCCGCCAACCACGCAGCTGTACACGATCAGCACCACGAGGTTTGCGCTGCGGACGAATTCACCGGAAACCTTGTCCAGGCCGAATGCCGCAAAGATCATGATGACAAAGGCAGCGATGGCGCGGCCCATGTTCAAGAGCGCCTCCTTCATGCCTTCGGTACCGTTGCGCCTTGCCCACATGAATATCATGGAGACCACCTGCAAAAGCGCCCCGATGGCGCCTACGATAGGCACGCTCTTGATGCCAAGGGGAGCGCCCAAAGCCAAGTAAGCGGGGATGGTCAGTGCAAAGATTCCTGTGTTCAAAAGGGTGGGCGCCCACATGCGTTCTGCGGCGTAGAAGCTGCGCACAAGTACCGCCTGCAGGCAAAGTCCCAGGGATACCGGCAGGTACCAGCGCAGGATCTCGCTGATGGCTTCGGTAGTTTCGCGGCTAAAGGCTCCGCGTTCAAAAAGGATTCGTACCGCGGGGAAACTCAGCGCATAAACCGCCACGACCGCAGGGATCAATATGCAGAACATGCGGCTAAGGCTCTTCCAGATCTTCTGATTCAAGGTGGCGATCTGTCCTTCCTTGATAAGGCGCGCCATATCGGGGTAGCTGGCCACGCTGACTGAAAATCCAAAAACAGCTACCAGGGTGTACATGACGCGGTACGCATAGTTCAGGCTCGAAATGCCGCTGGTGCCGAAGTTAGCGCCAAAGCTTCTGATGATGAATTCCAGGCCGAACATGGAGCCCACGCCAAGGCTCATGGGAAGCATCATCTTGAAGTAGCGAATGATGTCCGGGTGGGTAGGTTGCATCGTCAACTCGTAATGAACACCGCCACGCTTTGCGCCAAAGATCTGCAAGGCAAAGAATCCGATAAAGGCACCGACGGGAACGCCCCAGGCGAATCCCTCAAGGCCGTAGTTCACGCCACTGTTTCTGCTCATCCAAATGCAGATGGCACCGCCAATGATGATGGCCGCGTTGTAGATCAGGCCGGTGAGAGATGGAATCAGGAACTGCTTGCGGGTATGCTGCACCGCCACCAGAATGCTCCCCACGAAGATGAACACCTGCCCAGGCAAGATGATGCGACCGTAGTAGGTGGCGCGTTCCAGAAGCTCCGGGGTGGCGCCGCTTGTGGTTAGTAGCGTCAACAGCTCCGGCATAAAGATAAAGGCCGGCACCACCAGGATCAGCAGCAGTATGCCAAAGGTGTTGAGCACGTTGCTAAAGAACTTCCAGCTGGCTTCTTCGTCGCCCGCCACCTTGTAGCCCGTAAAGATGGGAATGAAAATGATGCTCAAAAATCCGGTACTCACCACGTGATTCAAAATGTCCGGAATCATGAAGGCGAGGTCAAGAGCGTTCTTTTCCAGCGATACGCCCGCGGCATGGGCTAAAAGCATTTCGCGAAGGATTCCCAGCACGCGGCTCAGCAGCATGCTTACGGCGATGATAATGGCAGCTTTGTTCATGGCGCTAAAAATAGAAAAAGGCCTGGACCAAATAAATTCTTTGTATATTTTCCTGCATGAAAAAGATTTTTGCCATCGCCACTATTTTCGCTCTGTCGGCATTTGCCCAGGAAGAATCCAATACCCAGACTGGCCCCTACGAGCCCGTAGCTACCGAAGTGACCCAGGCGAGGAATACGGACGGCGATCCTCTGCCGGCTCCGAAGCGCCCCACCTACAACTTCAAGAGCTGGGGCTTTGGTGCTGCCGTTTGGCACAACTGGGAAGACAAGGAAAAAAATCCCAAGCGGGACTGGTCTCAGGGCGTCCTGCTCCATCATGGCCGAATCTGGGAAGTGACGACACACGCCGCCATCACCTTCATGGACAACTTTAACATCTGTTTCGATGATGATTTCGCCATGCAGGAAACCGCGCTCCTCGGCGGTCGATTCTTCTTTGCCGACCAGATACTTTCCCCCTATGTGGGTGCAGGATTTGGTCTGGGTTTCCAGTGGGACGATCACTATGGTGACGTGGAGGATGCTATCGCCCTTGGCTTTGCGGGCGGCCTCGAAGCGGGCCTTGTCATTTTCCGTACCTCAACGACTCAGCTCGAGATTGGTGCCGCCTACGATTTTACCATGGGCAACTTTTTCAGCGGCGCCGTCTTTGATTTTGGCAAGATGTTCGGCGCCTTCAATTTCCACCTGGCGATAAACTACTAGGAGACCGGCGTCATTGGGTCCCCTAGACCGCGACTTTTAAATTGTTCAGCAAGGTTTTGCTGGGCAATTTTTTTTGCTGCTGCAGGCGGTCCACAAGGATACTTGGCCGCACTTTGAACACGCTGGAAAAGTGCTCGATACAACGGCGGCTCATGAATTGTCCGCAGCAAATGAGCTCGCATTCCTCGGCTTCCGAAAGCAGGTGCGCTTCGGCGAAGAGGTTGGCCTCGTCTTCGAGAGTCGAATATTTGTGACCGCCGATGTTGCATTTTTCTTCGCTATTTTCTGCATCCCTTGCGCCGCCCTTTACTTCATTTAAGGCCAGCTGCAGGCACATGGTCCGCTTCGGATGCAGCAGAATATGTCCTATGGCGTGGAAAAGAGCCTTTAGGAATCGCACGTCGCTGATGGGCCCCGTAGGGAACTGCACCACGGGCTGGTTCCCGCACCAGTAAGTCGCGCATAGGGGCGCAGGGGCCGTCACAAAGGCAGGCACCTGCAGCACCACGATACCGCATTCCCGCATCAGCTCCGTGGCTGTCTTCCTCAGCGTGGTTCGCAGTTCCAGCGCATTGCGCCTCAAAAACCGCATATTCTCTTCGATGGCCCCCCGCTCCAGGTAAACCTCGGACCTTGGCCTTTTCACTTGGAGTTCGCCCATGCGGACCCAGGCCCCGTAGGTCTGCGGATTGACGCTCCCGCAGACGGCTCCGTAGTAGCTTTCAAATCCGTTGACGCTTCCGACTCCCATGAACCGCAGCAGGTCTTCTGCCGAGGTGGTGGCGTTTCTAGCCGTAGGCGCAGCACTTCCGACCGCAGCCTCCACGGCGTTCCCGGTTGCCAAGCTCCCTTCGCCCAGGAGCCCCGCTCTCTGCAACGCCCGCACCGGGAACTTCTGCGCCCAGCGGCAGTCGCCTAGGGCCGTCTCCGCCCTCGCCGCGTCCTGCCCCAGCAAATTCACTCCTAGCGCCAACTCCAGCTCTCGTGCCACCTCCTGGTCAACATCCCCTACGATATCGTCGCGAGTCCGGCCGATGCGCTTGCAGATTTCCTCCTGGGTATAGGCGCGTTCCCTCAGCGCTTGGCGAATCACCGCCTGCGCAACCTTTGCCGGTACGACTTTCGCCGGTAAAACCATCGCCTGCTCAAGCTTCTTTTTCTTCGGGTTCATAAAGTGGAGTTTCCTGCGGATACAATTAACCGGTCTAAAATACTTTATTTTGTTTCAAAAGAAAAGAGGGGCGCTTTTTTGGCTCGCAGCGAGAATGTAAACGAATCGCTTGAGGAAATTGACAACTATGAAAACCTTCTGACCTTAAAATAAGAAGTTTTAAGGAACAAAGGTTATTTTTGAAAAAAAATCCCGATGACGTCTTACAGTCATCGGGATTTTCTAAATGCACTTGCAATCGCCTAGGCTAGGCGCCCGCCTGGATTTCCAAGCAATTAAACGTCCAGGTTGTAGGAGTGCAGGTACTTTTCCTGTTCGGCAGTCAAGACGTCGATTTCCTTGCCCAGGAACTTCAACTTCTTGCGAGCCACTTCCTGGTCCACTTCGCGAGGAACGTCGATGATCTTTTCCTTCAGTTCGCCGGCGTGTTCCACCAGGTACTTAGCGGAAAGGGCCTGGATGGCAAAGCTCATGTCCATGATTTCTGCCGGATGGCCGTCGCCGCAGGCCAGGTTCACCAGGCGGCCTTCGCCCAGCACGAATACCCACTGGCCGGTGGGCAGCTTGTAGCCCATGATGTTCTTGCGCTGTTCACGCATTTCCACGGCGTTCTTCTTCAGCCATGCCACGTCGATTT
Organism: Fibrobacter sp.; assembly: GCA_045597545.1. Taxonomy (GTDB): domain Bacteria; phylum Fibrobacterota; class Fibrobacteria; order Fibrobacterales; family Fibrobacteraceae; genus Fibrobacter. Next base: position 46,504 of record JAZLKH010000057.1, read on the forward strand.
CGCAGTCAAAGTGACCGGCATTGGCGAGAATGGCACCGTCCTTCATTACGGAAAGGTCTTCGGCATCGATAACGCCGTCGCAACCGGTAACGGTCACGAAGAAGTCGCCGATCTTTGCAGCTTCGCGCATGGGCATCACGTCAAAGCCGTCCATCACGGCCTCGATAGCCTTCACCGGATCCACTTCGGTAACGATGACGCGGGCGCCGAGGCCCTTTGCGCGCATGGCGGTACCCTTACCGCACCAGCCGTAGCCAGCCACAACAACCTGCTTGCCAGCCACAATCAGGTTGGTAGTACGGTTGATGCCGTCCCATACGGACTGACCGGTACCGTAGCGGTTGTCAAAGAGATGCTTGCAGTCGGCGTTGTTCACGCGGACCATGGGGAACATCAGCTTGCCGGCCTTGTTCATGGCTTCCAGGCGGATGATACCGGTGGTAGTTTCTTCGCAGCCGCCGATAATGTTAGGAATCAGTTCCGGCATTTCGTTGTGGACCATGTTCACCAGGTCGCCACCGTCATCGATAATGATGTTGGGGCCGCACTGCAGAGTGTGGCGGATATGTTCTTCGTATTCCTTGGCGGAAGCGTCGTACCAGGCGTGGACTTCCATGCCTTCCTTCACGAGGGCTGCTGCCACGTCATCCTGGGTGGAAAGGGGATTGGAACCGGTGACGTACATTTCTGCACCGCCGGCCTTCAGCACCTGGCACAGGTAACCGGTCTTAGCTTCCAGATGGACGGAGAGAGCGATCTTCTTGCCGGCGAAGGGCTTGGTCTTTTCGAATTCTTCCTTCAGCATGCCAAGGAGGCTGCAGTTACGGTGAACCCATTCCAGTTTACGTTCGCCAGATTCGGCCAGGCTAATGTCTCTGATTTCACTTGCCATATTATTTTCCTTTGGTTTGTGTTGTCACAGCCGAATTTTTAGGGATGGTCGTCTGTCCTATCATCCGTTTTTATAAAAATAGCATTTATCCCCCGCGGCCAAAAACCGTGGCGGACCCTTAAACGTATTCCTTGTGCTCCAGCTCCATGCGCTTGATGATTTCGTTCACCTTCTGGTAGACGAGCTTTTCATCGAGGGTTAGGACCTTGCGGCCTTCCATGGTCACCTTGCCGTCGATAATCACGGTGTCCACTTCGGAACCGTTGGCGGAATAGGAGAGGCCTGCGATCAGGTTGTTCTTGGGCATCAGGGAAGGATTGTTCAAGTCAAGGATCGCGATGTCCGCCTTCTTGCTTACTTCCAGGGAACCGATCTTGTCTTCCAGGCAGAGGGCCTTGGCGCCATTGAGGGTGGCTATGCGGAACACGTCGCGGGCGCTTACGCACTGGGGGCTCTTGTGGGTACCCTTGTGGATTAATGCCATGAGACTCATTTCGTGGAACATGTTCAGGGAGTTGTTGCTTGCGGCGCCGTCGGTACCCAGGCACACGTTGATGCCCTTGGCCATCATTTCGGGAACAGGGGCGAAGCCGTTACCCAGCTTCATGTTGCTTGCCGGGTTAGAAACCACGGAAACACCTTTGCGGGCCATGATTTCCATGTCGGCATCATCCACCTGGACGCAGTGGGCGGCAATGCAGGGAACGTCGAAGAGTCCGTTCTTGTCGGCCATGACGATGGGGGAGTAGCCGTACTTTTCCTGGGTGCCCTGGATTTCGGCGACGCTTTCGGAAAGATGCACGTGAATGCCGATGCCCGCCTTCTTGGCTTCGTCGGAAACGCGACGGAAATAATCCTCGGTGCAGGTATAGGGAGCGTGGGGGCCGAACTTGAAGGTGATGCGGTCGCAGTCCTTGCAGAATTCCATTTCGTCGTAAGTCTGCTGGATGCGTCCGCCGTCGTCTTCGGCGCTGCCAACGAGGCCGCGGCACATGACGGCACGCATGCCTGATTCCTTGATGGCCCTGGTAGTCTGCTTGATGTTCATCATCATGTCGTTAAAGCAGGTGGTGCCGCTCTTCATCATTTCGATGATGGCAAGGCAGGCGCCCCAGTAGGTGTCCTCGTCGGTCATCTTCTGTTCGATGGGATCGATGGTCCCGAACAGCCAATCCATAAAGGAAAGGTCGTCTGCCACGTTGCGCATAAAGCTCATGTAGGAATGGGTATGGCAATTCACGAGACCAGGAATAGCCAGCTTGTCGGTTCCGTCGATGACCTTGTCGGCCTTGAAGCCAGCGGGTTCCGCGCCAATGGCAACGATCTTGTCGCCTTCGATGTAGATGGAGGTTTCCTTGACTTCGTCCTTGGCACCGTTTTCGCCAGCGTTCTTGACCGGCACGATAGCCAGAATATTCTTTAAGATGATACCCATAAAAATTCCTTTACGTTCGAGCGACCCGGATGAACCGCGACTGCACTTTTCCATAAAAAATAAAAAATATGGATGGGAAAAGTCGCCCTACCTGACGTGTCTCCACTTTTTCTATATTGGCGCTTACCATGAGGATTTTGAATAAGTTAGTTCTAGGTGCGGTGGGTGCTTTTTGCGCCTGTTCTGTGGCCTGGTCCGTAGAATTGCCGGCTCCGGTAACAGACCCGCTGCTGGGCGAGCCTTTCAAGATCCGGGCCTTTGATGCAGGTGAGGGCGGCCAATATCATGCCACTCTCATCCACTACACCCCTGAAAAGGATACCTCCTGGCGCTATTACGGCAAGGTCCTCTACATCCACGGTTTCAACGACTACTACTTCCAGCGTGAATTGGCCCAGAAGCTGGATTCCGCCCACTACGAGTTCTACGCCATCGACCTTCACAAGTATGGCCGCTCCCTGCGCAAGGGTGAGCGCGTCGGCGAAGTCTTTGACGTATCGGAGTACTTTGCCGAGCTGGATTCCGCCATCGCGGCCATCCGTGGCGATGGCTGGCAAAAGGTGACACTGGTCGCTCATAGCACAGGCGGCCTCATTGCGACCCTCTATGCCGCCGCTCGCGAAAATGGCGCTAATCTCAACGCCATCGTATTGAACAGCCCCTTCCTCGAGATGAATATGAACGCCGTGGCCCGCAACGTAGGCGTGCCTATTCTCTCTGCCTTGGGCAAGTTCTTCCCCGGCGTAGACATTCCCCGCGGCAACAACACCAATTACGGCGAGAGCCTTCACCAGTCTGCTCGAGGCGAATGGGAATTTGATACCACCCTCAAGACACTGGGGAGCATCCCCGTGAACTTCGCCTGGACCCGTGCCATCCACAAGGCCCATGTCAAGGTCCAGGAGGGCTTGAGGATTAAGGCTCCCATCCTTGTGATGCATAGCAGCTGCAGCGTCGACAGCGACGGTTGGGATGACAACTATATGCACTGCGACGGAGTTCTCGACGTGGAACATATCCGCCGCTACGGTGCAAATCTGGGCCCTGTGGTAACTCTCGCCGAAATCGAGGGCGGCGTCCACGACCTGTTCCTCTCCCAGAAGCCAGCCCGCGAAAAGGCCTACGATGTGATGTTTGACTTTCTGCGAGGCCTCAGATTCAGGCCGTACAAGGTATCCCTTGCATTCAGGCAGTACAAGGTATCCCTTGCTGGCCACCACGTGTTGTCCTCCTATGCGGGTTCTGCAGCATCTGCCGACAGTAGCGCAAACAGTGTCAAATGAACCTTTTTACCAATTTTTTGTAGGCTAAACCGCACAAAGCTTCTTGGTTAGCCTACAATTTTGTATAAAGTAACATACGCTTTTGAAAGAATTCGTTTCAGACTTGTGGGCTAAACCGCATAAAATTCCCTAGCTAGCCCACAAAATAAATGACACGAGTCTCAAATTGAGACAAAATCGTCTTGTACAAACTAATTTCTTGTAGGCTAAACCAGACCATACAACTGATTTAGCCTACAACGAAAAAAAAAGCAGTGCGAATCAAAAATTGCTGAACGAAAAAAGGCCGCCCTTTTGGGCGGTCCTTTGAATTCTGAAGCTCGACGAACGTTCCTGTATCTATTAGAAGCGGTCCAGGAGTTCCTTGGGGCATTCCACTTCCTTATATTCGTGAAGCGGGTTGCCGGATGCGTTCATCCAGTTGGCGAGGAAGAGGCAACCTTGCTTTGCTTCGGGGTCGTTTGCAAAGGATGTGTTGCACTTGTTGGTTAGGCAGCTCTTGTAGGTGCTTGCCTTGTAACCGGAGGATTCTTCGCATTCGGTGAGAAGTCCACCGTAGCGGGCACCCTGGGAACCCCAGCCCATCTTGGCGGAGCAACCGTCAAAGATACCGACGCCACCGCCCGGAATCATGATGTCGAACTGACCGTCAGCCACATCGTAGCCGATGTTGGAGGCAATCACGATCAGGTGCTTACCTGCCAGGGCCTTGTGGTTGTCGGTAGCGTACTTGCCCTCACCGGTAAAGGCGAGGTCGTAGCACTTACCGCACTGGGCGCCTGCACTACCGGGAACGGCTGCAAATGCAAATGCCAGGTTGTCGTTGACGACGATGGGGAACTGACCGCGGCAAATGCCTGCATCACCGCCATCGCACATGGACTTTGCTCCATCGTCGTTAATTCTGTTGCCCCTAGCGTCGCAGGCGTGGGCCTTCAGGCCGCCCTTGTCGGGCCATGCGCAGTGAGGCTTGCAGCAGTCCCAGTAACGGGTTGCCCAGCCGGGACCGGACTTACCGCCGGAAACATACTTGATGGTATAGTTGCTGGAGATGGTGCCTCCAGTAGTTGTTCCACCAGTGGTTCCCTGGCTGGAAGAAGACTTTGCCTGGGAGCTAGAAGACTTTGCTGAGCTGGAGGAACGTACGCTGCTGGAGCTCTGCTGTTGCTGCTGAGGGTTGGATCCAGAACCGAGGTTTGCGCAATTCTGTCCTGCCGGGTCGTAGTAGCAGTTGATGCTACAGTCTTCCTTATAGGCGTAGGACGCGCCGTTGGCCTGCAGATTGTCGTAGGGCTTCACGTTCTTGCCAGAGAACTTGTCGTAGCAGGTGCCAGCTTCAGCCTGTGGCTGCTGGCTGCTAGAGGACTTCACGGAGGAAGAAGATTGCGGCTGCTGTTGCTGCTGGGAGCCTGTGCTGGAGGCCGGGGTCTGCCCAACGACGCTGCTAGAAGAAACGGCAGACAAGATAACGGAGCTAGAGGACTGGATAGATGGTATCATTGCGCTGCTAGCACCCGGAATACTGGGAACGCTGGGAGTGGTCGGAACCTGTTCTCCTGCGTTTACAATCGGAAGATTGCTCAAGACTACACCCTGAACCGCCGGAATGCCGCCTACGATAATGGACTGGGTAGCTTCGTCATAGGTGCCGATGGTGTTGCCGTTGGCGTCGGAGACGATGAAACTCGGGCTGATGACGTAAGTCTGGTCCGCTTGGAGAACCCAGCTGGCTTCGGTAACCACGGCTCCTTCCGGATTCTGCGGGTTGTCTGTTTCTGCAGAGGGCGGCAGCGGGGGGACGAGGGTGGACGCTTCTTCGGAGCAGTTCAAAAGTGCCAATGCTGATCCAAGAATCAGAACGGACTTAATAAAAGGGTGTTTCATAGGTTGACCTCAAAAAAATCAATACGAGACTTTCGGCAAGAAAGCCCTTCCAATTCCATCCATCCCAAAAATAGATTTTATCTCCCAAATGTGCATGTAAAATTTTGTTGTTAAGCAAGTTACGAGATTTACATCACACAAATTAGGTCGAAATTGCAAAAAAAAGACTACTGGCGGACCCAGTAGCCTTTTTGCAATGGTTTTTCGATCGCCTTGGCGTGTGTTCGCCTTGCGCTCGGCCATTTATTTTTCGGTTAGTACTTCATCTTCAGCACTTCCGGGCACTCCACTTCCTTGTAGGTGTGTTCCGGATTACCTGCGGAGTTCATCCAGTTGGCGAGGAACAGACAGCCTTCCTTGGCGACGGGGTCGTTAGAGAAAGTGGCGTTGCACTTGTTGGTGAGGCAGCTCTTGTACAGGCCTGCGTTGTAGTTCTTCTCCTTTTCGCATTCGGAGAGAAGACCACCGTAGGTTTCGCCCTGGGAACCCCAGCCCATTCCTGCGCAACCGTTGAACAGGCCGACGCCGCCGCCAGGAATCATCACGTCAAACTGACCCTGCTGCACATCGCTACCCACGTTAGAGGCCATGACGATCAGCTTCTTGCCTTCGGACTTCAGTTTCTTGGTGTTGGAGTTGGTTGAGCTGTAGTGACCTTCGCCGGTAAAGGTGAGCTCGTAGCAGTGACCGCACTGGCCACCGTTGCTTGCCGGAACGGCGGCGAATGCGAATGCGTACTGGGTGCATCCGTCTATGGTGAACGGAATCTGGCTGGTGCAGGTGCCGGCGGGGCCGCCATTGCACATGCTGCTTGCGCCAAGGTCGCTGATGGTGTTTCCGCGGGCGTCACATTGCTTGGAGGGGTTGCCGTGGGCGTTTTCTGCCCAGGAACAGCTGGGTTTGCAGCAGTCCCAGTAACGGGAAGCGAAGCCACTACCGCTAGCGCCGCCACTCACGTACTTGATGGTGGGGCAGCCGCCGGTGGGGGTGGCGCTGCTGGAACTGCTCTTCACGGAACTAGAAGAAGACTTCACGGAGCTGGAAGAAGATTTCGGTTCGCTGCTAGAAGAAGCCGCGACGCTGCTGGAACTAGGTGTCGGGGTACCGACGCTGGGCGTCTCCACGGAGCTGGAGCTGGGAATCTCTGGGACCTTGACGTTGGATTCGTAAATCTTCAGGGTGCTGACGTCTATGGTCTCGATGATTGGCGTAACACCGTCGAGAGAGACGATTGTTCCTACGGTTGTGATTGCGCCGGTGGCGGGGTCGGTTTCAAAGTTGATGGTGCCAATCTTTGTACCTGCGGCATCCGTTACGGCGCCATCGGGATAGATGACGTATGTCTGGTCGGCAGAAAGCACCCACGCGGTAGAGGAAATCACGGTAGGCATGATAACTTCGAGGGACGTGAAGTCTACGCTTTCGGCCATGATGGAACCGTCCATGTTCACGATAACGCCACTGTTGATGTCGGCAATGGCTACGGTGTCGCCATCCAGGTTCTTGACAACGCCGTCCGTACCAATAATGAGTTGCTCCTTTCCGTTTTGATAGAGGAAAGAGGCCTCGTCAACAACGATGGCGGGCTTTGTTGTGGATGGGGGCTCGCTGCTTCCGGTGGAACTGTCGTCACCGCAACTGCTACAGACTAGGGCAATGGAGCCTGCTACGAGCAGGGTCTTGAAAAAGGGAAATTTCATATTTGTCCTCGATATAAGCCTAAACACCGCCGTAAAAGATAACTTCTTATTTGTCATTAAATTGTAAAAATCCGTCAATGGACCATGATTTCGTTCCGCAAATGTTCCCAGCCGGATTCGAAAAAAAAAACAGAAAATTTGTAAATTATTGTAAATTTTTAAATTGTAAAAAATATTTTTCAATCAAGTAAAATGTTGATATTGAATAGGTTGAGACTGGTTTTACAAATGTTGAAGATGTGTTGATAAGTTGGAGTGGAAAGAAGAAAGAATGTGGCGAACCCTTAAAATTTGCGTAAAAACGCCATTTCTGCAAGTGGGTGAGAGTACTGCCGACGAGGCGCTCCCCGTAGGTCGCCTCGGCTGTTGAAAAGTCCAAAATTCCCCTTTTTCGCCGAAAATCAAAGAAAAAATCTTGAAAATTTCCTTGATTTTACTAAATTTGTACCGCAAAATTCGCAGAGTACCGCTTCCTATGCTCTGTTGAAATCACGGGAATCGCGCTGGAAACCGCGTCATTCCTATAACTCGAAGCGATAAACCTTCTGCTGAAGAAGAGGAAAAAATGGCAAAAGAACATTTTGACAGAAGTAAGCCGCACTGCAACATCGGCACCATCGGCCACGTTGACCACGGCAAGACCACTTTGACCGCCGCAATCTGCACCACCCTCGCCGCTAAGGGCCTGGCTGCTGCAAAGCGTTTCGATGAAATCGACAACGCTCCCGAAGAAAAGGCTCGTGGTATCACGATTAATACTTCTCACGTCGAATATACTACCGCCAATCGTCACTATGCCCACGTTGACTGCCCGGGGCATGCTGACTATGTTAAGAACATGGTGACCGGTGCTGCCCAGATGGACGGCGCTATCCTCGTTGTTGCCGCTACTGACGGCCCCATGCCGCAGACCCGCGAACACATCCTCCTTGCACACCAG
>JAZLKH010000058.1:0-15441 GCA_045597545.1 Fibrobacter sp.
ACCAGCAGAAGGACGGCTCCCTGTTGATTCCTGAAGTGCTGCGTCCGTACATGGGCGGCATGGAAAAGATCGAACCGAAGAAGTAGGCCGACCGATCAAACACTTTCAAAACATTTAAACCACCCCTTATCAAGGAGATTATCCTATGAACTTCAAACTCGTTTCTGTCGCAGCAGCCCTTGCGGTGTCTGCCGCAATCGCTCAGGATTACGAAGACGAAGAAGAATCCACCGAAGCTCCGGCTGCAGAAGAAACCGTTCAGGAAGAAGAAGCCCCGGCTCCTGCCAAGAAGGCTGCTGTCGAAGAAGAAAGCAGTGTTGCAGAAGAAGTTGCAGAGGCTCCGGCAACACCGGCTACCGGTCTCAGCGTTCTCCATGGCAACGCCTATAACCTGGTAGGCAACGAAGCGGGTGCATCTACCATCGGTGGCAACATGGCTTCTCCGTACAAGATGTACGGCAGCAACTTGCTCTACGTTGAACCGTCCGGCGAAAACGGAACCTTGGCTCTAACCAAGGGTGGCATGACCTATCTCCTCGGCTTCGACAACTCCGCAATCGACAATACCATCGGCATCGCAACCTTTGGTATTGCCATGAAGGGCATGGGTTTTGCTCTCGATATCGGCATTGACAAGACCTGGACTTCCGAAGAAGAATCCACCACCAACACTAAGGAAACAACAGACGTTTCCACTACTGCGGCAGGTGACATTATCAACTTGAAATTCGGCATGCTCCTTGGCGCCTTCGACTTGACAGCCAATGTCTACTGGCTCACCTTCCGTGACGAAGAAGACACCGAAGAAGAAATGAAGAACGGCAACATGTCTACCAAGGCAGAAGAAGACAACGACTACTGGGATATCGGTGGTAACATCACAATTTCCAATGGTCCGTCTGCAAAGTCTCTGTTCTGGTCTGCAGGCCTTGACGTACTCCGTCAGTCCAGCACCACCGAAGTCAAGACTGGCAACACCACTACCGAAACAACTCATAACGATGCGTACTTCATGTTGCAGCCTCACTTCAACTTCGCCATGCCCGTGTTCTCTAACGAAGGTGCACAAGTATTCTTCGGTTTGAACACCCGCTTGCCGATCTATATCTACGACGAAATTGAAAACGGCAACTCCAAGAGCAACGTATTCTCCATGGCCCTCTACACCACTCCCAATGTATTGGGTGAAATGTCTCTTACCGAAAACTGGATTATCTTTGCAGGCGCAGCCTACGAATGGAAGGTCTTCGGTCTGAGAAGTGAAGAAATTGAACAGGGTGTAGGCAAGGAAGAAACCTCCATCATGACAATGAAGACCTACTCCACCACCGCTAACGCAGGTGCTCGTTTCCAGTACAAGAACCTTATCCTGGAAGCATCCATTGCTGATGCTCTTGGCAGTTCCTCCTGGAGCGGTCTCATCGGTCGTCTTGGCGCATTCCTCACATTCTAATTGAGGTGACGTATGAACAAGATTGCTAAAATCGTTCTTTCCACTAGCCTTATAGCCTTGTTCGGTTGCTCCGGAGAGGGCGAAGTCAAGTCACGCATTAACAATGTCGATGACGAACCCGTTGTAGAAACCCCCAGCGTAGATGATCCTTCCGCCGACCAGCCTTCTGCAGGAACTACTGGTGACAAGGAAAAGGTATCCTGTACAGAAGACGTTGGCATGGGCATTTCGGTCTGCATGGAATCTGAGGATGAAGATCTGAAAGATTACTGCGAAGAAGAAGACGGAAAGTTCAGCAAGGGTGGTTGCAAGGGCGGTTCCGACCTAAAGTGTAAAGAAGATGGTGCAACAATCTACTTCTATGGTACATCAGGACTCGGAATTACTTGCGACGATTTGGAATTCTAAGAATCGATCCAGATTCTAAAAATCATCAAATAGTAAAAAACAAAAAGAGATTCCCCAAAGGGGAATCTCTTTTTGTTTGCTATTTTTGCAACCATGGTGCTAAACGTAATCTGGCTGGTTTTCTTTTTTGGAGCATTCATTGCATGCATGGTGCAATGGTTGGCCTTCGGTGATAGTGGCATTTTCAACAAGGCAATCCTTGGAGCATTTGACATGTCCAAGACAGCCTTTGAAATCGCCTTGGGCCTCACAGGCATTCTGAGCCTGTGGCTTGGCATTTTGAAGATTGGCGAAAAGGCCGGTGCCGTCCAGATTCTCGCACGCATTGTGGAGCCGCTGTTCAGTCGACTTTTCCCGCAGATTCCTAAGGGCCACCCCGTCATTGGCACCATGCTCATGAACATCAGCGCCAATATGCTGGGCCTGGATAACGCAGCAACACCCATGGGATTAAAGGCAATGAAGGAGTTGCAGGAACTGAACCCCAACGAAGACAAGAGCGTCGCCAGCGACTCCCAGATCATGTTCCTGGTGTTAAACGCCAGCGGCCTTACGCTGATTCCCGTCAGCATCATGACTTATCGCGCTCAGATGGGTGCCGCAAACCCCAGCGACGTATTCCTGCCCCTTTTGCTTTCCACGTTCTTTAGCACCATGGCAGGCATTTTCGCTTTGAGTTTTTTCCAGAAGGTAAAGCTGAAGGATCCCGTAACCGTGGCTTGGCTTGGCGGCCTTTCTTCTGCAGTTATCGCCATCATGTTCTACTTTAGCCACCTCACAGCTGAAGCCATCGGAACCACCAGTCTTTTGATTAGCGGTCTTGTGCTATTTACCGTAATCGTTGCATTCCTTGGCCTCGCCTGCTACCGTAAGATTCAGGCCTACGAGGCATTCGTCGAAGGAGCCAAGGACGGTTTCCATACTGCGGTGATGATTATCCCCAACCTTGTGGCAATTCTTGTGGGCGTTGCGGTGTTCCGCGCCAGTGGTGCCATGGACCTTTTGATGAATGGAATTTCGGCACTGCTCGGTTTGTTCGGCATCGGTAGCGATGTGGTTCCGGCCCTCCCCACAGCCATTATGAAGCCGTTGAGCGGAAGCGGCGCCCGCGGCATGATGATCGACGCCATGAAGACTCTTGGCCCAGACAGCTTCGCAGGCCGCCTAAGCTGCATGTTCCAGGGCGCAGCAGACACAACCTTCTACATCATCGCTGTTTACTTCGGTTCTGTAGGCGTTCGCAAGACCCGCCACGCCGTAACCTGCGCATTGATCGCAGACGCCGTAGGCGTAATTGCAGCAATCGCTATCGCGTACATCTTCTTCCCGCCAACTTAATTACGATAAGTCCTAATTCTATACAAAGAACGCCCCTAGTTCAGGAGCGTTTGTTATTTACCTGAACGAAGGACCGTTTCCAGTTCTTCGCAATCCATGATAATCCTAGAACGGTAACTTCCCAGTAGCCTTCAAAGCCAAATTAACCAGATACAGCACATAGACCAGCAACAAAACGATTCCAGCCGAACGATTGATTCGTCCATCGCCCTTGCGACGGAAACCGAACACCAGCAGCGACAAAGTTAGAGCAGCCATCAGAGGCATGTCTCGGGTCAGAACCGCTTCCTCGATATTTCCCATCGGCGCAATGGTCGCAGCGATGCCAACCACCATCAGGGTGTTGAAGAGGTTGGAGCCGATGATGTTACCTACGGCCAGGTCATCCTCCCCCTTGCGGGCAGCGGCAATGGAGCTGGCCAGTTCCGGCAAGGAGGTTCCGATAGCCACAATGGTAAGGCCGATGAGCAGGTCACCTACACCCAGGCTACGGGCAATTTCCACGGCACCCCAAACCAGAGCGCGAGAGCTGGCCACCAGCAGGGCCATGCCTAGCACCAGCAAGCCGATAGACTTTCCTAGTCCCATGGGTTTCGAATCGGAAGAGGCCTCCTCCGCATCCGGCGAAGTCGCATTTTCATCTGCGATTCCACCCAGGGCATTTGCCCTTTTCTCCTTCCAGATGTTAAAGCCCATCACCCCAAAGAACACCGCCAAGAAGACGATGCCATCGACGCGAGAAACCTGCCCATCCAGCAATAGGATTATGGAAAGGGCCGTGACGCCAATAAGCAGCGGCAGGTCCTTCTTAAGCACCGAGCGCTGCACAAGAATCGGAGAAATCAAGGCCGTGACACCGAGGATCAAGGCGATGTTCGCAATGTTGCTGCCGTAGGCATTGCCCAGGGCCAGTTCAGGATTTCCCTGCACGGCAGACAAGGCGGACACAACCATCTCCGGGGCGGAGGTGCCAAAGCCCACGATGACCATGCCGATAAGCAAGGTTGACATGCCGCAGAACTTGGCGATTCCAACGGCACCGTCAACAAACTTGTCTGCACTCCAGACAAGAACAATCAGGCCGACAACAACAGCAACTGCAGGTAGAATCATACTAGAACGGATAAACTGTTAAGCCGATACCAAAGGAGGAGGAGCTCAGGTCCAGATTCACGAAGTCCATATAACCCTCGTAATGGTCAGACAATCCCAAGTCGGCACGAAGATCCAAGGACAAGTGTTCATTGGCCATAATGGAGAAACCAAAGACCATGCTCCAGTCCACGGACTTGCGATAGTCATCGTCTATCATGTCGGCGGTGGCCTTGTACTTGTCGCCATCGTAATCCGTGTAAGAAACAGTGAGTTCGTCCTTCAGGGGAATTGCGGCCATGACGCCCAGATCAAAGAAAAGCCTGGAGGTTGCAGACTTGAAGGTGAACAGCACAGGCACATCAATCTTCATCTGGTCAAAGGAAAAGCTGACCGGAACGCCGTTATCCTTGGAATCGCGGTAAGTGTAGGTGTTGCTGGCGTCGCTGCGATCAAAGAGCACACCCAGTTTCACACCCATGGTGTATTGGTTCAGGGGAATTGTCGCCATGACACCAGCGCGCCAAGACAGACCGTCGTAATTGTCATCATCCCATTCATTACCGGACAGGTAGTAGGAGCCAATGGAGCCGCTGACACCGATCTTGAACTTCATCGGGTGAAGTCCCATGAGTTCGTCAGAAGAGAGGGTGTCGGGGGTGGCGCGGCGAGCCACGTAGATGGTACGGACTGCGGAGCCGTCGTCGCGGGTCTGTACGGTTTCGTAGTAAACCTTGGAAGGAGCGGGCTTGGCTGGTACAGGCAGAGTTTCGGCAGAAGCACCACGAACGGCCTCGGGCGCGGGGGCGGAACTTTCTGCAGGGGCTGCAGTTTCAATCGCCTCGGCGGGGGCAGCCGCTTCGGGTGCGGTTTCCGAGGCAGGTTCTGTTGCTGCCGGGGCTTCGGGAGCTTCTGCGGCGGGGGCAGCAATTTCTGCGGTTTCTGCAACCGGGGCGGCATCGGCACCGCGAACCGCTGCGGGGGCAGTTTCTTCGGCAGCAGGGGCAACAGTTTCAACCGCCTCGGCGGAGGCTGGCTCCTGGGCAAAAGCCATGGCGGACAGGGTCAAAATAGAAAAGGCGGATGCGATTTTTAAATTCATAAAAAACCTCCAATGTTATTCAAAAAAAAATTATAGCATTTTTGACTTCCGTAAACAAAGTGAAAATTGTATTTATCCGATAAAACAGCGGTTTCCATCTACGAAAAATGCTAGATTGCAAGCACTATGAAAATTTCTATTGTCTCTAAGGAATCGGGCAAGGCAAACGCCTACGCCCTCTTTTACGTAAAGCAGTCCGTACAGTTCTCCAATGTGCTCTCCGAAGAGGGCGAAAAACAGGTGGAATCCGTTCTGAAGGGTGTCAAGGATGGCGTCTTCGAAGACCTGGAATTCCTGGAAATCGAAGGCAAGGCCACCATTTTCGTGGACTCCGCCAAGGAACGGGGCATCTCCAACCTCGACCATTTGCGCATGGCAGCCTATCGACTGGCTCTGCGCGCCGCCAAGAAGCAGATTCCCATGGTCAGCCTCATGCTCGCCGACGCAGCTCCGGAACAGTTCAAGGCAATAGCCCACGGTCTCTCCTATGCCGACTACAAGTTCGATGCCTACAAGAGCAAAAAGAAGGAAACTTTCCAAGTCACCTTCGAAGTCGTAGCAGGTGAACGCTCCGCCGAATTCAAGAAGGTGGCCGAAAACGTTGCCGTAGAGCAGAAAGCAGTCGTCCTCGCCAAGAACCTCATCAACACCCCGGCAGCGGACCTGACCCCAGCTGATTTCGTGGAACGAGCAAAGGCCATCGCCAAGTACACTCCGGGGCTTTCCATCAAGGTTCGCGACGTAAAGCAACTGGAAAAGGAAGGCTTCATGGGCCACGTCACCGTTGGCAAGGGCAGTTCCCGCCCGCCCTTCATGGTAACGCTTAGCTACGACGGAACCAAGGTTGTTCGTGGCGATCGCGCCGCAAAGGGCAAGAACTCCGTCAACAGATCTTCTGCCGACCATTTGGCAATCGTCGGCAAGGGGCTCTGCTTCGATACCGGCGGACTTTGCCTTAAGCCGCCTAAATCCATGCCCGAGATGATCAGCGACATGAGCGGTGCCGCCACCACTCTCGCCGCCATCCAGGCAATCGCCACCCTTAAGCTACCCCTTAAGGTGAGCGCCATCCTTTGCCTTGCCGAAAACGCCATCGGTAATTTGTCTGTACTCCCCGGTGACATCTTTACCGCAAAGAACGGCAAGACCGTCATGGTAGAGAACACCGACGCCGAGGGCCGCCTGGTTCTGAGCGACGGACTTGCCGAAGCAGGCCTTATCGGCGCCACCCACATCGTAGACCTCGCCACCCTCACCGGAGCCATGGTCCGCGCCCTGGGCTACGCCGTGGCAGGTTTCTTCTGCAACGACGACGACCTGGCCCGCGCAGTCATCAACTGCGGAGAGGACTGCTGCGAAAAATTCTGGAGCATGCCCCTCGAAGAGGAATACGCCGACGGTCTCAAGGACAAGTTCGCCGACCTCAAGAATACCGGTTCCGACGCTGGCGCAATCTCTGCGGCGCTATTCCTCCAGGAATTCGTACCAGAAAATACCGCCTGGAGCCACTGGGATATCGCCGGTACCGCCTTCGTAAGCAAGAAGTGGAAGTACACCGAGTACGGCGCCACCGGCTTTGGCGTACAGACGCTGATTGAGCTCGCCCGCCGCATGAGCGCAGGCCTCCTCAGCGAAATCGACGGCGAATACAAGACCGTTTAAGGTTTCAACAGTAGCTTCTTGTTTTCCATAATCCCATCGTTGTCAAAGCGCACGGTGGGATTTTTTCCTGCGGCAAAGGCCTCTTCGCTTTCGTAGAGGGAGAGCGCCACAGACACACCAGGCAGAGTAGCCACATTCATCATCCTCGAGGGAATCGTATTGGTAAAAGAGAACTTTTTCTGGGAATCATCCTTGAAACTCGCCTTGGGAATTCTAACGGTTTCACCCAACTGCTCCAGCACCTCCCCTTCACCGTTGACGAATTCCGCCACCAGGTACACATCAAAGAAGCAGGGGGCAACACCTGTATTCTTCACCGTAATGTTCAACGTATTTGCCGTAGTAGCGCCACCGGCTACAGTCAGCAACTCCGCATCGGAAACCGTAAAGTTGTAGCCTATCACATGTGTCATGGAATCAGCCAAAGCCTTGTTTTCCTTGTAGAATCGATAGGCTTCATCGCTGTCCTGATCAAGCACGTAATAGGTCAGGTGAGCAGTCTTGATGGCGGACACCCAGCGATCAGGAGTCCACTTTAAGTAACCACCTGGAATGATGTCGGTGTAATTCAGCATCGTGGCATAACCGGCGATATTTTCCGCAACGGTGGGAAGCCCAGCATTGTAGGCACGCACAAGGGAATCGGGCCTGCCAGGTATGCCGATAAGTCCATCATCGCGCTTAGTAATACCTAGGCTAAGAGCGTGGGTATAAACATCTCCCATGCCGCTGGAAGGGAGTACCAGCAACGTCTTGTGGAATACCGAAGCATAGTGATCCAGCATTTCCATCTGAATCTTTTCAGAAGGCATTTCACTGCCTGCCAAATGAGATGCATGCCACTCGCCCCATTCTCCAAAGGAGCGGACATCGATATACTCAATGCGCGGATCACCATCGTATTTTGCAGCCAGAGCCGTTGCAAAATCCTTGGCCTCCTGCAAGTAGATGGGATCATCCCAAACAGGAACCTGGGCATAGAACTTTCCGTCCGTCGTCAATTTGGCGGTGATGTGCTTTGCCCCCAATTCATAAATGTAAGGTGGAGTCCAGTCGTAGTTTTCAGCCGGTGTGTCGTCGGCCTTGATAAACGAGGGAGAATAAGGCAACACGCGCAAGGCGTAACCTAAGCCGTTCTTTTCACAGGCGTCCAATAATTTGTCCAAATCGGTCCAGTTGTAAACACCCTTTCCCGTATGCACCTTATTCCACTGAATATAGCCCGAACCGTAAGTGACCAGATCCCAGGCACGATTATCCAAAGAACCATAGGGACCGTATTCAAATTCTGGAACAAAAGTCCATGCGCCGCCAACGACCAGGGTGAATCCCTTGTGGGGATTAGCGAGAGGGCCTTTGAATGGTTTGAGGGAGTAGGTGGTTTTTGCCGTGTCGAGGGACACCGCGATTTCACCGACTTCTGAGGAGGAGCTCTCCAGTTCGCCAGACTCCATAAAACTGCTGGAAAACGCAACGTCTGCAGAGCTGCTAGAAATGGCAGCATCCGCTGAGCTGCCGGGAACTTGAACGTCTGCGGAACTTTCCAGAGTTCCCGGAACTTGCACATCCGCGGAACTGCTCGATACGGTTTCATCCGCGGAACTTTCTGGAGCAACCATGTCGGCAGAACTGCCGTCGTCACCGCAGGCATTCAACCCAAAGGCCACAGCCACAACACCCGTCAAAAATAAGCGTTTCATACCTAATCCATTTATTTTTTATGAATATATAGTAAAAGACCATGACCAACCCTCATTTTCTATTCTTTTTTCACTTTTCAAGTGACGAAAGCAAGGACTTTTTTTTGCGCATTCCTGAAAGCCATATCGCCCTTCTGATTGGTGACCTGGGCAAAAACGTACACAGCGTTTAGTTTCGTCAACATTTTTGATACCGCGGTTACATTATTTTACCATTCAGCTAGTCCAGGTTTCGCATAAAAAAAGCCAACGCCCAGCAAAAAGTTACTTTTTGTGCAGTGAACCTATTGACATTTGCCTTTTTGTACACTATATTTACACATGGATATTTTCCACTTTAGCTTATGAGGTACAAAATGGAAACTTTTAACAATTACAAGGAACCTGTCCGCGAAGAGAACTCGGACGAACTGGACCAGGAATCCAACACCAAACGCAAGGGTCTCACCGCCCGTCAAGAAGAAATCCTGGAATACATCAAGAAATACTCCAAGGAAAACCGCATGCCGCCTACCGTTCGCGAAATCGGTAACCACTTCGAGATTTCTTCCACCAACGGCGTCCGTTCCATTCTCGCAGCCCTCATCAAGAAGGGCTACATCAATCGTTCCCCTCGCCTGAGCCGCGGCATCGAAATTCTCGACAACGGTAGCGAGGCAGACAAGAGCGAAACCGTTAGCAACACCATCGAAATTCCTATCGTTGGCCGCGTCGCTGCAGGTACGCCCATTCTTGCAGTGCAGAACCTCGAAGGCACAGTCACCATCGACCGCGACTTCCTCGCCTGCCGCACCGACGTGTTCGCCCTCCGCGTCAAGGGTGACTCCATGATCAACGCAGGCATCTTTGACGGCGACCTCATCTTTGCCCGTCAACAGAAGACCGCCGACCGCGGAGAAATCGTTGTCGCCCAGGTGGACAACGAAGCTACCGTCAAGTACTACCACCCCAACGCTGACCATGTAGAACTGCGTCCTGCCAATCCGCGCTACCGTCCCATCATCGTGAAGAACGACAAGGACTTCTCCATCGCCGGTCGCGTCATTGGCGTAATGCGCAAGGTGAACTAAGCTGCAGCCAGCAAACGGCGCACAAGATTCGCATTAACCTGCTAAATAAAACTTCATAAGCACACTTTATAAGTAAAAACGCAGGCCTGACAGTGTAATCAGGTCTGCGTTTTTAATTTGTATAAAAGATTAAAAATTAATCTTCCATTTCGGCGAGATCTTCTTCGGCTTCCTTCAGGTCGTCGGCGTCCGGTCCCATGATATCGTCGTCTTCTTCATCAAGGGAATCGCCACCCATGGCGCCCAACTGGTATTCCACCTTACGAGCTTCCTTGGACTGACCTAGTTTAAGGATAGAAGCGCATTCCTCGCAGTAGCCCAGATGCTTGTCTACCCAGAATTCCGGAGACACCAGGTTGCGGTTGCAGCGAGTACACATCTGAGATGCCGCTTCGCGCTCAAAGGCCAGGTTCTGTTCTTCCAGTTCCTTGAGGATACGTTCGGTCAATTCTTCCTGGGTTTCTTCGGCAAGTGAAGTCTTGTGGCGGATGGCAGCGGTGGGCTTCATCTCCAGGTTCTTCATTTCAGAAGACATCTTCTTCTTGTTGGAGCGATCTTCCTGCTCGTCGATTTCGATGAACATCACCGTCTTGGAGAGCTTCTTGACTCCTTCCAGAAGAACGGCGTAATCATACTCCACAACCTTCTTCTTCGCATCGGCCTTTGCTTCGGGTTTCTTGCTTTCGACAACTTCCACGGGAGCTGCGTCCTCAACGGCAGGCTGATTCTTTGTTGCATTTTCTGCAGCGGGCTTTACGGAAGGCTTTGCGGCGGGCTTTGCCGCGGCCTTGGGGGCAGCCTTGACCGCCGGTTTGGTTGCAGCCTTGGCTTCGGGCTTTTCGGCAGGTTTAGCAGCAGCCTTGGGGGCAGCCTTTGCAGGAGCGGCCTTTGCAGGAGCAGCCTTTGCGGCAGGTTTAGCGGCGGGCTTTGCCGCGGCCTTGGGGGCAGCCTTTGCGGGAGCAGCCTTAGCAGCAGGTTTTGCGACAGCCTTAGTGGCAACCTTTGCGGGAGCGGCCTTTGCGGCAGTTTTTGCAGCGGGCTTTGCTGCCGCCTTGGAGGCAGTCTTTGCAGGGGCGGCCTTTGCAGCGGGCTTTGCCGTAGCCTTAGAAGCCTTTTCGTCCTTAGCAGGAGCCTTGGACGGCTTCTTGGCGGCACTGGCAGCGGCAGTCTTCTTTGCAGCAGCAGGCGCAGCCTTGGCAGCGGGCTTTGCTGCCGCCTTCTTGGCTACCGGCTTAGTTTCTTTGGACGATGCTTTTTTTGAACTCATAAGTTACTTCTTTTCCACGATTTTAATGTTAATGATGGGGTCGTTTTGCTCGATACGACACACCACATCCTGCCCCTCAAGAACCTTACCGAAAACGGTATGCTTGCCATTCAGATGAGGTTGGGCGGTATGGGTGATAAAAAATTGAGAACCGTTAGTGTTGGGACCACGATTTGCCATGGAGATAACTCCAGCCTCGTGTTTCAAGCTACTGATTTCATCGTTGATAGTGTAACCCGGGCCACCCTTTCCATTACCTTCGGGATCTCCGCCTTGAATCATGAACCCAGGAATCACGCGATGGAACGTTAGCCCATTATAAAATCCACGTTCGGCCAAGTCAATAAAATTTGCAACCGTATTTGGAGCAGATTTAAAATCCAAATCCAAGACAATAGCGCCTTCGTGTGTAGTAATGGTTGCCTCAATTGCCTTGATTCCGGAATAGTCCTTGTTAAAGACCTTTCCCTCGTCTGCGCAGCCAAAGGCAAACAAGCCACTCAGCAAAGCCGCTGCAATGAACTTTTTTAACATTCTCATAGATTCCAAAAAAATTTCCATAAGATATATCGACTGGATATACCAAACTGTCTATCAAATATACCAAATTACTTGGGCTAGTCCACCAGGCCCACCCCAAAACAGCCCCGTTTTACCCCCTTTTCCATAGCATTCAACAACAAACCATCCCTTTCAGCCTATTTTACATACAAACAAACAATCATTGTTCTATTCACTCTTGTAAATTCACTTCATTCATTTACAAAAATGCTCGGCTCGGAAAAGTTAAAGTAATCTTTGCCAGTTCACCCGCCTTACGCATTTTTCACTCTTCACTATTCTTTCTAACCTCGAACCAGAATCCCATTATTTACTATCTTTACACCTAAAAAATCGAAGTCGAAAATTTAAACCAGTACTTTATGGCTCAAAACGACAATATCCGCAACTTCAGTATTATCGCCCACATCGACCACGGAAAATCCACCCTGGCCGACCGCATGATCGAACTGACCAAGACCGTCTCCAAGAACGAGATGATGAACCAGCTCCTGGACGACATGGACCTGGAACGTGAACGCGGCATCACCATCAAGGCCCACGCCATCCGCATGGTGTACGAGCGTGACGGCAAGGAATACATCCTGAACATGATCGATACCCCGGGGCATGTGGACTTTACCTACGAAGTTAGCCGTTCCTTGGCCGCTTGCGAAGGCGCAATCCTCGTTGTGGATGCAAGCCAGGGCATCGAAGCCCAGACCCTTTCCAACCTTTACTTGGCCATCGAGAACAACCTGGAAGTCATTCCCGTGTTGAACAAGGTGGACCTGCCGGGCGCACAGCCGGACCATTTCGCCCAGATGATCGGCGACCTGCTGGGTTACGACCCCGACAAGATTCCCCGTATTTCTGCAAAGACCGGCCTGAACGTGGAGCAGGTGCTGGACAAGATCGTCGATGAAATTCCCGCCCCCACTGGCGAAAGCGACAAGCCCCTGAAGGCATTGATTTTTGACTCCGTATACGATTCCTACCGCGGCGTGATCAACTACATCCGAATTGTGGAAGGCTCCCTGAAGCCCGGCATGAAGATTCGTATGATGAAGACCGGCGGTGAATACATGGTTACCGAAGTAGGTACCTTCAGCATGCGCCGCGACCCCAAGCCGGAACTGACCGCAGGCATGGTAGGCTATGTGCTTGCCAACGTGAAGACCATCAGCGACGTAAAGATCGGCGACACCTTGACCGACGCCGCCAACCCTGCAGAAGAACCGCTGCCCGGCTACAAAGATATTCTGCCCATGATCTATTCCGGTATCTACCCCATCAATCCGGAAGATTACAAGGACCTGCGAGAAGCTCTGGAAAAGTTGCGTCTCAACGACTCCGCCCTCACCTGGGAACCGGAAACTTCTGAAGCATTGGGCTTTGGTTTCCGTACAGGCTTCTTGGGGCTTCTGCACATGGAAATCGTGCAGGGACGTTTGGACCGAGAATTCAACGTGGACATTATCACCACCGTCCCCAACGTGGAATACCACGTGTACATGAGCGATGGCGAAATGGTGAAGATTGAAAGCCCGTCCAAGCTCCCCGATGCCAGCCGTTACGACCACATCGAAGAACCTTACGTAAAGGCACAGATCTTTACGCCTAAGGAATTCGTGGGCGCCCTCATGACCCTCTGCGATGAAAAGCGCGGCGAGTTCGAGACCATGGAATACCTGGACGAGACCAAGTGCATTCTGAAGTACAACCTGCCCCTGGCAGAAATCATGTTCGACTTCTATGACCGACTGAAGTCCGTGAGCCGCGGTTACGCCGGTCTGGACTACGCTCCCATGGGCTACCGTCAGAACAACCTGGTAAAGCTGGACATTCTCTTGAACGGCGACCCGGTGGATGCTTTCTCTGTGATTATCCATCGCGAAAAAGCCCACACTTATGCCAACGCCATCTGCGTGAAGCTGAAGGATCTCATTCCACGTCAGCAGTTCGATGTAGCCATCCAGGGTGCCATCGGCGGAAAGATTATCAGCCGAAGCACCGTGAAGGCTGTACGTAAGGACGTGCTAGCCAAGTGCTATGGCGGTGACATCACCCGTAAGCGCAAGCTCCTTGAAAAGCAGAAGGAAGGTAAGAAGCGTATGAAGAGCATCGGCTCCGTGGAAGTGCCCCAGAAGGCATTCCTTGCTGTGCTCAGCCTCTCCGATAATTCCTCCGGCAGCGGAAGCGACGATTAATTGTGTCGAGGTCCGTTTGTCCAGCCTAGATCGAAAAGTAAAGCGTTTACAGCGGCGGAATTCCCAAAGCCACGCTTTCTTTTTGTTCGTGCTGCTGATTATCTTCTTTGCCCTGGCGACCGCAGTACGCCTCTACGTCTTTGAACCGGTAAAGCTAATGGATTCCTCCATGGCCCCAAAGTTCAGGGAAGGTTCCATCGTATGGATGTGCAAGCTCCCCCATTGCATAACCAACCTGCAAGATCAGGACGTGGTCTGGGTAAAGTTACGCTCCGATGAAACGCAGGTTCGCCATATCCTGTCCATGCCCGGAGACTCCATCGAAATTTCGGACAAGGGGAAAGTCTACTCCACCCACAGGAACTTCAAGTGGAAAGGCGAAAATGCGTTTATCCAAAGCCGAAAGATGTACATTCCCAAGGCAGGAGACACCCTCATTTTCGACAGACTCAATGACGTGGAGCAGGATTACGCCATATCCTATCTTAGAGAAAAAGGTGAAAACATCTTTTTGAAAACAACCTTATGGCAAGGCGATCACGAGATGCCCATTGATCGTATTGGCGCAACAAAAATCGCTAACCGACAGGTGAGTCTCAATGAAATAGACTTTCTCCCCTGGCAGGACCGCTATCTTATCGAAGAACAGATTCGTCAAAGCGAACCCGGAAATGCCCCCATCAAGATTCGGCGAGAACTGTTCCGCAGTGCGCGAACCTATAAGGATTCATTGGAAATTGTCAGCAGCCAGAAAATAGATTCCATATTCATCGACGACGACTGCTTCTACCTCATCTGTGAAAAATCATCCAGCTGCCCCGACTCCAGGGAACTGGGATACTTTACCAAGGATAAGCTGATTGGCCGCCACGTCGAATGGCCCGACAAAATCAAGGAAAGTTTCTGGATTCCCGCAAAGACCTTTGCGGTAAAGCTGATTCCAAAACCAAAGAAAAAACAACCAGCAGCCGAAAGTAAATCCGAAAACGCTGAATAAAACAATGTGAAATAACGAAGGGCCCCGTGGACAAACCACAGGGCCTTTCTTAGCTGCACCTGAATGCGAATCCAGATGCGGACTAGGTAAGCCAATTAGTCCAAGGTGTGAACCAAGAGACCGTCGCGGAGCTTGGGTTCGAACCAGGTGCTCTTAGGCGGCATGATTTCGCCAGCGTCGGCGATGTTCATGAGCTGATCCAGAGTGGTGGGGTACATTGCAAATGCGCATGCGCATTCGCCGCTATCCACGCGCTTTACCAGTTCGCCGAGGCCGCGGATACCACCCACGAAGTCGATGTTCTTGGAGGTACGGGGATCGTCCACGTTGAAGAGGGGCTTGAGGATAAGCTTCTGGAGGAGAGCCACGTCAAGGCTGTCTACCGGGCCCAGGTTCTGGAGGTATTCAGACTTGAAGGTGCAGGCATACCACTTGCCGCCCATGTAGAAGTTCACCTGGTTCTGCTTTGCAGGGCTCTGCATTTCGGGCAGTTCAGCAATGTCAAAGACCTTTGCCATTTCAGCCATGAGCTGTTCCGGAGTATGGCCGTTCAAAGTCTTGAGAACGCGCTTGTAGTCCAGAATCATCAGCTGGGTGCTGGG
>JAZLKH010000059.1:0-35414 GCA_045597545.1 Fibrobacter sp.
AAGAAAGTGACTTTGCAGAAGTTGTTGGTGTTGTAACTCAGCCGGATCGCCCCGCTGGCCGTGGCCGCGTGCTGACTCCTCCGCCGGTAAAGAGCCTGGCTCTGGAATATGGCTTGCCGGTGTTGCAGCCTGTGGACTTGAAGGCTCCTGAATTTGAAGAAGAACTCCGCGCCTTTGGTGCTGACCTCTTTGTGGTGGTGGCCTACTCCATTTTGCCTAAGAACATTCTGGGCGTTGCCAAGTTCGGCGCCGTAAACGTTCACGGCAGTATGCTTCCCAAGTACCGCGGAGCCGCTCCCGTGCAGCGCGCCATTGCCGATGGCCTGCCTGCAACTGGTGTTACCGTATTCCGCTTGGACGAAAAGATGGACCACGGTCCCATTCTTGCCCAGCGCGTGTTTCCCATCGACCATCAGGATACTACTGCAAGCCTGCTTGAAAAGATGGTGGCTCCCGGCTGCGACGCTTTGGACGATGCCATCAACCAGCTGATTAACGGCACCGAAAAGGATTTGACCCAAGATCACGCCCAGGCATCTGGCGCTCCCAAGCTGAAGAAGGAAGAAGGTCTCATCGACTTTAACCTGCCGGCTCTTACCATCCATAACCGCATTCGCGCCTTCAATCCGTGGCCCGGTGGATACGGCAAGCTGGGTGGCCGCATGGTTTACCTCCGCGTCACCGATACGCCCGAAAACGGCCCCAAGCTGAATCCTGGTGAAGTGGCTTTCAAGGACAGACGCTTCTTTGTGGGTACAGGTGAAGGTCTTCTGGAAGTAATTGAAATTCAGGCCGAGGGCAAGAAGCCTATGCCCGTAGCTGACTTTATGCGTGGCATCCAGAATCACGAGGGACTTGCATTTGGCGCGGAGCGCAATTAACAATGATCAATGAACAATGA
The DNA here is from genome assembly GCA_045597545.1 of Fibrobacter sp. Classification (GTDB taxonomy): domain Bacteria; phylum Fibrobacterota; class Fibrobacteria; order Fibrobacterales; family Fibrobacteraceae; genus Fibrobacter. Next base: position 902 of record JAZLKH010000059.1, read on the forward strand.
ACAATGAACAATGATAGATGCGTTGCTCAAGACTCACAACTCAAAGCTCAAAGCTCAAAACTCATAACTCATAACTTGTAATTGGTTGTTTGATGCAGAACGAAGTCAAGGATCAGCTTAAGGAACGTCGCGATGCCTATCGCGTCTTGATGCAGTGGGTTGACGAAGGTGCTTTCATCAAGGATAGCGGACTTTCTCCCTTTGCCATGGAAATTGCATTGGGCGTCTGCCGCCGTCATTTGTACCTGGAATACTTCATCAAGACTCTGACCAAGAAGAAGCCTTTTATGGAACTTCAGATTATCTTGGAAATGGGTCTGTTCCAGATGTTCTTTATGAGCGTGCCGGATTATGCTGCCGTAAGCACTAGTGCAAATCTTGCAAAGCTGTTGGGCTTTGGTGATGGTGCCGCCCGCTTGGTCAATGGGGTTTTGAATTCTGCAAAGAAGTTGGGTTTGCCCCAGATGCCGCCCCAGCGTGTGCGTCGCATTTCTGTGGAAAATTCCGTGCCAGAATGGCTTGTACGCCGTTGGTTTGACGTGTATGGCGCCGATACCGCAGAACTGCTTGCCAAGCGCACCTTGGAGCGCCCGGTAGAATGGCTCCGCGTGAACTTGAAGAAGACTTCTGCTCCCAAGCTTGCTCAGAAGCTGGGCTTTGAAAACGCCTCCATCCTGTATGACCGTTACATTCAGGTTCCCGCCGATGCAAAGCTGAAGGCTGTCCTAGAATCTGATTCCTTTGCAAAGGGAGAGTTCAGCCTGCAGAATCCTTCTGCCTACGAAGTGGTGAAACTGTTGGATTTAAAGCCGGATTTACGCGTTTGGGATGCCTGCGCTGCACCTGGTGGCAAGTCGGCCCTCATGGCTGAAATGGATTCCTCCTTGGATATTTATGCCAGTGATGTCTCTGCCAACCGTCTTGATAAGATGAAGGATTTGGCTGATCGTCTCGGACTGTTGAATATCCGTACCGTCTGCATCGATGTGACGAACCTCGCCCTTCGCCCCTCGAGCCTCGAGCAGGGCACCTTCTTCGACCGCATTCTTCTTGACGTGCCCTGCAGCAATATGGGCGTCATAGCTCGTCGCCCGGAAGCAATTTATCGTTTGTCCCTGGATTCCATCAAGGAACTTTCAGAACTGCAGTACAAGATTTTGGAAGGCGCTGCAACCCGTTTGAAGAACAACGGTGACGCCCGCATCGTGTATGCCACCTGTAGCCCGGATCCTGTGGAAACAACGCAGGTCATTGCAAAGTTCCTGAAGGCTCATCCGGAATTTGAAAAGGCTGGCGATGCCGTTCTCCCTGGCAACATGGATTCCCGCTTTGATGGATTCTTTGCCCAGGCCCTGGTCCGCAAAAAATCCTAATGGAGGCTGGACTCTATGAGTAGACTGAAAACACTGCTTCTCATCTTGTCGCTGATGATTGCTCCTGTGATGGCGCAATCCGATGTGATGTTTTCCCATGGTTACGTTTCCATTGAAGGTGGCGAGGTTTACCCCTGGGGTGACTTGATCGACGCTGTAGAGAATTCTTATTATGGGGGCTTTGGTTTTCGTTACACTTACTGGGAAAATGTAGACGGAATCGTTCTTTTCGACTACTCCTACTTTACTCCGGTTCAGAAAACGAAAATCGACGGCGTTCACCAGTTTACGGGCAAGGTTGGCCTGGATTGGAAGTTGAAGTATATTCGTCCAATTATCATTGGCGGAGGCTTTACCTGCAACTGGACCCGCGCTGATAAGGATGACGATGTAAAGTTGAATTTCAATTCGGATCTCGGAGGAACGCTGGCCGACAACGAAACGGAATTCGGCTGGTACGCTCGGATTAACGTCCCTCTTTGGAGCTTTGAAAAGATGCGCATTGGTTTCAATGTCCTCTGGGAAGAGCTTTGGACTTTACCCAAGCGTTCCGATATGATGACCGCTGGCATCTACGTCGAAAGGAGGCTCTGGTAATGAAAAAGTTCCTGCTGACCTCTGCTGTACTTGCTGCGTTGACCGCTTCTGCCTCCGCTGCTGTAAATGTGGAAATGGAGGGCATGGAGTATGAGATTCGTGGCGATGGAACGTTCCTGATTGCAGGCCCCACCTATGCCTATGACCGCATTCTCGGCGCTGGCGGAACATTTTCCGAAAGTGAATTGTGGACACCCGAAAAATTGCGTGACCGCCTGCTGTTCAATCGCATGTCAGGAACGCCTAGCTGGACACCCCTTGCTCCAGCGGTGTGGATGAAGACGGGTAACGAACTGGGCGACCTGATTTACCAGAATCTGATTCCCATGGAGCAGAATCCCTCCAACAGAACTCCGATTTTGGAAGCTGGATTTACTACGCCCGCCTTCAAGGGCTTCTGGGCGACGGCAAGGCTTTTCCAGGATGACCATTTTTCTGGCGGAGCTTTTGGACAACGTTCCAAAATGGTAAATGAGGACTACTCCCATTTTGGCATGAACTGGCCCTTCTTCAGTTCTGTTTACGGTGGCCTTGGCTACACGAACTCCTGGGTGAACACCTCTGTTCTTGCGGGCGATGAGTACCTGTGGACTTATACGGCAACTTCTCGCTGGATTCCGGTGCATTACAAACCCCGTGTAGAAGCCCGTGCCGATGTTAAGAATTTGTCTGTAACCGTGGCTTACGAGGATGGCGAATACAAGAACGTTCCCAAGAAGGAATCGGGCCGTCGACAGGAAGTCAACGGGTCTGTCTACTACAAGTGCGGCGATGCTTGCAAACAGGGCGTTTTGCAGATGTCTGCGGGCCTCGCGTTTCGCGCCGTAGATGATTCCGGTACGGTTTACACGGAGCTGGAAGGGGATCGCGTTTTCTGGCCCTTTATGGAACTGCGTGTTCAACCCATTCGCCGTTTGACTGCCGATGTGATGCTTGGCGTCAACGAACGGGATTGGCTTGTGCAGGACAGCATCCAGTTTGACGCCCCTACGCCCAAGGACATGGGCGCCGTCGTTGGCGTCAAGAATGTTTCCGGTACCCGTTTGAATCCCCTGGCCGACACCAAGGAATTCCTTGGCAGCCGAGAGGTCGACCTGGTGGCTGACGGCCAGATGAATATGATTCAGGGGTATGCCATTTTCAACGATACCATTGGCTCGGTGAACATCGGTGGTCGCGCCAGCTACTGGGCCGAATATGGTGCAGAAACTTTTGACGTGGATGGCTATGTGCCGGGTTCCGATGCGGATGTACCCGCTCGCTACGGCGATGTCTCCCGCATCAATTCCTGGATCAAGGGTGTTACCGGTGAACTTTGGATAAACGCTTGGTACAGGGATCTGTTCAAGTTCAGCTCCATGGCGGGCTTTGAACGTATCGACGGTCCCACTCGCGAATTGGAAGTGACACCTTCCGAGTTCTTCGTCTCCTTTGGTGGCGACTGGCTCATCAACAAGTCCTTTAGAATTTCGCACTCCCTAAAGTATCGCAGCGACGCCCGCTGGAATCTGCGCAGTGCGGACCCCCTGGTGGTCAAGGGCGACTGGTACTGGGATGCCACCTTTGAACAGCAGTTCCCCAAGTATGGAATTTTCCTTTCCGGTACGCTGCTTCACGTGTTGGCGGACGAGGTTGTGGAAGTTCCCAACGGCGGTCAGGATCGTTTGCGCTTTATCTGCACAGCCCGCAAAAACTTTTAGCGGGTTGAAGTCAGCTCCAAGGCTTTTAGGCTGAAACTGTTGGCGAAGGTCTCCGCGGCCTTCGTCTTTTCTATCCACTCCATTTTTTCGAAGGGGAGGTGGTCCTGTGTCAAGGCGCTCGAACTTGAACGCCTTGGCTGCATTTTGCTTGCAGGCTTATTCATTTTAACGAGCAAGACTTCGCAGGATATTTTATGCACCGTGATACTGTGGCGAAATTCGCCTATGCGCTCGACGCTCAGGAGCTCGTCGGCGTTGATGAGTTCCTCGGCTTGCTGCGGAAGGCCCGTGGCCTGGCTCCTTGCCGTTTCAAAATGGGGGAGCGCCAGCTGGTTGCTGAAAAATTTCTGCCCCCCTTGTACGGCGAGAATTTTATGGTCGCCGCTTTCCACCACGAGAACGGTTCCGTGCCACTCCCTTTGAACGTGTTTTTTGGAGGGGGGAAACTGGTTGACGTTTCCTGTGGCAAAGGCCTTGCACTGGTTCTGCAGCGGGCAGCTTTCGCAGATGGGGTTCTTCACCTTGCATACGGTGCGGCCCAGTTCCATGAGGGCTTCGTTATGTATATAGGCCTTTGGCGAGTCCGCGGCCAGCTTCGCATAGTCCCAGTACAGCGCCGCCGCCGATTTACTCTCTGTCGGCAGAACGTCGATCGCGTAGAATCTGGCGAAGATGCGCACCAGGTTTCCGTCCAGGATGGCTTCTCGCTGATGGTAGGCGAGGCTGAGGATGGCCCCCGCGGTGTAGGCGCCTATGCCGGGCAACGCCTCCAGCTCCTTGCGGGTGCGGGGCATCTGCGGTGCGGTCCCGTCCGATTTCGCGGAGCGACCCCGCGTTTCACTTGCGGCCAAAAGCCTCGCCGTCTTCAAAATGTTTCTTGCTCGGCTATAGTAGCCAAGGCCCTGCCAGTATCTAAAGACTTCTGCCTCGTCCGCGGCGGCCAGGGTGGATATGTTTGGGAATCGATTCATCCATCGGATAAAGTGTTCCTTTACGGTGGCCACCTGGGTTTGTTGCAGCATGGTTTCGCTGATCCAGACTGCATAAGGGTCGCGTTCTGCATTTAGGTCTGCAGGGCGCCAGGGAAGTTCCGCGGCGTTTCTTGAAAACCAGTTGCGCAGTTTTTTTAAGGAATCAGCATTCATTTGTTGCAACAACCTGCACTGCGAGCGGACAGCGCTTTAAACTCTGCCTCTTAGCGCATGGCCATTATGGTGGGAGCCATTGTGCATTGGCTCCAAGTTACCTGTAGCTTTCCTTCTTCAGCTTTTTGAAGTAGTCGAACTGGGCCCTGGTGGAGCTTTCCATGGTGTACTTCAGGCTGCGTTCGTGGGCCAGCTTGCGCATGGCCTCGTAATCGTCAGGCTGTTCCAGCTTGATACGTCGGCAGTCTTCCAGGGCTTCGAGCCACTTGTCCTCTTCGATGGGCAAAATGCGTCCGCACTGGTCGTCCATCACGATGTCGTGGGGGCCGCCATAGTTGCTGACCACGGCCGGCGTGCCTGTAGACATGGCCTCTACCACCACGTTGCCAAAGGTGTCCGTGGTGCTGGGGAATACGAAGAAGTCGGCGTCGGCGTAGAGTCCGGCTAGAGTTTCGCCGCCTTGCTCGCCTGCAAAGTGTACGCTACCCTTGGAGTCGGCGTCGTTCTCGAAGAACTTCTTGATTTCTTCCAGGTACCAGCCGTAGCCGACATACATCAGCTCCACGTCGTCGTGCTTGGCTGCGAATTTCTTCCACACGTTGTTCAGAAACTCCAGGTTCTTTTCCTTGGAGATTCTGCCGATAAAGGCGAAGCGTACCTTGCGGAGGCCGTTGCCGTTGAACTTTTCCCAGGTGCCCTTGCCGCGAAGTTCCGTGGAGAACTTTTCCAGGGGCAATCCGCGGGGCAGGATCTGCACCTGGTTTTCGGGAACCTTGAGGTCCGTAGTCAGGATGCGGGCGTAATCCTCGCAGGGGCTGATCACCGGGCGGGCCATCCAGTAGAAGACCTGCATGAGCCACAGCACGTATGCGTGCATCCACTTGGCCTTCACCAGGGTTTTTGTATAGGTGGGAACGTCGGTGCGGTAGTGGCTAAAGACCTTGATGCCAGCGACCTTTGCGCAAAGGCAGATGAGCCATGCGCCGGGACTCGGGGTTTCCAGCTCGATGAGGTCGACGGGGTAACGCTTAAGGAGTCGAAGTACCGGGCTTACGCGGGGGATGGCGAGCTCACTGTTTGCGTATCCCAACTGCTCCATGCTGAACATGCGGGGCAGCAAGATGCAGTAGCTGTTTTCCACGACTCCGCAGGGGCGGGTGTTGAATGCGCTTCCGGCGAGGAAAGCCTTCATGCCGTGGGCGCGCATGTAGGGGATGACGTTTCGCAGGTTGTTGGCGATGCCGTTGGTCTCGTCCAGGTTGTCGGAGTAGAACAGTACGCGCACGTCGTCTGCGCTGCGCTGCTTGCGCTCCTTGTTCAGGTAAAAGCGAAGCTTGAGCAGCTTGGGCAAGTTCAGGAAAACGGAACCGAATACGATGGGCGGAATCCAGCAGGTGCGCACGTTGCCAGGGGGCTTGTGCTTGATGCTGTAGCATTTACGGAAGGTGCTGGTAACGGTGCGGCCAAAGATGGCCGGGCGGCTATCCAGCTGTTCAGAAACGGTATGCTTGGTGTGCTTTGTCATCTTAGCACTCTCCGTTGAATTTGACGCAGTCCTCGTACTTTACACCCTTGCCTCCAAAGAGGTCCAGGGCGCTTCCGATGGTGAGGTCAATTTTTCCGTTAGAAATTTCCTTGCAGTGCCGCAGGTCTTCGAGGGACTTTGCACCACCGGCGTAGGTCACGGGGATGGGGCTGTTTTCTGCCAGGAACCGGATGAGGTCGTCGTCCATGCCCTGCTGCTTGCCTTCTACATCGGCGGCGTGGATCAGGAACTCGTCGCAGCTGTTCGAGAGGTCCGCCAGGGTTTCCCTGGTGATTTGGATGTCGATCAGAGTCTGCCAGCGGTTGGTGGCGATGTTCCAGGTGGGATTGCCGTTTACGTCAACTCCGGTGCGCTTGCAGCTCAGGTCCAGAACCAGGTGCTCCTTGCCTACGGCGCTTACAAGGGCGGCTAGGCGCTCCCTGTCCAGCTTGCCATCCGGGAAAATCCAGCTGGTTACGATGACGTGGCTTGCGCCTGCGTCCAGGTACTGCTTGGCGTTATCGGCGTTGATGCCTCCACCCACCTGAAGTCCCCCGGGGTAGGCGGCCAGGGCCGCCTTGGCGGCTTCCTCGTTGCCCTTGCCCAGCATAATCACGTGGCCACCGGTGATGTGGTCCTTCTTGTAGAGCTCGGCGAACCAGGCGGAGGAACGGTCGGTTTCGAAGTTGGTCTTGAGGCCTGCTCCGCTATCCGAAAGGGAGCTGCCTACGATCTGCTTTACTTTTCCGTCGTGAAGGTCGATGCAGGGGCGAAATTTTGTCATTAATCCTTAACTCCAGTAACACACCAGTCGATCTTCTTTCCATTGCTGCCGTCGCTGCGACCGCGGTAGAAAAGAACTTCGCCTCCGGTGGCGATCTTGAATGCCTTCTTGGCGAACCAGCCGTCCACCTTGTCCAGGATGCTTGCCTTTTGGAAGGGCTTTGCCGTATTGAACTTTAGGGCGGGAACGTCATCCTCGTTCCAGGCGATGGTCATGTCGCCTTTGGAAAAACTCTTGCCGTTGTATTCCCTGTCGCCGTCGGTAATGGTTCTCGGGGTGGCGACTTTTGCCCCCTGGGCTGCGTTGTAGATGGCGTAGCCCACGTACTTACCCTCGGGGGTGATGGTGAGGCGGCCTGCGTACAGGGACGACCTTGCGCTGGTGCTGAAATTGATGGAACGTACCGCCATGTCCGTCGCCTGGGTTGTCTGCCAGGTCTGATCCATGTAGGCGTAGCCCTTGACTTCCAGGGTGTCCTCGTTATAGGCGATTCTTCCGGACACTCGACCGTAGGGGATGTGTACGAACTGGGCGAACTTTTCCTTGCCTATGGTCCATACGCCATTTCCGGGAACCTTGCCTTGCTCCGCGGATTCAAAGACCACGTCCAGCAGGAACTTGCCGTTCTTGTCAGCGGAATAGAGGACGTGATGACCTTTGCCGGGCATGTTCTCCATCTTGTATTCACCCTTGATGTCCAGGGTTGCCTTGGCCTTGTCGGCAACCAGTCTTTCGGGGGGGTATTGGCGGCCTACCGTGTAGGTTTTCCCCTTGAAGTTCCAGAATGAGAGGTCACATCCGATTTTTTTGCCGGTACCCGGAATGTACAGGGTGGCGTAGTTGACGAAGGCGCGAGTTCCGTTGTCGAAAACGAATTGGTAGCTCCAGGTTTCGTTGAATTCCTTGGAGGTGTTTTCGTGGGGCATGAAGTCGCTTGCGGTAGTGTTGCGCACACTGCCCTTGGGTGCCTCGATGTCGGCGGAAAACGCCAGGCTTGCCGAGAGCAACATGGCGAAAAGTGATATGTATAGGGTCCTAACCATTGTAGGTACAATTTAAAAAAAGGTTCGCCACCAAGTAGCAGAACCTTTCCGTAAATCCGATGGATTGACTGAATTCGCGACAGGTTGACTAGAGCCGCAAATCCTTGCCCATGCCAAGCTTGAGCTCCGTACGGCGACGCAGCACCATTTCGTTGAACAGGTCCGTAAGGCTGTCCTCCATGCAAATCATGGGTTTCCAGCCGATCTCCATGACCTTGGCCGGGTCGCCGACCAGCAACGGAATGTCGTTGCTTCTTTCGTAGCCCGGGTCGAAGCGGAAATCTACGCTGACGTCAGCGATGTCCACAAGCATCTCGATGAGTTCGCGGAAGGTGTAGGACTTTCCGCAGCAGAGGTTGTACACTTCGCCGGAATCGGCCTGGTTCAAGATCTGGATCATGCCGCGGGCCACGTCGCGAACGTCAATGACGTCGCGGCTCACGTCTAGGCTTCCCGAGTAGATTACTGGTTCGGAGCCGTAGTACTTGATCTTTACCAGCTGGTAGGTGATGGAGGGAATCAGGAATCGACGGCTGTGATGGGGGCCCGTAAAGTGGAAGGGACGCACCACCACGATGTGCAATCCGTGGGCGTTGCGGAACTGGTTGCCCAGAAGCTCCATGCAGGCCTTGGATGTGGCATAGGGGGTAAGCGGATTGGGACGGTCCGTTTCCTTGTGGAGGTAGGTCAGGTTGCGGTCGGTGCGGCCGTAGATTTCGCTGGAGCTGAGCAGCATCACCTTGGCCTTGGGGCAGGCCTGACGGACCGCTTCCAAAAGGTTCTGGGTTCCGAGAAGGTTGATGTTCAGTGTTTCGTAGGGTTTCTTGTAGCTAAGGCCCACAGAGGATTGGCTGGCCAGGTGGTAGATGTGAGTGGGCGACACCTTCTGGAGCATTTCAAGGACATCCTTGAAATTCAGCAGGTCGCCGTTCAGGTACTGTACGCCATCCACCTTTTGCCAAGGTTGCGGTTGTTCATCGCTAAAACTGTACAGCTCGTGGGATGTCCCTGTCAAACTGGAAAGAATGTGGAATCCCAGGGCGCCTGTTCCGCCAGTTACTAGAATGCTCAATTTGCTACCTCAATCTCAAAATCCATACTCTATGAAACTAATAACATTTTTCCATAATGGAATGTTATTTATTTGTGTTTCTACTACTTGATGGCTTTCCAGGATTCTGCGATGATGTCCTTGTCGATGTTGCACACCTTTTCTACGGAGCCAATCCTTGTCGGCAGGATGTAGACTCGGGTGCCCTTCTCTGCCTTCTTGTCCACGGCCATGGCGTCCCAGGCGGCGTTCACGTCGATGTCGTACTTCTGGGGCATTCCAAGGGCGTCCAGAAGCTTGTTCTGACGGATTTCGTCGGACTCGGTCATCTTGCCGAGGAGTACAGCTGCGCGGGCGGCCACACGCATACCCAGGGATACGGCGATGCCGTGGGTAAAGGTCTCGTAGTGGGTCAGGTTCTCGATGGCGTGGCCAAAGGTGTGGCCGTAGTTCAGAATGGCGCGGAGTCCTGCTTCCTTTTCGTCGATGCCAACCACTTCGGCCTTGATGGCGCAGCTGCGGTAGATCAGGTGCTTGAGGACCTCCAGGTCGTGGGCCTTGATTTCTGCCACGTGGTCTTCCATGTACTTGAAGAATTCCTCGTCGTAGATGACGCCGTACTTTACGATTTCGGCGAGACCGGCCAGGTATTCCGTTTCGGGCAGCGTGCTGAGCACGTCAACGTCCACAACTACGGCGTGAGGCTGGTAGAAGGCGCCGATCATGTTCTTACCCTCGGCGTGGTTTACGGCCACTTTGCCGCCTACGGAACTGTCCACCATGCTAAGGAGGGTGGTGGGGAACTGGATAAAGGGAATTCCGCGCTGGTAGGTGGCGGCGCCAAAGCCCGCCATGTCGCCTACAACGCCGCCGCTGAACTGCAGAAGGCAACTCTTGCGAGTGTAGCCGCGGTGCAGCATAAAGCTATACAGCTGGTTCAGATTGTGCAAGGTCTTGTTGCGTTCTCCGGCCTGGAACTTGAAGATGGGACAGCGGCCCGCCTGGTTCTTCAGTTCGAACAAGGTACGGTTCTGGGCCTTGGCGATGTTGGTGTCGGTACATACGAGAAATTCGTGGCTGGGAGCGAGCTTTAGGCATTCCAGCAAGGCGCCTACATCCTGGATGATATTCTTGCCGATAAAGATGGGGTACTTACCGCCGCTGCTGGGGCGAACGTCCAGGGCGTGATTTTCCCAGAGGCGCATGATCTGCAAAATCTTTTCGATGACGTGCTCTTCGGAGAACTCGTTGGAACTTTCCACGCTGAAGTCGGCGTGGGCGTAGTTGGGCTCGCGGTCCTTGAGCATCTGCTTGATTTTAGCCAGGCGTTCCTCGTCGCTGAGGTTTGCAAGGAGCGGACGGGTGTTCTTGCGACCGATGCGTTCGGAGAGAACTTCGGGCTTTGCCCACAGGCGAATGATGGTGCCGTTTTCGCGGATGACCTTAAGGTTTTCCGCCTGGGTCAGGGCGCCGCCTCCAAGGGAGATGATGTGGGGCTCGGCCTTGGCTGCAAATTCGGCGACCACGGCTCGTTCCATTTCGCGGAACTTGGCCTCGCCATCCTGCTCAAAGATTTCGCTGATGGTCTTGCCTGCGCGTTCGACGATGACCACGTCGGTATCCACATAGGGTCGCTTCAAACGTTCTGCAAGGGCGCGTCCGGTACGGGACTTTCCACTGGCCATGAATCCGGTAAAAAAGATGTGCTTATTCATAGTTAACCTTGCATTCCTTTGCGCATAATAGCGGCGAGTTCGTCGTTAGTCTTGTTTTCGGTTTCCTTGGGGAACCACTTGCGGAAACTTTCGATTCCCTGGTGGACCAGCATGCCTTCGCCGGTTACGATCTTGCAACCCTTGGCCTCGGCCATTTTCAACAGCTTGGTGTACAAGGGGGAGTACACGATGTCGCACACGGCCTGGCCCGGTGTAAGGTCCTCTTCCTTGAGGGGGGAATCGTTCTCGTTTGGGGTCATGCCCACGGAGGTGGCGTTGATGATGAGCTTGATCCTTGGTGATACCTTCGCGAATTCATCGAAGGTGACCACCTGGACCGTGGGCTCCTTGCCCTCGAAAGCCTTGTTTAGGCTGTCGGCCAGAGCCTGTCCCTTTTCCCTGGCGCGGCATACGATCGTGAGTTCGTTGTGGCATTCCACCAAGGTAAAGGCAATCGCCTTTGCTGCGCCGCCGTTACCCAGGAGGGCGACGGAGGTGTTTTCTGGCGATACGCCGAATTCCTCCAGATTGCGAATGCAACCGTAGGGGTCGGTGGTGGTGCCGCAAAGGGTGCCGCCTACAATGCCGTCCTTCCAGTACAGGGTATTCACGCTCTGGGTAAACTTGGAAATGTCGGAAAGCTCGTCGACCAGTTCCATCACAGGGGTCTTGAAGGGAATGGTGACGTTGGCGCCACGGAACTTCATTGCCCTGAAGCCTTGAATGGCCCTGGGCAGTGCGTCCGGCTCCGGCGCATGGGGGAGATAAGCTGCGTTGATGTCCAATGCCTCAAACAGGGCGTTGTGCATCAGCGGCGATTTACTGTGTCCTACTGGATTACCGAATATACAGAGAGACTCGGTCTTTCCATTCAATTTTCGCTGGCTCAAAAAAACCTCTTTTTCTTACACCATAAAGATATAATAAAAAATTGGAAAAATTTTCGCCTTTTACTATATTTGGCGCCCTATGAATCCCAATGGTGCTATTATTGTTCAGAGTAACCTCGAAATTATGGTCGAGGTCGATGCCCCAACCTACGAAGCCGCCCGCGACGCCATCGCTCCTTTTACAGAACTAGTCAAAAGCCCCGAACACCTTCATACCTACAAGATCAGTCACCTGAGCTTGTGGAATGCCGCCGCCACTGGTTTGCGCGCCAAGGAAGTCCTTGAACGTCTCGACAGCCAGAGCCGCTATCCCATCCCCCAGACTGTGATTACCGAAGTAGAGGACTACATGTCCCGCTACGGTCTCTTGCGCCTTAAGAAGGATGGCGACCGTCTGATAATCGAGTCCGATGACAAGTTCATGTTTACGGAAATCTGCAAGCTTCGCGATGTGGAACCCTTTGTACTGGAGTTCATCGACGACACCCATGCCGTTGTGGACCCGGAACGCCGCGGCCACCTGAAGATGGCGCTTACCAATGCTGGTTTTCCGGTGGAGGACCTGGCTGGCTACACCGTTGGTGATCCGCTGCCCATTCACTTGCGCGATACCATGCTCAGCGGCAAGGAGTTCAAACTCAGGGATTACCAGAAGGAAGCCGCTCAGGTGTTCTACGCCAGCGGTTCCGAAAAGGGCGGTTCCGGCGTCATCGTGCTCCCCTGCGGTTCCGGTAAGACGGTCATCGGTATTGCCACCATGGCACTCACCCAAACCAAGACGCTGATTCTTACTCCGAATATTTCCGCTTCCCGCCAATGGATTCGCGAGATTTGCGACAAGACCGATCTCACTCCCGACATGGTCAAGGAATACTCCGGCGAAGTCAAGGAAATCGGCCCCGTCACCGTCGCTACCTACCAAATCTTGACACAGCGCAAACGCGCCAAGAAGTCCGAAAAGGAAAATCCGAACGCAACGTTGTCTGAAATAGACCTGGAGGAAGGCTCCGAAGAAGATGTCAAGAAGGAACTCTCCAACTTCCCGCTGTTCAGCCAGCAGAAGTGGGGCCTCATGATTTACGACGAAGTTCACTTGCTGCCGGCGCCTGTGTTCCGCCTCAGTACCGAAATGCAGGCCACCCGCCGCCTGGGCCTTACCGCAACGCTCGTCCGCGAAGACCACAAGGAGACCGAAGTGTTCAGCCTGATCGGCCCCAAGAAGTACGACATTCCCTGGCGTATCCTGGAGGCCCAGGGCTGGATCGCTACGGCCGACTGTAACGAAATTCGCATTCCCATGGAATCGGAACTGAAGATGAAGTACGCCTTGGCTCCGGTCCGCGACAAGATTACGCTCGCCAGCACCAATCCCGAAAAGACGGACATCGTACAGCGACTGCTGAAGTTCTACGACAAGCCTGACGACCGCGTGCTCATCATCGGCCAGTACATCGAGCAACTGGAAAATCTTTCCAAGGTCTTGGACATTCCGCTGATTACCGGCAAGACCCCCAACAAGGAACGCGACAAACTCTATGCCGCCTTCCGTGCCGGCACCCTGAAGAATCTCATGGTCTCCAAGGTGGGTAACTTTGCCATCGACCTTCCCGACGCCAACGTGCTGATCCAGATTTCGGGTACCTTCGGTAGCCGTCAAGAAGAAGCCCAGCGTCTTGGCCGCGTGCTTCGCCCCAAGAGCGATGGCGGCGCCGCCCACTTCTACAGCATCGTGACCCAGGATTCCAAGGAGCAGGAATTCGCCATGAACCGCCAGCTGTTCCTGACCGAGCAGGGCTACGCCTACAAGATCATCAAGCGCGGCGACTGGGATATTCTCTGCCGCACGCCCGAGGAACTTGCCGCAAGGCAATAGCGAATGCGTTTTTTTAATGCGAACAAAAAAGAGCAATTGGTAAAACCAATTGCTCTTTTTCGAGCCGCCCAGCAGACTTGAACTGCCGACCTGCTGATTACGAATCAGCTGCTCTACCAGCTGAGCTAGAGCGGCATAGTGGGAACAAAGGTAGTAATAAGGGGGGTAATTGTCAAGATAGGCTGACAACCCCTTGAATTTTTGCTAAAATTGGTTCACAAAATTTAACATGGACACTTAACATGGCTAACGAATCCAATAACAACAATTCTGAAATCAAGGCTTTCTTTGTTGCGCACGGCTCCAAGGTCGTTGCTGCCCTGGTAGTTGTAGTCGCCATTGTGGTGGGCGTGGTTCAGTTCCGCGATTACCAGAAGGCCGCCGCTGCCGAACAGGCTGAACTTCTTGGTCCGGGCATGACCCACCTTTACGCTGGTGAAAACGAAGCTGCCGCTGCTGAATTTGAATCCAAGATCAACTCTGGCAAGTTGAGCGGTGTGGCCCTGGCCAAGGCAGCTCTCTATGCTGGCAATGTGAAGTACGAAGCTGGTGACTTTGACGCCGCCGCCTCCCTGTTCCAGAAGTCCCTGGACAATGCGGGTTCCGTAGCCTTGGTTCGCTCCGCCGCAATGCATGGCCTTGCCGCAGTCAAGATGGAAAAGGGTGACTACTCCGCTGCCGCCGGTCTGCTGGAAAAGTTCGTCGGTGAATTTGCAAAGCGTACTGGTGACAAGGAAGACCGCTACCAGAAGGATGAACCGCAGGATGAAGTTCCCTCCGTGGCCGACGCCATGTGGAAGCTGACATTGGTTTACCAGCAGCTGGGTGCAAGCGACAAGGCAAAGAAGACTGCCGAACGCATCCTCGAAGTCTACGGTGACAACCAGGCTGCCGCGGACAAGGCTAAGAAGTTCCTTGCATCTATCTAACCGCTCGTGCTAGGTTCAGTCAGGAACTTACCACAGGCACTCGCTCTCGCAAACACGCTCCGTTAATACGGGGCGTTTTTTGCTCACATGAAACCGCTCGTGCTTACAAAGCCCATTCGCTATTCGTAGAACAAGAACTTGCACCATCGCTCATTGCTGTTCCTCTAGGAGTGTGCATCGCCGATAGCCTCGGATAGAAACTCAGTCCCGGTTTAATAACCGGGACGTTTCGTTTACAGCGGAGCCCGCGATGTCACGAGGAACTCTTATTTTCGTGGATTTACTGCGGCGGATGTCAGGGCGAATCGGCCGGAGGCGGTTTCGCACTCGGCGCGGAGGTAGCCGTAGTATTCGAAGCCTACGGAGATGTCTGCTGCGGGGCGGGCGGCCACCTGGCTTGCCAGGTGAAGCTCTTCCTTCGGGGCGAACTTGCCGTTGGGTAAACGGCGCCGCCCGTAAATGCGGATGTACCTGAAGCCGCCACCGAAGTCAGCGGTACTGCGGGCGTGGAACGTCACCTCGTCGCAGCCGTTTGATTCCCACCACAGTGCAGGTCCGTCGGTGATGTAGCAGTTGTCGCCTGCGAAGGCCTGGTGCAGTACGTCGCGGCTCAGCTCGCAGGTTATTTCGCCCTGTTCCGCGCAGGTCTTCGACGAAGAATCCCCGGCGGGTAACTTCACCACGGTTCTCACTTTTCCAAAGACGTGGTCCCTGCTGTGCTTTAGCGAGAACAGCGGCAGGTCTACGGCGGCGGTGTCGTTCAGGTCGCCGTGGGCGTCGTTCCCGCCGATGGGCAGCACGTAGTTCTCCTTGCCCAGTTCCTCAATCCACCATTGCCTTCCCAGCTTAAAGCCCTCGTCGCGAATCCCGTTCCAGAACTGGATTCCGCGGATGCCGTGGCTAGATGTTGCATGGAGGTCGGCGCTTTTCCAGTAGCCCCTCCTAAAGACAAAGCGTTCCAGTCCGCTCATTTCCTGGTAGGGGTGGGCGGCAAAGCAGTGGGCCCTTGTCATCTGCAAAATTTTTTCAATCTTGAAGGTTGGCCTGTTACTGAGCCAGTTGCGTCCACAGTCCCCAAGGCCCGGCAAGTAGCCTTCTGGCCCGAGCACTGTCATGTGGACGTTCTCGCCCTTGGAGTTGCCTACGGAAACTTCTTCACTTGCAATCAGCAGCGGCATCCTGTCGTTTGCGATCGCCCCGTTGGTCGTCGTCCTGTTCGCCTCGGTCACTTCCTTTTTCAGGGCTTCGAACCGGGGCAGCGGTGAATCCGCCTCCAGGGTGTAGTCCTCGGTGGTGTAGGCGAAGTCGTAGGCGTGGTCGGTGCAGTTTACGAAGTCCAGGCCTATGGCCTTGGCCGCCTGCCGAAAAACGGCGGGGGAGGCTCCGTGTTCCACGTGGTCTGCGGAGTAGTGGGTGTGACAGTGCATTTCGCCTGCCACAAAGCCCGGTGCCTTTGGGACAACTTCGGACAGAACGTGGATCTTTAGGGGTGCAGGTCTCAACAGGGGGTAGTTCCAGCGACTAAAAACCTTGGAGCATCTCTTGCCCTTGACTTCGCGGATGGCGGTCACCTTGCACTGGATTTCGTAGCGTCCGGGTTTCAGCTCTCCAAGCTCAAAGGGCTCGACGGGGTAGAATCCGAATTGCTCCGTCGCTTCGATGTTCAGCGTAAGGGCCTTTTGAATTTCGCCACCGTTGATGCGAATTTCAATCGACTCGATGGTCGTCGGAAACCTGTGGGCGTCCCGCACCACAATCCATAGGATTGGACTTGCGCCAGGTTCAAATTGAAAGGGCGCGTCTACGAGGATTTCGGGCCAAGGCCTGTACAGCAGGGACCAGGGCAGCTTGAACTTGAAGTGGGTTTCCGCGTATTGCAGAGGTTCGCCGGGCAGGAGGCTCATCATTCCTCCGGCGGAGTTTGCTGTTCTGCCTTTTCGGCACTTTCTGCGTTTTCCGTTTTTTCGGCGTCTACGGTATCAGCGGTATCTTCGTCAACTTGTTCTGTGGCGACAGGCTCACTTGTCGTGTCCGCGGGTGCCTCTGTTGTCGTGTCGACGGACTCCTGCGAAGTCGGGGCAATTACAGTCTCCTCTGCGGGTTTAACCCCTTCTTCCTTTTTGGGCTTGGTGACGACAACATCGTCCTCGTCATCAACAGGCTTGGGTTCGTTCCATAGGCCAAAGCTTACGCGGACTTGCATCTGCAAACCGCCGATGTTCCACTTGGCCTTTTCTTCGGGGCCGTCGGGTACGATGTCCGAGAACTTCTTGTCGGATTTCACCGAGATGGAGCTGAAGCCGATATCGCCGTAGATGTTGAAGTTTTTCCAGCTGGCGATGAGGTAACCCAGGCTTATTCCAAAACCGGAACCCGAGACGGGGTTCTTTGCCTCCAGCATTCCCCAGGTGGTGTAGATTTCTGTTCCGGGCAGCACCCAGTACCAGCGTACGGCGATGCTGAACAGGCTTTCCCCCGACAGAGTCATGAAGTTCTTGGGAATGCCCAGCCTGTATTCCAGGAACAGGGGCACGCCTTGGATGGTGTAGCTGTAGTTGTGGGTGCGGTTCTTGCGGTCGGTGAGCACCACGGACTCGTTGTCGTAAATGAACCCGATGCCCGCGCTGATGAATTGATCCTGGAAAATTTGGTACTGCAGGCCGGCGGTTACGGGAAAGCAGAAGTTGACCTTCTGGAAATCCTGCTTGGCCACGTTCAGGGACTCGCTCTCCGTCAGGGCGTTTTCGCGAAAACTCCTGTAGATGGTGTCGACTGCGTCCTGAAAGTATTCTCGCTGCTCGAAGCTTAAAAATGAAACGGAAGGCTGTACAAAGACCGAGAGCTTGGATCGGTCGTGCTCCACCTTGTCATCGGCGGCCTGCGCAGTAAGCCAAAGGCCTAGGCACAGCAGCACCGTGTGCAGTAAGTGTCCACGAACCGGCAGCATCTTGACTCCGCAAAACTAGTTTTGCAGTTCCTTCTCTTCTTTCTGGATACGCTTCTTTTCGGAATCCTTCTTCAAGCGCTTTTCGTAAGCCTTCTCCGCCTTCTCGATTTTCTTTTCGGTCTTGGCGATTTGCTTTTGGATGTCCTTGTCGTCGGCAGCGGCCTCGGCCTTGGCGATGTTCAGGTACAACTTTGCCGTTTCGAACTGGTCCAGCTCATTGTAGGCCTGGGCGATCATGAACAGGGCCTCGGTGCGGCGCTTTGTCTTGGGGTAGGTCTCCAGGAATTCCTTGAAGTAGATGACGGCTGCCTGGTACTTGTCCATGCGCAGGTAGAGTCTTGCTGTCTGGAATTCCTTTTCGGCCATGCGGTCTACCAGAAGATTGTAGTAGTAGTTTACGGAGTCGCGTAGCGGAGTGTCCGGGTGGTTGGAAAGGTAGCGTTCGAAATCCTTCATGGCGATGGTCGTATTGGCATCGTCACGGGAGACGCGGTATTCCATGTTGAAAGAGGAAATCGCCTTGCGGAACTCGGCGGTCTCCGCGAAGGGGGAACCAGGGAAATTCAGAATGAAACTGCCGTACTCGCCACGGGCTTCAATCCAGTCTTCCTGGGTAAAGTAGGTCTCTGCCAACAGGAACTGGGTCTGCTCCATGTAGCCGGAACCTGCGCAGGTGGCAAGGACTTCTTCCAGCTTTTCGATTGCTCTGCCGTATTTTTCCTTCTTGTACAGGTCTTCGGCGAATTCGTAACGGGCCTTGCACCATTCCGTGAACTTCATTTTTTCCTGGGGGGCAGATGCGCAACCGCACAACACAGCCATCACCATGAAAAAGGGAAGGAACAGGGGAATCTTTTTGGTCAGTTTCATTTTTTTTCTTTGGTTAATTCTAACTTTTACGTCAGTAAAGTAGAAAAAATTGGCAGTTTGGAAAAATGATTTTAGTCCGCTACGTGTTGAAGGAGCTTATTGCCCCATTCCTGGCGGGTCTTTTCGGCATTACGTTCCTGTTCGTGGTGGACTTTTTGGTGAAAATTCTGGATAATGTGCTGTCCAAGGGGTTGCCTGCATCCACGGTTCTTGAAATATTTGTGCTGAACCTGGCGTGGATGCTGTCCCTTTCCATTCCCATGGCGGTTCTGGTGGCAAGCCTGATGGCCTTTGGACGTATGTCCGGTGATCAGGAGATTACGGCGTGCAAGGCGGCAGGGGTTTCTCCTCTTACCCTGATGCGTCCGGTGCTTCTCGTGTCGTTTCTCGTATCCATGCTCATGGTGGTGTTCAACAACTGGGTGCTTCCCGAGGCTAACCATCGCTCTGTTGAATTGATGAGCGCGGTTTCTCGCAAAAAGCCCCATGCCTTTATTGACGCAGGGCGCTTGATTACACAGTTCCCGGATGTTCAACTCTGGGTGAGCCGCATAGATCCCTCGTCGGGGACGCTCTACGGCATTCAAATTTTCGAAATGGAGCGCAAGGGGGCGCCTCGTATTGTTTACGCCGACAGCGCCACCATGGAGTACGCCGACAACGGGGCTACGCTGATGCTTCGCCTTCGCAGTGGCGAAACCCACATGACCGATGCGGACAATCCCGAAAATTACTTCCGCATTCGCTTCTTCTCCCAGGATCTGGCCATGAAGAACGTGGATGACCGCCTGGAGCGCCGCAGCCGCAATTACCGCAGCGACCGCGAAATGCCCATCGAGATGATGGAGGAGGTTGTTGAGGATGCCAAGAAGAAGTATAGTGAGGCCAGGATCCAGGGGCTGGAAAAGCGTCTGAATACGCTGGTCGCCTTGCGAGAAAATATCGCGGCGGATTCCATTGTTCCGAAGTCTGTAGACGGGGATGCAAAGATTGATTCCGTCCAACGTCGCAGGTCCCTGCAGAAGTTGCGGGTTCAGGAAATTTCCGCACAACGTACTACAGAACGCCTGTTTTCTCGAATGGACGCAGAGCTTAGACGCGAGGCTCAGTATACTGTGGAAATCCACAAAAAATACAGTACAGCCTTCGCTTGCTTTATCTTTATCCTGATCGGCGCACCTCTTGGAATTATGGCCCGCAAGGGCGGCATCGGCACCGGGATTCTTTACAGCCTTTCCTTCTTCGTAGTTTACTGGATTTGCCTTATCGGTGGCGAAAATATGGCCGATCGCCTGCTGATCAATCCTGTTCTTGCCATGTGGGCCTCCAATATCATCATCGGTGTTTTTGGCATCTTTATCACCATCGCCATGGTTCGCGACAAGTTCTCTGGTGACTCCAAGTTCTTTAGGGGAGTCCGTGCCGTCAAGGGATTCTTTGGACGAGTGTTTAAGCGTCTTACCAAGAGGTTCGGATGAAATTCACCAGGTATCTAATCTGGAACTTCTTGAAGATGTTCCTTATCGTCTTGATCGGTGCCATATTCATGTTCGTGGTCATCGACTTTGTTGGCAACATCAAGACGTGGCTTGCTCGTGACATCAAGGAGGCCGGTGACTATTACCTCTGTTACCTGCCTTACATTATCTACCTGATTACCCCGGTAGCGTTGTTTATCGGAGTTCTTGCCTCGGTGGGAAACATGGCTCGCCACTTGGAAATGTCTGCCATGCAGAGCTCCGGACAGAGTCCCCTTAAGACACTGATGCCCATTTTCTTCTTTGGCGTTCTTGTTTCTGTGATTTCTTATGAAATGAGCGAACTGTGGCTCCCCGATGCCAACCACCGCCGCTTGGAAATCATGGAAACCAACGCTCAGAAAAAGAAAAATCCGCGTATCAAGGAGAAGCAGGACTTCACCTTTATCGATAGCGAAAAGGCCAGCTGGTACTTTAGGCATTACTCCGGTCGAAACAAGATAGGCCGCGATGTGGTTCTGCTGCTTCGCGACCAGGGACGACTGCAGGAACGATACGATGCGAAGACAGTTCGCTGGGTAGAAGAGGATAGCCTGGGGCCAGGCTGTTGGCAGTTCGAAAGGGGCTTCCGCCGGGAATTCCTGAAGGATGGCTCTGTAAATGTTTTCGCAATAAACCGAGAAAAGGCTTGCGACAAGGTTGCAACCCATCCAGACGATCTTATCAACGAGCGTCAGGTTTCCGATGAAATGGACTCCAAGATGGTTAAGCAGCGCATAGATGTGCTTAAGCGTTCTGGCGAAGATACTCGTCTTATGGAGACCGCCCTGCACTTTAAGCGTTCCGCCCATTGGATGAATCTGATAGTACTTTTGATTGGGGCTGCACTTTGTCATAGGTATAGCCGTTCTGGGGGGCTTTCTCAGAAGTTCGGAGTTGGCCTGTTGATTGTATTTAGCTATTATATATTGGAACGAATCGGTTTGAAAATGGGAGAGAACGGAGCCTTGACTCCCTTCTGGGCGGCCTGGATTAGCCATGCCATCTACAGCGGGGTGGCCATAGTGATGCTGTACCGTTCTTTCCGCTTGTAATTGTAGACGGGATCGTATGTCTGTTGCTGAAATACTTTTTGTCGTGGCTGGCCTTTTGGTGGGCCTTGCGTTCCAGGGTGGGATGTTCCTGTTCCTGATACCCTTTGCTGTGGTGGCTTTCGTACTTGCTTGTATGAATCGCCCTCGCCTTGCTGGCCCCAATGCTGCCCAGTCCACGGCTACATTGCCGGTAATTTCCTTCAAGTCTCGCCAGACTGGTGCAGCTCCGGTAGTAGCTCCGGATCTTCGCTCCGAATACCGTAACGGGAATGGCCTGGCCAACGAACCCGAGGCCGCTCTGAAGATTAGCCAGGTTTGGGCTCGAGCCAACGCCGATATCAATAAGGGTATGGCCAATATGATGCGCGCCCTCAAGCTGGCTTTGCCACACGTAAATACGGTCATTGTCTTTACTCAGCTGGACAATCCCAGGGATTGGGGCGTTCGCAACCATATCAACGACAAGGAAATGTCTGTGAACCCCTGTGTTCGCATTTCCGAGAATACGGGCTTGATTAGTCAGCTTTTCCGAGCCAATGTAAATCGCCTTCTGGAAGGGGACTTGACCAACAACAAGAGTCTGATGTATTACATCGATTCCACTCCGATCAAGTCTGTTGCAGGTGTTCCCATCCTGGATTACAATGGTAATCGTATTGGAGCCCTGGTTGTGGATTCAGTCTATCCCAATGCCTTCAACGATACGACTACTCAGGCGCTTGGCTACATTGCCGGAAGTATTTCTATGCTGGACTACAAGGGCTTCTACTCTGCACAGAAGCATATCGCCCTGCAGCAGTACAGTGGCCTCTACAATTACCAGCGCAAGTTCTTCCAGACCATGACGGTCAAGGATATCTACAAGCAGATTATCAACTATGTCAAGGACAACGTTGCCTATGACCGTTTGACTATCCTTGCCATGAACAAGGTGAAGGAGGGGTCCGGACGCGTGGTGTTCTGCGACGGTGTGGATTCCGAACAGTTCGCCGAAAAGCGCTTTACCCTTTCGGACAAGGGCATCTTTGTGTTGTCCCTGATGCGTAATCGCCATATTGAACGCAGCTTCCCGCCGGGATTCAATGAGTATGTTCCTCGCTTGAATGACAACGAAAAGCGTAATATGGAGCTTCGTCAGCTGTTTATCATGCCTATTTCCTCCGAACCGGATTCCGCAATCGCAGATATTGCCATCTGCCTGGAAAGCCGCAGCAATCGCCCCTACAGCGACCACGAAAAGGAACTGATCAAGGCCTTTGCCGGAGTGGCGGGATTTGCCTATGACCGCGCTCGCAAGTTTGAACACGGACGTGACCTGGCTATGCGCGATGGCCTTACCGGTCTTATCAACCACCGCACCCTCCACGAAAGTCTGCGTACCGAAAAGATCCGCGCCGACCGCAAGAAGTACAACATTGGCGTGCTGATGATGGACATCGACCACTTCAAGCATGTGAACGACACCTACGGCCATCCCATCGGCGACGTGGTGATCAAGGGTATCGCCGATACCATCAGCGGTGAAATCCGCAGGGATATCGACGTGGTGGCTCGCTACGGCGGCGAAGAGTTCGTGGTGGGCCTCATCGAGACTACCGCCGAGGGCATGGTGGAAACAGCGGAGCGCATCCGCAAGGCTGTGCAGAAGCTGGTCTTCGACGTTCACCAGGCGGATCCTCTCCGCGTAACGGTGAGCATCGGCGCCTTCCTGGTGACTCCAGAGTTCCACGATATGAAGAAGGCCGTGAACAATGCCGACCAGGCGCTGTACCGCGCCAAGGAAGGTGGCCGCAACCAGGTGATTCAGTTCGAGGAGAAGTCCTTGGAGGTGTCCTCCACGGCATCCGCTCCTGCCGTGGCGGAATCTGTGACTCCTGCCACCTGATTTCTAACAACTCGGAGCCCGGGAACGCTTGTTCGGGGCTCCTTATTTTTATAGGTAAAGATGTTTACTGCCGTTGATTGGATTGTTCTAACCGCCTACCTGTTGTTCTCCCTCTTTATCGGCTTGTGGGTTTCCCGCGGCAACAAGAACCTCAAGGAGTATATGCTGGGCGGTGGTTCCATGCCTTGGGTGGCCGTGGGCATCAGCCTGATCGCCACTTCTGTCAGCGCCACCACATTCCTTGGCGCCCCCGCCGATGTGTACGGCGACAACATGACCTTCCTCATGTTCCAGATAGGCGCTTTCCTGAGCATCTTCGTCGTGGGCTTCGTCTTTATTCCCCGCTTCCGCAACTCCGGCATCAACAGCGCCTACGAGCTCTTCGAGGTTCGCTACAGCAAGGGCGTGCGTCGCCTGGCCGCCGTCTTTTACTGCCTCCATCTGCTTTTGCGTACGGGCATCCTCCTGTACGCACCGTCGCTGGTGCTTGCCCAGATTCTCCACGTGGATCTGCGGTATGCCATCATCGTGTCCGCGGCTGTGGCCATTTTCTACACCTGGTTTGGTGGCATCAAGGCGGTCATCTGGACCGATGTGATGCAGTTCGTCGTATTCTTCGGCGGTGGCGCCCTGGTGCTGCTCCTTATTTCCAATTCCGTAGGCGGCTTCGGCGAAATGGCCCGCCTGGCGGGGGAGGCGGGCAAGACCAAGTGGTGGGATGCCAGCCTCGATATCTCCAATGCCCGTACCCTGATCTCGGCGGGCTTCGCCTACGCCATTTTGGAAATCGCCATCCGCGGCTGCGACCAGCAGTTTGTGCAGCGCTACCTCAGCTGTAAGGATGTAAATGCGGCAAACCGCTCCAGTGTCCTTAGCATGGTCCTTGGCGTTATCGTCTCCATCCTCTTCTACTGGGTGGGGGCGGCCCTTTACGTCTACTACCAGATGGCGAAGGCGGCCCCTCTTCCCGAAGGCCTCGGACAGAACGACGTGTTTCCTTACTTTATTGTAAATGGACTCCCCGTAGGTGTCACCGGCCTGATCGTTGCTGCCATCTGCGCCGCGGCCATGAGCAGTCTTTCTGGAGCCATCAATTCCCTTAGCAACACCACGGAGCGAGACATCCTTGGCTGGGACGAAAACAAGGGCCTGGGCGGGCTTAAGCGCGCAAAGCTCTGGACCGTGTTCTGGGGCGTGCTCGGTGTGTTCGGAGCCCTCTTCGCCGCTACCCAGCAGGGCAGCCTCCTCAAGAACGCGCTGTTCTTCACCGGCCTTTTCACGGGACCGCTTTTGGGCATGTTCCTCTTGGCCTTCTTCGTCAAGAATGTTCGCCCCTGGGCCGTTGTGGTGGCTGTAATTTGCGGCATGGGCAGCCTGGTACTTATCCAGGGGATTCCCGCCTTCGGTGTACCCGCGGTTCTTGGCGGAATCTTCAGCTGGCCCTGGATGCCCTTTATCAGCATGACCACGACCATGGCGGTGGCGGCCCTTATAACTCTTGTGGTTGGGCTTGTCTCCAGGGGTAAAAATAAGTAGGTTGTTTACGCGCGTTGCCGGCGAACGAGCTCGGCATGAATTCGGACGCGAAAGGAGTTGACATGGGTGGAACGTTCACAGGTAAAATTTTAGCATTCTCGACCGCAGCCGTTATGACGCTTGCTCTCACCGGCTGTGACTGCTGCAACAAGACGGCGGCGGTTGTTCCTGCCGCAGGTTCCGCAGCTTGCGATGCCGTAATCCCTAAGGTTGAGCTCACTGGCCACAAGTCCCAAAAGTTTGAAGCCAACCAGTTTGTCTCCAGTTTTGCGCTGGAACTTAGGGACCTCAACAAGAACGAACTTTACAAGCGTCTCGCCATGCGCCGCACCATGATTTTTGACGCGGTAAAGTCTCTGGATATCGCCGAAAGCAACATCGAGCAGAACAGCGTGTCGCTGACCAAGGAATGGTCCTACGACAAGGGGGAACGTAAGCTGGTGGGCTACGTGGCTACTCAGCATTTCTCGGTTAAGCTGGATTCCCGCAAGGAGGCGGCCGTGCTTTCGCAGATGCTCTCCGCCGAACCCGATGTGGAAATTTACCCTACCCAGGCGACCCTGATGGGCCAGGATTCTTTGCAGGGGGTAATCATCGAGGCGGCCGTAAAGGATGGCTTGAACAAGGCCGCCCATTACGCAGCTGGCGTTGAACGATCCCTTGGACGGGTTCTGTACATTGGCGACGAGGGTGTTGGTGTTTACGCGGCTTCGGGTCGTCGCATGTTCAGCAAGGGGGCGCGCCTTATGGCGGCAAACAGTGTCGATGGAGCTATGGTTGCCGACGAGACGTCCATCGCGGACTCCGTAGAAATTTCCGCCAATGTTCGCCTGACCATCGAGTTGAAGTAGGACTCTAAACTAACCCCAAAAATTTGTCAAGAGATGGGCCTGAAAAAGGCTCATTTTTTTGTTGATAGGTCAAAATGTCATAAATTGGCAGGGGAGAATTGCTAACTTCTTTATAAATAAAGAGTTAGCGAAAATGGTTTTTAAATATGGTTTGTCGTATTTTTATGACAGGAATTGTAAGATGTTGATAAGTTTTGTAAGGCAGTGTAAATCTGAAAACTTTTTTGGGGATTTTGCAAAAAAAGAACCCCAAATATAGTGGTTTTTATTATCTTGTTGCCTACATCTTGTGGTGCTGGTTCGAACAAAAACACAAGATGTAGTAAAACTCGGTGGAATGGGTTTTATTGGAAGAAAGAGAACATTTTTAGTCGGATTCGTTAAAAAGGTCGGTTTTTTAGCGGCTGACGAGAGGATTGGATAGATGATTTTTACTGTGAAGAAGCGCGACGGCAGAGAAATGCCGTTCAACATTGAGAAGATTTCCGAAGCAATTATCAAGGCTTTCCGAGCTTCCGGAGAACTTAACGAACAAATTAAGGCTTCTCAGTCACAGTTGGATTTTTTGGGTGGTGAGGACGTTCTCAGCAGCACCGCTCTCAAGGTTTCCGCCTACGCCGTTGGCCGTCTCGAAGCCGAAGGCAAGACCAAGCCCGAAATCGAAGAAATTCAGGACGCCGTGGAAAAGGCCCTTACGGACAACGGTTACGTTGACACCGCCAAGAACTACATCCTGTACCGCGCAGAACGTACCCGCGTCCGCGAAGTCAATACACGTCTGATGCACACCCTTCGCGACATCACCTTCAGCTCCGCCAAGGAATCCGACCTGAAGCGTGAAAACGCAAACATCGACGGCGATACCGCCATGGGTACCATGCTCAAGTACGGTTCCGAATCCGCAAAGCATTTCTACACCATGATGATGCTTAAGCCGGAACACAGCCGCGCCCATTCCGAAGGTGACATCCATATCCACGACTTGGACTTCTACGCCCTCACCATGACCTGCTGCCAGATCGACTTGATCAAGCTCTTCAAGAACGGTTTCAACACAGGTCACGGTCATCTCCGTGAACCCAAGGATATTCGCAGCTACGCCGCTCTCGCCGCTATCGCCATCCAGTCCAACCAGAACGATCAGCACGGTGGTCAGGCTGTCCCCAACTTTGACTACGCCATGGCCGACGGCGTTCGCATCACCTATCGCAAGGCTTACCTGAACAACATGGTGAAGGCCTTGATTCTTTTGACCGGCAAGGAAGAAGAGGAACTTCGCCCCATCGTGAAAAAGCTCCACGAAGAAATGTTCGAGATGGGCATGGTGGCAACCCTCGTTCCCAACGAAAAGTTTGTACAGACCGAAGCCCGTGAACTTTCCAAGAGCTTCAGCGTCGAAATTGTGATGGGCGCCCAGAAGTTTGCCGAAAAGCAGGCTTACGAAGAAACCGACAAGGCTACCTTCCAGGCCATGGAAGCTTTCGTTCACAACCTGAACTCCATGCACAGCCGCGCCGGTGCCCAGACTCCGTTCTCCAGCATCAACTATGGTATGTGCACCGATCCCGAAGCCCGCATGGTGATGAAGAACTTGCTCCTCACCACAGAAGAAGGCCTGGGCGGTGGTGAAACGGCAATCTTCCCGATTCAGATTTTCCGCGTCAAGGAAGGCGTCAGCCTGAATCCCGGCGATCCCAACTACGACTTGTTCAAGTTGGCTTGCCGCGTTTCTGCAAAGCGCCTGTTCCCCAACTTCAGCTTCATGGATGCACCCTATAACGCTCATTATTACAAGCCGGGTCACCCCGAAACTGAAATCGCCTACATGGGTTGCCGTACCCGCGTTATCGGCAATACATACAATCCCGATCACGAAATCACCTTCGGTCGTGGCAACCTGAGCTTTACCTCTATCAATCTTCCTCGCATCGCCCTCAAGATGAGGTCCATCGACCTGTTCTACAAGGAACTGGACCGCATGCTGGCTCTCGTTCGCGACCAGCTGCTGGAACGCTTGGAAGTCCAGAGCCGTAAGCGAGTCAAGAACTTCCCCTTCCTCATGGGTCAGGGCATCTGGATTGGTTCCGAAAAGCTGGGCTGGAATGACGAGGTCCGCGAAGTCCTTAAGGACGGTACCCTTTCCATCGGTTTCATCGGCCTTGCCGAAACCCTGGTTGCCCTCACCGGCAAGCACCACGGCGAATCCGAAGCTTCCCATAAGCTGGGCCTGGAAATCCTGCAGCACATGCGCGACTTCTGCGACCGCGAATCTGAACGCCTGAACCTGAACTTCTCCCTCTTCGCGACACCTGCAGAAGGCCTCTCTGGCCGCTTCCTGCGCATGGATAAGAAGAAGTTTGGTATTATCCCGGGCGTTACCGACCCCGATTACTACACCAACTCCTTCCACGTGCCTGTCTACTACAAGATCAGCGCCTTCAGGAAGATTGAAATCGAAGCTCCGTATCACGCCTTGACAAATGCCGGTCACATTAGCTACATCGAAATGGATGGCGACCCGACCCAGAACCTGGACGCCTTCGAAAAGATCGTTCGCTACATGGCAAAGTCCGGCATCGGCTACGGATCCATCAATCATCCGGTGGACCGCGACCCGGTTTGCGGTTACGTTGGTGTGATTAACGATGTCTGCCCCCGTTGCGGTCGTCGCGAAGGCCACTCCATCGATCCTCAGAAGATCGAGGAACTCCGCAAGAAGTTCCCGGGAATGCCCGCATTCCTCGGCATCCGCTAATGGCATGTTCGTAGTGGTAAGTTTGTAGAAAAAGTCTATAATTTTTGAGGAGATAAAAATGTCTGAAAAAGAAAAGTCCCTGTATGGCGAAGGCGTTGGCTTTGAACGCATCCGTCGCATTACCGGTTACCTGGTTGGTACAATCGATCGCTTCAACAATGCAAAGCTTGCCGAAGTGAATGACCGCACCAAGCATTCCTATTCCGAAAACTAATACGATATGTCAGAGGATTTGGAAACAGGTCGCCTGCGTATTGCGGGTATCGAGCCGGAGTCTTTCGTAGACGGTCCCGGTATTCGGTTTACCATTTTTACGCAGGGCTGTTCCCATAAATGCCCTGGCTGCCATAATCCCCAGACTCATGACTTCGAGGGCGGGCACTTTATAACGCTCAAGTCCCTCCTGGAAATGATTGAAGAAAATCCGTTGCTGGACGGTGTCACCCTTAGCGGTGGCGATCCCATGTTCCAGGCGGGGGCACTTGTTCCCCTGGCCCGCGAAATCAAGGAACGTGGCATGAATCTTGTCATCTTTACCGGTTTCACCTTCGAACGCCTTATGGCCCTGAAGAATGAAAAGCCGGAGATGCTTGAACTTCTTTCTTTTGCCGACATTTTGATCGATGGCCCCTTTGTATTGGCTAAGCGCTGCCTGGACATCAAGTTCCGCGGTTCCCTCAACCAGCGAGTTGTCGACGTGCAGGAAAGCCTAAGTGCAGGCCACGTCGTTCTCCATCAGATTCAAGTGGATGAAATGGCCGAAAAGCCGGACTTGTTTGCCTAGTTTCTACAATAAAAGATTAAAGCCAAGTAAGCCAATGGCACTCGTGCCTCAAAGATTCGAAAATCACAAATAAAGGATTGCTGATGCTGTTATGGCAACAGCAAGTATAAGTAGTTCTCTTTTGTAAGACGCCTGTTTTAGAAAGCAGATTGCAATATTTGAGACGACAATTGTTGAAATGATGCAGCAACCTGTGAGAAGAGCCGCTAAAAGGATCCGTTCATCATCTTGTGATACGGGGGTATATGTCGCGGCATTAAAGTAGATGAAAGCAATCCAAAGGATAATCCATGTGAGAAAAAACTTCTTTGTTTTTTTAAAGAAAACCTTGAATAGAAATTTTTTCTGAATTCGTTCTACAAGAATATTTATGGGGTTGATGATTACCCATACGAAATAGAACCCGATAAGGAAACTTTGTATTTTTAAATTTGCGCTGCTTTGAAATGAGAAAAACAAAGCCAGGGGGGCGAATGCCCCGATGAATTGAACCAAAATTGCAAATTTTTTTGAGGTGGATAAGCTACTATAAGCCGTTCTCATCTCTACGGATAAATTCCTCAAATAACTGGTTATAGACGTCATTTGTTTGTGCTTCCTATATCACGACCGATAACATTGTTGAGCTGGTCTACGATTGAATCGGCGTCATCTAAATTAGCAAAAAGGCGGCTGTATAAGTCGGGCTTGTATGCAACTTCGTGACAAACGCCAATTCGCTTGGCATTGTCCTGGGAATATTGGGATGCATGTCAAAACCTTTTTATTTCCCTTTTTGTTTATTTCTTCTCTGCTTGTAAACCGCAGATTTCTCGCAGGCGCATAACGCCCTGTTGCTTTTCAGAATTGCCATGGCGTCTGAGGAATCCCGCAGGATGCGAAGCAGGTTGTCCATGGAACGGCTCTGTGTTACAGTTCCTTTTTCATACTTGGCAAAGGCCTTCGGTCCGCCACCTACGATTTCTGCAAATTCTTCCTGGGTGTAACCGAACTTCTTGCGGATTTCTACGATTTCTTGAGGCTGCAATAAGCCTTCCGCTTCCCTGTAGAGAGCGTCAAGCTTTTTGTTGACTTTACCTTCCCGTTCTTCATCGCAAAAATCTTCGCCACAGCCTGTACAGTGGTAGATGGGAATGTTTTTGATTGTGATGCTCTTTCCCTTGTAGGTGTATGTGTCTGTGATTTTTTTACGAATTACTTTTGCTTCGCAAATAGGGCATATCTTTATAATCATCTATAACTCCTTGAACGAAAAAGAATTTGTCTTGATTGAAAGATAGATATAAAAGTACCATAATGGTACTATCTGCGAGCGGTATTTTGGTCATTTAGCCTCCTGTCGCTACATGCTGAAAAGCGACGGTTTTGTGCTACGGTTTTATTTATCGAAAAATGGTTTAAGTTCGGCGAAACATTTGCCTAAGCTTTGTAAGCGGCTTTCTTTTCGGCCACGGCAAGTTTGCGGGAAACTTTTCTCTTTGTGCGAACTTTAGGAACCGCGATCATTTGAACATTTAGTGCGTTTAATACGCGTAAAATGGTGTCAAAACGGGGGTGAGCATCTTCATTCAGCGCCTTGTAAAGACTTTCTCTGCCGAGGCCTGTTGCTTTTGCAATTTGTGCGATGCCGCGAGCTTTGGCTACGTATCCAATGGTCCTCAACAAAACGGTGCTGTCGTTTGACTGCAATGCGTCGCTGATGACTCCTGCGATAACCTCCTCGTTATCCAAAAGTTCTGATAAATCCAGCTTACTTGTTTTCATTTTGAATCGCCCTCCACATTTCCTTTGCCTTTTCAATGTCTCGCCGTTGTGTTGATTTGTCTCCACCACATAGGAGAATGATTACAACCTGTCCTCGTATGGCGTAGTAGAGCCTATATCCAGGTCCAACATCAAATCGCATTTCGGATATCCCGTCACCAATGTTTTTAACATCACCAAGATTTCCTAGTTCAACTCTCAATAATCGAGAGAATATTCTCTGCTTTGCCTGATTGTCCTTAAGGTTCGCGTACCATTTTGAGAAGGTTTCTGTTTTCTCTATTGAAAACATCTTAACCTCCTAAATGTATCTAATCGGATACAAAATGTCAAGTACATTACTTGCGTACTCATCGTTCCTCCTATCGCTACATGCTGAAAAGCGACGGCTTTGTGTTTCAGTTTTGCTTATCTAAAAAACAGAAATCGGTTTGAAATCTACGCGAATTTCGCCGCAATCAAATGTACATACAAACTTTTGTCACAAAGTGTCAAAATGGTGGCGAATGTCGTGAATCCTCCGTGAAAATTACCAAAATTGTCAAATTTTTTGCCATTTTTGGCAAAAATACTTGACATTGTTTTTTTTTGTTTACATTTGACTAACGAGGCAAAAAAAATGAAAACATTTTTGGAAGAAATTATGCAGGTTCCCTTTGGTTCTATGACTAAAAAGGAACTTGAAATAAAGGTGCTGGAACTTTTGGTCAGAGTCCAAAAGATAGATATGTCCAATACTTGGGCTCTTTCTAGAACATTGAAGATTTCGAAAACTAAAGCAGAGTCTTTGGCTTATGATTATTACTTACGGCAATCCAAAGATGATGAAATGATTCAAAATGCGTTGGACGCTTTTCCTCAGATTTCTGCTGATGGAAAAATATTTTCGTTATGTGTGCAATGTAAGTATGTTCGAGACTTGATTAGAGGCATTTTGCGAGAAAAAGGATTGTTTTCTAATTACTCTTTAGCCGAAGATGTGGTTCAGTTTGAAAAAGATGGCTATGAATTTTTACTTGAAACGTACAAAAGTGATATTTATGCCTCTTATAAAAAACAAAAAATGTTTGATTTTGCCGTTGACACCACAACAGGCATTTTGATGGGACCGGTCTATAAAATTCTAGGAGACTGTGCTGGGAAAAAATTGACCGATGGTTTAGGAGCTCTTTTAAAAGGAATAAAAAATACCAAGGAGAAAATATGAAATCAAAAATGATGAAAATGTTGGTTGCCGCTCTTGCTTTGGCATCTTTTGGCCTAATGGGTTGCGAACCCAGCAAGGATGCGGAAGGTCCTGTGAGCATTACGGTAACGGATGCGGACGGTAACAAGTATCCCACGATGAAGATTGGTCAGCAGATTTGGATGGCGAAGAACCTAAATGTGGATGTACCGGGTTCCATGTGTTATGACAATAAACCTGAAAACTGTGAAAAGTACGGTCGCCTTTATACTTGGGAAGCCGCGATGAATGCTTGCCCTGGTGGCTGGCATTTGCCTGGCAAGGAGGAAACGGAACTCTTTAAGGAGACTGTGATGGTCAGGGTTGATCAGATAGTAACTCAGAAAAAGTTGAATGCAGAACCGTTGGAAAGAGGCGAAGATAAATGGGTCAACCATCTACGTGATGTTAGCTGGAAAGGAGGACTTAATACATTCGGTTTTTCCGCTCTCCCTGCTGGTCTTTTAAAATCTCCCATCAGGGCAATTGATGGTATCACTCGCTTCGGCTATTTGGGCAGCATCTTCCGCTTTTGGACATCTACGGTAGTCACTACGGCAGCTCAGGAAGACACGGGTTCTGCTTTTTATCTGGAATTCAGCAATCACTCTACGGGCATTTCCGTCACGAAAAAGGATTACGCCTTCTCAGTTCGTTGTCTCCGGGATTAAAACGATGGCGAGTGACGCATAGACAAACTTTTTTGTCTATATGTCTGAGTATAAGCGTAGGCGCCTTGCGCCCTAACAAGACACCCACGGTCGGTGGGTTGCTTAGCCAAGGCTTAGCGAAGCAAAGCCTTGAAGCAAACGCCCCAGGGATCTTTTCCTTGGGGCTTTCTTTTTTACTCCATAATCGGAGCTGCGTATAAGGGAATGTTTGTCAATTGGTCTTGCTGTTTGTATGGCAGCATGGAAAAACGCACTGCTCGCATGTCAGGATTTTTTGCGAGGAGCATGCTCAATGAGTTGGCGCGAACGTTTCTGCCTGCCTTCACTTCGATAGGAAGCATTTTCCCTTTGTGTTGAACGATAAAGTCCACTTCAAGTCTGGAATCGTCGGTTGTGTGGTAGTATGTCGGAGTGTTTAGTTCGCACTTGATTTGCTGATAAATAAACTGCTCCGTTACGCCGCCCTTGTATTCCGTAAATACACTGTCGTCGATAAGAACCTGTGACGCTTCGGTATTTACCATGGCTCCAAGGAGTCCAATGTCGAGCATGTAGAGCTTGAAGGCGCTCAGTTCCTCGTAGATTGCAAGGGGGAGCTCCAGCTTGTTACATCTAGGCACCTTGTATAAAAGTCCCGCATCAAGTAGCCATTGAATGGCGAGTTCAAAATCGTTTGCGCGGGCACCTTTACGAAGCGCTCCGTATATAAACTTCTTGTTTTCTTTGCACAGTTGGGAGGGTACGCTTTGCCATACCATGCGGATTCTTGGAACTTGTTCCTTTGGGGCGTGTTTTGAAAAATCCTGGTTGTATCCGCGAAGTATCGTCTGCTGAATTCTGCGGACTTCTTGAAGCGCTCCTGTTTCTACATAGTTTAACACGGCTTCGGGCATTCCGCCAACGTAGTAGTATTGTCGCAGTAGGTCCACGAATTTTTCGTGCAACGGAAGTATTGTGTCGAAATCGTGATTTTCTAAAAGCCTATAGGCTTCTGCTTCGCCTTTTGCCAATAGGAATTCACCGAAACTCATGGGTAAAACATCGAGCTCGTCAACCTTTCCTACAGGGAACGAAACTCCGTTGTGGAGTGAAATTCCCAAAAGAGATCCGGCAACGGCAATATGGTACTCGGGAGCCTGTTCATAGAAATACTTCAATGCTTCTATCGCTTCGGGAATGTCCTGGATTTCGTCAAGGATAATCAAGGTGTCTCCCGGTGTTATGTCAACGGAAGAAATCGCCCTTAAGCCCCGAAGGATGCGGTCTATGTCGAAGTCTTTTGAGAACAGCTGTTGTACAAGAGCGTTTTTTCGGCAGACGATGTAGGCCTCTTTGGCATATTCCTGGCGGGCGAATTCTTGCAAAAGCCAGGTCTTGCCAACTTGGCGTGCTCCGTTAAGCACCAGAGGCTTTCTGTTTTGGCTATTTTTCCATAATTTAAGCTGTTTTAAAGCAAATCGTTCCATTTTAGCACTCCGTCTTGAATGCTAAAATACATTTTTCTGCACATAATTTCAACTGCGGGCTACATTTTTCTGCACATAATTTTATGTAGGATGACCATTTTTCTGCATGTCACAGGTTTCTGAAAATCTCAGTCCAAATCTAACTATAAAAAGAAAATCGTAAAATTCGTTGTATGAGCGGGAACCATCTGTTCCAACTGAGACTATTCCCGCGAGGTGATGGGTGTAGAAATGTGGGGACGGGATGGAAAAGGGATGGAAAAGAGACTGTTCGGTCGCAGTCCCCCGAGCGCTGCTCGGGCTGCTCACGAACCCTACGGGCTCAAGGCTTCGCCTTAAGCTCATTATTTTCCTTTACGCACTTCGTGCATAAGAAAAATAATGCCGCACCCCCCGACCCCAAGGTGTCTCGGGTCCCAGTCCAATTCTCAGTATAAAACAAAAAAGACGCTTAAAAGCGTCTTCTTTGTTTTAGAGCGGGAAAAGGGACTCGGACCCTCGACCCCGACCTTGGCAAGGTCGTGCTCTACCAACTGAGCTATTCCCGCGAGGTGACCCAATA
>JAZLKH010000060.1:0-54943 GCA_045597545.1 Fibrobacter sp.
CTCCATCGGGGGATATTTCCGGATGGTACACATCCAGGGTGTCGCGAATTTCCACAACGGAATTCCTGCCACTGGAAAAATCAACGTAGGCCAGGTTACCCGTAACATCATTGCGGAAGGCCAGCTTCACTCGTGAACTTCCCATCATCAACTTAATCTTGGCTGCATTAGCAAGGACAACAGTTCGACTCTCGCTAACGGCGCCATTGGAGTACATCCATGCCGCATCGGGAATTGCGCCATAGGCCAGCCGGAACCCCACATAGTTAGCCTTCATTGCCGAAGTGACCGTATATACATCACCCCTTGCATAGATTTTGATATTCTTCGCATCGCTACGGAAACTACCACCTTTAAGCACTCGCTCTCCAAGATTCCCCCCATCAAGAGCTCCCGCATAATTTGAAATCGTCGTATCTCGGAAATATCCCAACCAATCGTTCACCCATTCCGCCACATTACCTGCCATATCGCAAACTTCCGCCTGATCAAAGGAACAGACTTCATGAGTGGTATAGTCGGAATTTGAAGAATTCCACGATTTTTCGGGATTCCAATTTTGGGAGGCGACAAAGGTCCACTCCGCTTCCGTGGGAATTCGATATGCTTCTTTGTCCGAACGGAAAACTAAACTATCAAGACCAAAGCAGTGGCCTTCGCCATCAAGTTTAGCAGAGGAATAGGAGTACGCCGTATCCAATTTTTCCGATTTGCTGCGGGCATTGGCATACAGGACCGCATCATAAAAGGTCACATTTACAGCAGGAAGATCTTCTTTTTCACATTCCAACTTAAGAGCAGAATTTTCCTTTCTCATTAGGGAGTTAAATTCGCCGCAGGTAACTTCATGCCGACCGATAGAGAAATCGTAATCGAACTCAACTTTCATCACGGGGCGTTCTTTTGCCGTTGCGGACGGCTCATCCGAGCCCAAAACAGTAAGCTTCCCTGCAGAATGTACACCCACCATATCCTCTGCAAAACACCCTTCGTCTAGTGAACTTTTAGAAGACGAGGAATCCGTACATGCGGACAGGAGTAGAGAGAACAGAAAAAGAGTACCGAAAAGTCTGCTAGTCATAGAAGCCTATTTTGACAAGGTTTTTAGCAGAGAATCCAGTCTCGCGGTAAGCTGCAAGGCACCCTTACGGCTCAAGTGATCCGTATTATAGGCCATGTCATTTGAATAGTCATGGTCACTCATTTTATTTTCATCAAAGAATACAACCTTCTTTTCTTTGATCAAGTCGAATATTTCCTGGGCAACCGAGCGCCGGGTTCCGTAAATACTGTAGGCACCTGTTTTTTTATAGCCGGGATTTAACGGAGTCGTCATGCAAATCACATTGATTCCGGCATCCTTCGCCTCATCTATCAAATCCACAAGAATATCAAGATTTTCTCGACCGGAACCTTGTTTCAAGTCCACAATGGAGGAATCTCGGATAACAGTCGCACTCCCCCAGGAATTTGACGGCAAAAGAAATTCTCCCGGTTCGTAGGGTAAGGTCAATACCTCTAATGGCTTTGGAGATTCCTGAACGGCTTCGACAAAATTATCCGGAACGCCGTCCTTCCAGAAACCATGATTTTCGTCGTACTTATACCCAGGAACATCTTTGTAAACAGGTCCCCAGGACCAGGATTCACTTACGATAAAGAAATCAGGGGAAATTTCCAGTACAATATTTTTTAGCTTAGACAAGTGATTCTTCACATAATTCTTCATTAGGAATCTCATTCCATAAAGATCCCCCGAAGAAAACGCCATATTCAAAGCATGTTCTGATTTAATCCCCTTATCATAGACTCCGAACATGGCTCTCGAACTTCCCAGAATAACGGTCGTAATGGAATCACGCTCCTTCCAGAAACGCTCCATCTTAAGCCTCAGCTCAAGGGCATAATAAAGCGTCTGGTCTGTATAGTAGATACCGGCGCTGTCCAAATCCAGCATAACCTCATCCACATCAGACGGATCAGATTTTACCCACAGACAAGGATGCCAAAGTTCATCGCCATCCACAAGTTCAATTATAGAACTATCAGCGACGTTCAACAAGACAATCTTTGTATGAGCTCCATTTGAATTCGTGAGTGTCGCCACCACAAGCCCTGCATCATTGTCAAAAATCGAAGTATTGCCTACGGACCACTCGCTATGATCAAAGCTAAACCCACCAGGGGCAGGAATTCCCTGAACCAGGTTGCCTACGCTATCGGCAATTAAAAGCATTTCATGGGTGCCATAATCCGACTTGGCAAAGGTTCGGCCCATTTTCCCGCCAAAGTCCAAAAACAAGGTGCGTTTAGAGGGATCTCGGCTGAGGCTCGCATTGCAGGCCTGTTCCGAGTCATACCAAACGGTATCCTTGGCAGACTGGGATACCGTAGACTTTTGGTCTGCGATACGGGCACGCAACAAGCGGGCTCCCGTCACGGCAAGACGATCGTCTCCGCTAATTCCTCCATGAAACGCCCCATCAAAAAGTTTTTGCGGCTTGCCGAACTTGCCATTTGCAAAAGAAACCTGCCAAGTGCTACCCTTTTGAAAATCAGCCTCATTCTTGTTGTTGCCGGCACTATTAACATAAACGACGACCGTGTCACCAGAAGCCAGAACTCGCCAACGAGGAATTGCAGCCGACTCTACATCCAGCTTAACTAAACCGGCTCCTCGTTCATTCAATTCACGAACGTAAACAGAAGACGTTCCCGAAGTTCCCTCAAGGCCAGTACAGAAAGCAACCCACTTACCATCCGGCGAAATCTCAGGATGGTATGCATCCAAGGTGTCCTGAATTTCCCTTATAGACAAGCCTCCGTTTGCATAGTCAACAAAGGCTATGTTTCCCGACACATCATTGCGAAACGCCAATTTCGTACGAATCGTTCCCGTCACCGAACGTATCTGATTTGTGCTTGCCAGCGACACAAGGCGGCTCGCACTAGCCGTGCCATTGGAACCCATCCACACCGCATTTGGAATTTTTCCAAAGGCCAATCGGAAGCCCACATAGTCAGCCTTTGTAGATGATGTTACCGTATAAACATCACCACGTCCGTAAATCGTCATCGAGGTAGCTTCGTTTCTAAAGCTGCCGCCCTTCACAACTCTTTCGCCAAGGCCACCTCCATCAGGCGCACCGACATAATTCGTCAAAGTCGTGTCCTTAAACTTTCCAAGCCAGTCATTCACCCATTCCATGACATTGCCAGCCATGTCACATACTGAAAGCTTTTCAGAGGAATCTGCCCTGGCGCTGCAAACTTGATGAGGTCGGTAATCAGAATTAGAGGAATTCCAACCTTCTTCTGGCATCCAATTCTTCTGGGCCACCAAGACCCATTCCGCTTCGGTGGGCAAACGGTAAGCGTCTACACCAGGCAAAAAAGCAAAGCCCTCCAAGTTCACGCAATGTCCATCAGCATCGAACACCGCAGACTTGTAAACGTAAGCCGTATCCATCGTTTCCGCTTTGCTACGGGCATTGGCAACAAGAACAGCATCGTAATACGTCACATTTGCAGCAGGGACCTGTTCATCTTCGCAATCTAATTTCAGCGAAGACAAAGTTTCCTTTTTCATAAGATCATTAAACTCACCACAAGTAACTTCGTGCTTTCCGATGGCGAAATCATAATCGAGAACCACCTTCATTCGAGGCCGCTCGTTCACCTTGGCAGAAGCATCATCTGTTCCCAGCGTAACGCCCACACCAGCAGAAAGAATCAACAACATATCTTCTGCCACAAAGTCCGTTCCAAAATTCCACTCCGACGAAGCATCCGACGATGAATCGGAGCACGCCACAAAGAAAAGAAAAGCGAACGTCAAAAGGAAAAGCTTCTTGTTCAACAAGCTCTTCATACTTCTACTTCAGCCTCACCAATAAGGAATCCAACTTGCAAGTCAACTTTCGGGCACCTTTAGCACACAAGTGATCATAATCGTAGGCAGTGCTATCCACATAGCTGTGAATGCCCATGTTATTCTCGTCCACAAGCGTAAAGTTACTGTAAGTTCCTTCCAGTTTCTGAATGGACGACAGTAAATTCTCGGCGTGGCTTCGCATCATACCATGTCTGCCAAACGCCCCGGTAAGCCTAAATTGAGGACTCTGGGGAAAAACAACTCCAACAACATTTATATGCCTATTCTTGGCCGCATCCAAAATTTCAACAAGCTGCTCCAGAGCCATATTGTAAGTTAGGGGATCTTCACTCCATGTGGAATCTTCTGTAATTTCCATCTTGCTGACTTCCTGGCTTGACCAGGAAATGCATTCCAATTCAACCCAGCCATTTTGGGCCTTTACAGAATCATATTCCTCTTCATTGCTGACCCTGGAATACAGATTATTTTCGATAAAGGCTGCCGAAACGCCATCCTTCCAATAACCGTGTTTTTCATCATAATGATATCCCGGAGCTGCACCAAAGTTCTTTTTCAAGTTATAACCCGAAGTATGGGACCACAAGTCCAGATCCAAGCCTACTACCAGGGTTTTCAGTTTCGGTGAATGGGGCAAAATATAATTGATTGCCAAGTGACGAATCACATCCATGTCGTTGGGAATACAAGCCATGTTCAAGGTAAAGCCTGCGGTGATATCACCGGCGATAAATCCCGAGCTCATTCGAGATGACCCCAGGGCCACAATTTCCAAGGAATCATGCAACTGCCAAAAAAGTTTCATCTTATAAGTCAGCAGCACACCGGCATTTTTCGCGTAATAAACACCGGCACTGTCAAAATTCAAGGTGTCTCCATTTTCCAAGAAAACCTTTTGAGCCACCCACAAGTTGGGATGCCAGAGTTCCTCGCCCTCCACAAGGTCGATCATGGAACTATCCGCGGTATTCAACAGAACCAGTTTCGTATGCGCCCCATTGGCATCCGTCAACGACGCAACAACCAGCCCATTTCCCTTAACAGTCATGCTCGTATCACCCACAGCCCATTCGCTGTGGTCAAAACTGTATCCTGATGGCGAAGGTATACCCTGAATCAAGTTGCCAACGCTATCCGCAACAAGCAGCATTTCATGAGTTCCATACTCTACACCCGTAAAAGTTCTGCCCGTTTCTCCACCGAAGTCTAAAAATAAAGTCTTTTTAGAATTGTCACGTGTAAGGCTTGCGTTACAAGCCTGCTCCGAATTGTACCAAACTTCGTCCTTCGCCGCCTTAGATACAGCATCAAACGTCCTTGCTCGGAGTAAGCGGGCTCCTGTTACCGCCAAATGGTTGTCACTGCTGAGGCCACCATGGTAAGCTCCATCGAATAACTTTACCGGAGTTCCAAACTTACCATTTGCATAGGACACCTGCCAAGTGCTGGTACGCATAAACTCTTCATTCTGCTTATTGTTGCCGGCGCTGCTAACATAGGTAATCAGAGTATCGCCTGTCTCAGATACGCTCCATCGAGGAATGGCCGCATTGTCCACATCCAGTTTCACCAAATTAGAGCCCTTTCCATTCAAGTCTCGTACATATACCGCAGACTTTATCGAAGTCCCTTCTAGGCCAGTGCAAAAGGCAACGCGCTTACCGTTCGGAGAAATTTCCGGATGGTAAACGTCAAGAGAATCCTCTATTTCCGTAATCGCCAAAAATCCATTGGAGTAGTCAACATAGGACAAGTTACCCGTCGCATCGTTACGGAAAGCTAACTTCGAGCGGTACGTCCCCGTAAAGGATCGAACGTCCGCAGAAGTGGCGATCAAAATGGTGCGGCTAGTACTAGCAGATCCGTTAGAAGACATCCAGGTTGCATTCGGAATTTTACCAAAGGCCAACCTGAAGCCCACGTAATCCGCCCTTGTCGCCGAAGAAACCGCATAGACATCTCCTCGAGAATAAACATTCATGCTACTCGGACTATTTCGAAAACTACCCCCCTTTACAATACGCTCATCAAGATTGCCTCCGTCTGGCGCCCCTACGTAATTTTCAACAGGAATATCCCTAAAACGGCCCAGCCAGTCGTTTACCCATTCCATGGCGTTTCCAGCCATGTCACAAAGACCTAAGTCATTGACCTTGCGACGGCAAACATTATGAATCTTGTAGTTGGAATTTTCGTTATTCCAGCAATCCAAAGGATTCCAGCTTGGTGTCGCCGCCAAAATCCATTCCGCCTCCGTGGGCAGTCTATAGGCGTCCACCTCCGGGCGAAAAACAAATCCATCCAAGCCAATCACATGGCCTTCCAAGTCAAAAAGAATATCCGTATAGGAATATGCCGTATCGTACTTTTCCTCTTTGCTGCGAGCATTGGCATAAAGAACGGCATCGTAATACGTGACATTGACAACGGGTAACGAGTCGGCAGCGCACTTGACGGGTATATCCATCAGTTTTTTGAATTCACCGCACATGACCTCATGCTTACCTATGGAATAGTCATAGGAAAAATCCGTTCGCATGGCAGGACGTTCTTTTTGCGTAGACGCCGCATTATTTGTCCCTAATTGAGTTTTATGCCCAGTAGAAACCACTCGAACCATTCCGTCATGGTCCTCATCTTGTTCCGTGCTTAAGGGATTGTAATACTCTTCACAGTTTTGACAGGGGGAATCACAAGAACACAGCAGGAACAAAAGCACTGCTACAACGCCCAAAAAAGACACTCGCATTCTCATGTATATTCCCTGAAATAGACAATCAACAAATTTGCTCAACGCAATTTAGCAAATTTCGCTATTTCAAAGAGAATCCGGGAGTTTGTTCTTGGCAATATTTTGATTAACGGTTATCCCCGGATATTCCTTAAAAAAATCCTCGGCCATTCGATACCAGGTTAAGGCACGTCGAGGTTCCGAATCCAGGTAGAGATTCCCTACATTAAAAGCGGCTAACCCCATAAATTGGCGAGAAGAAAGGGGCTTAAAATCAAGATCTGTCCAACGTCCATCCCTGTATTTTTCCCTGTATTCGTCATCTGTGTAAGAGAAACCTCGTCGATTAGGCTCAAGGTTTACACACGATGTTACATTCGCTTCTTCGCAGCCATACCGTAAGAATACGTGACCGGGTAAAAGAATCACCCTCAGAGAAATTCCCCTAGCCTCCGCCACCATCATTGCAAGCCACGAAAGGCCCATGCAGCCGGACTTGCGGTTCTTCAGAACCTGCAACGGAAGGATCGATTCCTTAGAAATGGAAGGTTCGCCAGCCCCCGCAAACTCGATATTCCAATATTCCCAAAGAAGTTTTTTCAGAGCACTCAACGCATCGCCATTTACAGACAAACTACTATCATAAAAGACAAGTCCTCGATTCCACTCTTCCACAGAATCCATGCAACCCGGGGCGAGTTCCTCAAAAGTGCAAGCCATGTCGCCATAGCTACCGATCTCCCGCTGGCCGCTCCAAAGTACCGTAAACAACGCAGCCGCCAAAACAGCTACGAAGATCGGCCAAAAAAGCCTTGGCGAAATCCTGCGGGGAGCTTTGGAAGCCATAGGAAAACCTAAAGCTTATCCCACTCCATGGGAGACTGCCACAGGTCTCTTGCGGTCATCATGTAAATGACCAGGCGCTTGCTCTGCATATCCTTCTTCATCTTCATCATGCGGCTGCGAACCCCAGGGCCACCGCCCCAGCTGGTAAGCACCTGCACGTCAAGGCCCGTTGCATAGGCCAGCAAGGAGCCTGGGCCACCGCTCTTCTGGTCCACGGATTCAAATACGCCGGTAAAGGAATCCCCCATCAGAAGAATCGGCGCATTCTTGCCACCCTTATAGGGTTCCGAGCCCTTGAAAATTTTCATGGCAGCCAAGGTATCCGCGGCATACTTGGACTTTTCGGCATCCGGCAGGTGTGCCACCAGATCCCCCTCGCGAAGGGTAGAAGTTTCCTGCATAGTCAAGCCTCCTGGTTGAGCGCCAGATTCAGCATACCAAGAGTATTGCGTTACGCGGGCTGCCAACTGTTCCATGGCGGCCAACATGCCAGGGAGCGCCCAGTGAGTGTCGTAGCGCTGGTAGCTAAAGTGAGGAGCCTCGTCGCCGGACTTGGCAGACATCAGGGCCGGGTAAAGATCCAGCACGTCGATGCCCGCATTTAGCATTTCCTTGATGAACTCTCGGCCAGAGGTGGCAACGCAAAGGTCCGCAGCGGTACCGGGCACCATCCTATCGGCGTAAATTTCTTCCTTCACAGGTACTGGCACCACCAGCAGCTGGATGCCGAGAGAATCCAGGTGCTGCTTCAGCTCGATCATACGCGGCAGCGGATTATGGAGGCTGTCCTGAGCGCTAATCTTACCCGCCAGCAGATAGTTGGCATTGCGGCGGAACCAGAGGAAATTATCTGCGGTTCCGGCAGCCCCGACAGTAGCGTTAGACATCGTAGACCAGGCGTTCTGCTCCTTGGGGAGTTTCGCCATCTGGTCGGTCAGAGCCTTACGGAAACTCACGGTAGCCTCGTTATCAGGACAGGAACCTTCCATTGCGGCTAAGGTTTCCAGGCGATAAGTAGAGGTCGTATCCAGGTGACGTTCCACGGGAATCACTTCGCCAGCAGCCATCAGGGAATCCGCAATGGCCTTGGCATGCAAATCCTCGTCGCTCATGGCAAAGGCGGGCACCTCGAAGCCAATCCACATGGGAGTTCCCATGGGATTTCCGCGCATCACGGCAAAAGGTTTGTTCCTTGTTGCAGCGGGCCAAACATCACCAGGCGTATGCTGTTCCAAGTCCGTATTCAAAGTCGGATACCAGTAAGAAGACAAAGTACGTGCCCAGTTCATGGCATCCTCCGCCCCCATCTCGGCCGTCAGGTAAAAATTCAGGATCTCGGCGGCCTCCCCTGCAGACCGAAACTTCAGCTTACCGTAGAAAACCCCTCGGTTTGTCCAAAGGGCAGGCATCACCTCTACCCACCATTCCACCGCGATGCCCCCCCCTGCGGTAGCCACAGGAACACCCCACAGGCGATTCACATTCTGAAACGCCCTAAAGACCTCGGGCTCATCCCACTTAACCGACTCTACAGCGTTCAAGGCCGTAGCCAGGGAATCGTCCCCCGTCTGAGTATAAAGCATCTTGGAGAAGGGTTCCCAGGCAATAGGCGGCAGCCCAGCCACCGCGGCGGGCTGGAACTCGCTTAGGGAATCCAGCATAGGGAACGGGTAGTCGGCAAGGCGTGCTGACGTCATTTTACCGGTGTAATTTTCGGGCTTTTCATCCTTACCAGCCAAGCGAATGGGATTGTTGTAATAAGCAGCAAAATCAAGAGCCGCAAGAGTGGGCTTTTCCACCATGCGAATCTGCTTGTCCATATCCAAAACCTTCATTTCAAAAATGGTAACGGATGCAGCAGGCATAGGCGGAATATTCGGACGCCGAACCTCTGCGGATTCTGCAGCAGTTTCTCCGCGAGTTTCCTGCGCGACAGGTGGCACAGATTCGCTAGAACCATTGGCGCTAGAGGCACAGGCAACCAATCCAAAAGAAACGGAACTCATCAAGACAGCCAATCCGGCAACCCAAAACTTACGACTAGAAATTATCTTCATAAACTCTAAAATAACAAATTTTAAAACACCTAAAGTTTTTGTATACTTTACAATCATGTTTCCCCTATTCTGCGCACCACTCCAAGGTTACACCGACGCCATCTACCGTCAAAACCACGCCAAGTTTGCTGGCGGAATTCACACCTACTACAGCCCCTTTTTACGAGTGGAAAAAGGCGAAGTCCGCAGCAGGGATTTACGGGATGTCGCTCCCGAAAACAATCAAGGCTATCACCTAGTCCCCCAAGTCATTTTCAACGGAATCGAGGAATTCGACATCCTCGTAAACACCCTC
The DNA here is from genome assembly GCA_045597545.1 of Fibrobacter sp. Classification (GTDB taxonomy): domain Bacteria; phylum Fibrobacterota; class Fibrobacteria; order Fibrobacterales; family Fibrobacteraceae; genus Fibrobacter. The sequence goes on from JAZLKH010000060.1 coordinate 9,825, forward strand.
GTAAATAAGGGCTTCCAGGAAATTGACCTGAATATGGGATGTCCATTCCCCATGCAAACCAACCACGGTCGCGGTTCCGGGATTCTCCCCCATTTCGACACCGTAAAGCAAATCACAGACAAAATAACAAAGTTATCTCAAATAAAATTTTCCATCAAGATGCGTCTAGGGTTGGAAAATGCCGACGAGGCGCTTAAGCTTCTCCCGCTTCTCAACGACATTCCTTTGGTTCACCTAACCATGCATCCTCGCATAGGCAGACAACAGTACAAGGGAGCCTTAGACGAAATCGCATTCAAGAAATTCTACGAGGAATGCCACCACCCCATCATATTCAACGGCGACGTGCAAACAGTAGCGCGAATCCGGCAGCTAGAAGCCACCTATCCAAAGCTGAAGGGCGTTATGCTGGGCCGCGGCCTCCTAACCAACCCGCTGCTGGCCGTAGAGTACCGCAGCAACAAGCAGTTTCCTGCGACCCAGCGTAAAACGGCCATTCTCGATATGCATCAGGGAATCTTCAACCAGGCAAGAGAAACATTGCAGGACAGCAACCAGATGCTAAACCGTATGCGCGCCTTCTGGGAATACCAAACCGACATTCTTCCCTCAAAGGTGTACAAGCGAATTATGAAATGCCGCAGTTTCGAAGACTATAAATCTATAACATCCGAAATCGAGCTTCTTTTCTAAAAACTTTATTTCCACAGCGACAAAATCATCTTTTTCCTGTGTTTCACTAACTGAAGATTTTTATATTACGCAAAAAAAAGGAGACTCTATGCCAGCTGTCGGTGAACACAATAAATGGATAGCCCTTGCCCTCTGCATTCTGCTGGGGTACCTTGGCTTACACCGTTTTTATGAAGGCAAGATTTGGACAGGAATCCTTTGGCTTTGCACCGGCGGACTTTGCGGCGTTGGCATTGTGGTTGACGCCATCCTCATCGTCCTGAAGCCGGAACGATACTAACGCGAAGAATAAAGGTTAAAGGATGAATGATAAATGACGAACAATGCTCATAATGGTTGCGTCGCCGCACCATTATGATGTGTCGGCCGCTATTCACTCATCCTACTGTCTACTTCCTACAGCCAACTTCCTACTACCTACCAATCATCATGAAGAACTTATTTGTAATCGCAACCGGTAGCGCCGGAAAAATTCGGGACTTCGCCCACATCCTGGGCACAGACCACTACGAATTCAAGACCCTTAAGGATATCGGCTTCGATGGCGACATCGTAGAAGACGGCAACTCCTTTGCCGAAAACGCAATCATCAAGTCCAACACCACCGCCCAGTGGCTCGCCGCCAAGGGCATCGAGGCTACGGTTCTTGCCGACGACTCCGGCCTCGAGGTCTTCGCCATCAACAGCGAACCCGGCATTTACAGCGCCCGCTACGCCGGCGGCCACGGCGACGACAACGCCAACAACGACAAGCTCATGGCAAAGCTCCAGGGCATCGAGGACCGCAGAGCCCGCTACTTCTGCGCCCTTTCCTACCAGCAGGTCGTCAAAGACGCCGACGGCAAGTTCACCGTCACCGAACCGAAAATCTACGAAGGGGAATGTCGCGGCAGCATCAATCACGCCCCCATAGGCGACATGGGCTTCGGCTACGACCCCCTCTTCGTTCCCGATGGCGAGACCCGCACATTCGCCCAGATGGAGCTAGAAGAAAAGAAAGGCATCAGCCACCGCGGCAACGCCATCCGTGCCCTGTACAAGGCACTTACCAATGACAAGCGATGAATGATAAGTGATGTGCGATGGCGTTTTCGCGCCCTCTTATAAGGCCAGCGAAGCCGGAATTCTTTCAACTGTTCATTTATTATCAATCATTAATCATAAAAAAAGCCACCTACGGTGGCTTTTTTTTACAGCGCCTTAAAGGCCTGAGTTCTGGGAGGATTCTTAGGCTTCGCCTTACCCGGCTGGATCATCAGCACCTTCTCCATTCGGGTGCCATCCATCTTCAGTACGCGGAAGGTGTAGCCCTTGATGACCACTTCCGCACCCGGCGACGGGATAATTCCAAGGGTCGCCTGGATCAATCCGGAAAGGGTCTCCACATGGGAATTCTCCGGTGCCTCCAGCTCCACGCCCAGCTCGTATTCAAGGTCCGACAAGGTCATCAGCGGATCCAGAATGTAACGGCCATCCTTAAGGCGCAGCACATCTTCATCCTCATCCTCGTCGTCCTCGTCGCGAATTTCACCGACGATTTCCTCCAGGATGTCTTCCAAGGTTACAAGACCAGCGGTACCGCCGTACTCGTCAACGACAATGGCCAGCTGGTTTCCGGTCTTGCGAAGCTCCGTCAAGAGGTCGTCAATCTTCTTATGGTAAGGCACAAACACCGGCGGCATCACGATCTTCATGATATCAAAGGGCTCATCGCGGTGCTCCGTATACCATTCCAAAAAGTCTCGGTTCGAAAGAATACCTACGATGTTGTCTACAGTTTCCTTGTACACCGGCAGACGGGAATGGCGTTCGCTGTTCAGCACCTTCACCAGATCGTCCAGGCTGGTATCCGCATCGATTGCGCACATATCTACGCGAGGCGTCATGATTTCACGAACCGGAGTTTCCACGAAGTCGAAGATGTTCAGGATCATCTGACGCTCTTCTTTCTCCAAGCCCTCGCCGTCTTCGCTATTTTCGTCAGAGAGGTCCGCCTGTACCGCATCGCGACGTTCCTCGGGCAAAAAGCTGAGTTTCGGGTCGTAGCCCATGCCCTTGAGGGTCTTCAAGAACACCGCATGGCAAATCTTTGCGGGAATGGCAAAGGGCAGACGAATGTAGCGGAAAAGGGGAATCAGCACCACGGCCAAGGTATCTGGCCTTAGGTTGCCAAGCAGGTTGGCGATGAATACCGTCAGGGTGTAAATGCAGACGCTGGCCACCACCATGTAGGCGGCAAAGCCCAGGAACCAGAAATCGTGAATCCAGGACCAGGGCAACTGTTCAAACAGGTAAAACCCCAGAACGCCGCTACCCACGTTGCAAAAAATACGACCGATGGAAATGGTTTCGTTGAATCCGCCCAGTTCCACCAGGGCAGCCACCTTTTCTTCACGGCCTTCCCTGTCCTTGGCATCACGCTTAGCGTAAATATCGCTAAAGGAAGCCTTTACAAGGGAAAAGGTAAAGGAGGTCAACAAAAAAACGATGAGAAAGGCTACGGCCCAACTTTCAGGATTTTCCATCAGTCTTTCTCCTTGTAGGGATCAAGACCTAGGAATTCACATTCGCGGGCGCGCATCACCTTGCGGTCGGCAGCCTTGATGTGATCGTAGCCAGAAAGATGCAGCAAGCCATGGACAATGACGCGCTTCATCTCGGCGTAGAAAGTATTGCCGTATTCGGGAGCCTGGCGCTTCACCTGTTCGCGAGCGATGTAGATTTCGCCCAGCATCTCGTCGGCACCGGGGATTTCTTCGTGCCATTCAAAGGAAAGCACGTCCGTTACTTTATCCAAACCGCGGTAGTTCTTGTTCATTTCGCGAACGAACTCGTCGGTGCAAAGAACGATGTTCACGTCCTTTTCCTTGCCCTCCTCGGCAAGGAGCTCGCGCGCCATCTTTTCGAACTTATCCTTGTACGGGAAGGATTCAATATCCCCTTCGCAGAGGAACTCGATATTGTACTTGGGGGCGGCCTTCTTCAAGATTTTCTTGGGGGCCTTCTTCTTACTACTAGCAGGGTCTGCCATTAGATATTGTACCACTTTTTAAGAACGTCGATAATTGCCTCGGCCTGGGCCTTGCCGGTAATCTTAAACTTGCCCTGGGCCTTGAACATGCCGTTCATCTTGCGATAACGACGCAAAGAAACCTTGGCTTCGCCAAAGTCCCCAGTCTTGGGGTCCTTTTCCTGATAAAGGAACATGACGGTAGGCCATGCACCCTTGGAAAGGATTTCCTTGTCCAGCTCCTTGATTACGTCTTCGCCGGATTCTTCATCGCTAAAAGCAACGGTCAATTCTTCTACGTCCATAATTATTCCGATTTTCTTTGAAAATTATCTTTATTTTCTTACCCAAAAAAAGTATTCCACCCATGGGCGTCACAAATAATAAATATATTTCACACAGTTTGCATTCATTTTAGTGAGGCAATATGTCATTTTCACGCTATTTTAAGATAGTTAGCATTCTCCTGGCCGTCCTTGTCGGCGCATCCTTTGCCGCAAAGAACAACCACGGCAAGGTCCGATTTGTGAACGGTGGCCCCGGTGACGTCACCCGACAAAAAGAGGGCAATGGCAACTGGGACGATCTCCGTATGGACCAAAAGGTTTTCCAAGGAGACATGATCAAGACACTCATCGAGTCCCAGGTCATTATCGCACTCCCCGACGGCAGTACGCTCACCATCGAAGAAAACTCCCTCGTATCCATGGCAGAGCTCATGTCCGAGGATGGGGTCAACCGCACCACAGCCGAAATCAAGAGCGGTAAGATGCGATTCGACGTCCAAAAACAGGGCAACAAGGAAAGCTCCTTCAAGTTCAAGACGGGAACCGCCACCGCAGCCATCCGTGGAACCGACGGCGTCGTCGGCTTGTCCAAGTCCGGCAAGTTCTTTGCCTCCCTGGGCTCCGGCAAGCTGGACATTTCCTTCGGCGACAGACAGGCATCCATCGAAGCCGGTCAGACGGCCTTCCCCAAGGGTAGCGACATCGTTGTCATGACCCTCGCCTCCTCCGGCGATCCGGAATTCATGAGTGTCATGGAGGAAATCCTGGACGATTCCACCCTGGTAGCCGATTCCCTGGAAACAAAGATCATGGCCAAGGATAGCGAATTCAACACACAAAAGGAAAGCCTCAAGGATTCCATCCAATGTTCCTTTAGCGCCATCCCCGACACCATTTACGAAGCCTCTATCGTCGTCAAGGCCCAGTGCTCTGCGGATATCGAAGTCGAACTGGGAGCGGAAAAAATCAAGTCCAACGGTGGCGAAATCCAGTTCACCCCCAACTGGGCACCCAGTACCGTAGGTGAAAAGAAGTTCCCAGCCACTTGTTTCGCAAACAAGATTAGCATCCCCTGCGGTATGCTCAACACCTACTATGCAGGCAAGGTCGCCGCAGCATCAGACACTACCGTAATCGACTCCGTAGAGGCCGTACCTGACACTGTGGTCCACCAGCATACACCACTTACCATCACCACCGCTTCCCCCGTTACCGTTTGCGACCCCGCGGCTGTAACCATCGAAGGTTCCTTCGACCCCGAAGACCCCAACGCACAGCTTTTCGTCTCCCTGGGTAACTACACCTCCACAAACCTGGTGCCCCTTAGCGCCAAGGGCCAGTTCTCTCACACCATCACCATCAACGACAAGAAGAACAACTGGAACGAGACCAAGGCCCATGTCGAGTACAAGTCCGCCCTGTACGGTACGGAAAAGGCGACCATCGAGCTGGATATCAGAAAGTCCTGCAAGAACGTAAATACGGAACGCCCCGAGTTGATCTTCACCGGCGCAGATTCCCTTAGCTGCAAAGCCAACTTCCGGCTGAACAAGGCAAACGACGACATAGTCATCTTCACCCCCAGCGTAGACGGTTCCTCTTACTCCAACACCTACTACGACAAGAACACGTCCTTCCAGTACTCCCTGACCAGCGGCCTGCACAAGTACACCTTCGAGGCCGAGGACCAGGCCGGCAATAAGAGCGCAGTATCAAAGACCCTTGGCTGCTATCCCCCCAGCCAGAGCTACTCCCTGTCTATCCACAACGGCACCTACGAACGTCTTCACGTGCCGCCACCGCCAAACAACATCAGAAATAGCTTCAATAGACTGCTCCGCTTCCAAATTAACGGCATTCCGCAGAATGACCCAGTCTACATCAAGCAGATTACCATTTCTCAGGAAGGCAAGCCCACCATCACTCTTCGCGAGACCGACTTCCAGTCCACAAGCTTTGACCAGCAGATCGAGCTCGTTCGCGACAAGAATACCAAGGTGGTGATCACCGTAAAAATGAAGAATGGCCGCACCCTGTCCGCCACTAAGACATACAAGGTCCACTAATGAAGATTCCTTTTTACCTTTCAGCAATTGCTTTAACTGCAAGTTTGTCTTCTGCACAAGAAGCTACGACCCCCGCGGCAGTTCAACCCGCAGCAGAACCAGTCGCCGAGGCAGTACCGGTTCCAGTGGACTCCGCAGCGGCACCTGCAGTTTCCGAGGCCACAGAAGCCCACGAAGCACCCGTAGCCGAGGCCGCAACAATTCCGGCGGACTCTTCTACGGCCGCTCCCCTAGGACAAGTTGCAGCGGATTCAGTCGCCGCTCCGGCGGACTCTTCTACGGCAGCTCCCCTAGAACAAGTTGCAGCAGATTCAGTCGCCGCTCCGGCGGACTCTTCTACGGCAGTTCCCCTAGAACAAGTTGCAGCAGATTCCGCTGTCGCACAGGCCGATTCCGCTGTCGCACAGGCCGATTCCGTCGCAGCAACGCCCGTCGCCGAGGCACCCGCCTTCGTCGCCGATTCCATTCAGCCCCCTGCACCGCTCGTCTCCGGAACAAAGATCAAGGGCAACCTCAACGGCTTCCTGAAGCTGGACAACTCCCCCTACGTATTCGAGAACGACATCACCGTAGACAAGCACTCCGTACTGGTTGTGGAACCCGGCGTCGTGCTCCAATTCGCTCCGGGCGCCGGCCTCTACGTACAAGGCCAGCTGGTCGTTGCAGGTTCCAGGAACAGCAGCGTCATATTCAAATCCGCATCCAGCTTGCCCAAAAGTGGCGACTGGAAGGGTATCTTCATCGCTACGGACTCTCCTACGGAAATCCGCCACGCCCTCATTTCCGGTGCTGAAAATGGCATCGTCATCGAGAACAGCACGCTGAACCTGGAAACGGTCATTATCGAAAAGACAACCAGCCGCGGCGTTTACGCAAAGAACTCCAAGGTTTCTGTAAGCGACGGTGGATTCTACGAAAACACCGGCGCGGCCCTCCATATTTCGAGTTACTCCACGGCAGATATCCAGCGCGTCAAGTTCGAAAAGAACACCGTCGCCCTTTTCAACTCCGAACTGGCAAAGACCGAAGTTGGTTCCTCCAAGTTCGAGGGAAACACCTACGGCCTGCTGGACATGGGCAACAGCATCCTGACGTTCAACAACACCTCCGTAAACAAGAACGTCAACGGCGCAACTTCTTCCGAAGTTCTTGACAGAACCGTCCTTGAAAGCATTTCCGACAACACCATCGACTACACCAAGGACTACAACGCCGTAGTCGCGGCACTTCCCCCCAACCCGGAAATTCCCGGTGTTGAAAGTCGCCTGGTCAACCCCGACGACAGGATTGGCCTTCTGGTTGCAGAACAAAACAAGGCCGAAGCGGCCCTCGATACCACGGTCAAGCCCTGGTCCATTATCGGAAACGTGATGCTGGGCGGCTACTACCACGGCGTCCTCACCAAGAGAAGTCACAAGAAGGGTGGCAACATCGTAGGAAACGACACCATCGACTACCACGACCATTACAAGAACAGTTTCCAGACTCCGGGTTTTGGAGCTGAGGCCAGCGCCTACTTGCTCATGCAATCCCCGGGTGGAAGTACCTTCGAGTTCAAGACAGACTTGACCTCCGACTCCTGGAACCACTTCTCCCCCAATCCGGTAACCCTGAGCTATACCGACCAGCACAATCACCTGGTCCTGGGCGACTTCCAAAAGATCAACGGCGACATCTACATGTCCTCCCTGCCCATCTTCGGTGCTGGCTACACCTTGTCCCTGCTCAAGAACAACGCCAACCAGCCCATGCTTGAATTGGACGGATTCTTTGGCGAAGCCCGTAGACCGTATCAGATTGGCGACCGCCATCCGGATATCTACAACGACTACATCGAAGATGGCGAGGCCCAGGCTCAGCGTATCGCCGTTGGCGGATCCATCAAGTGGGCCCCCGTACGCCGCTTTGACGCAACCTTCGGCGCCATTTACGCCAATGATGAAATCAAGGATCCTCTGCTCCGCGACGGTGGAAAGTCCTTGACCACCACCAGCGAGCCTATGCAGGAATCCTTCACCATGTACGCCGATGGAAACTGGCTGTTCTTCCCGGGAGATATCGAACTCCGCGGCCAGATTGCAGTCGGCCGTGCTGACACCGCGGAAGTCTACAAGGAACGCGCCGTCAACAAGGTTTTCCAGGAAGCCGGTATAAACTACGCCTCCTACAGCCAGATGCGCCAGCTAATGAAGGACGAACGAAAGATTTACCGCTTGACCACCGCGGAATTGGAAGAAATCTTTGGCGGCAACACCACCATGAGCCCCACCACCATGAGAGACTCCTTGGTAACCCTTCTTAGAAAAGCCAAGATCAGCAAGGAAGAAACAGACGAGGAACGCGACGAAGACCGAGTACTGGGCCTCAACTGGGGCAGCCAGAATTTCGCCATCGGCGCCTCTCTCTACTGGAACATCTACAAGACAACCATTTCCGGCCATATCAAGTACGTTGGCGAGGACTTCTACAGCGCAGGTTCTGCCGACCAGCTCTCCGACACCCGTGAATTCGGCGGTAAGCTGGAACAGATCATCACCAACTTCTGGACACTGAACTTCGCCTACGACCTCAACGTCGAAAACGCGGCCAACGGCACCAAGAGCAACATCTTCGGCCTTGGCGAAGGTACCGGCTGGGGATTCTTTAGCGAAGCCACCAACAAGTGGCAGGACGAACACGAACTGGACAACGACCGCGCCAAGTACATCCAGAACTTCAACCTGTCCAACAACTTCAAGATCGGCAAGAACATCAGCCTGAACGTTGGCTACAACCTGGAATACCGTACCCAGTATCGCCCCTATCAGCTCCATGGTGACTACATTCTCGAAGACGGCATCTATCAGGACAGCTGGTTTGCCGCCCGCAAGAGTAAGCCCACCACCAAGATCGAAGACGGCGACAACGTCGTCGAGGTAGACTCCCTGCGTTGGGCTGAATACATGGGTCTGGCAGGCGAACCCTACCTGGCCTCCAAGTTCCAGGAACGCATCTACAAGAACACCTGGAACGCCGATGTTTCCATTAAGGCATTCAAGTCCATTTTCAAGGTGGGTACGCGCATGACCCTGCGTTCCGACGATTCCAAATTCTTCAAGGATAGCTTGATCGAAGACATCGAACTGTCCGACAAGACCTGGAGCAAGCTTGGCTACTACTTTGGCGGTGCCGACTTCTTCGAGCACACCTACCCCATTTCCGTCACTACCACCTTGGATAGGATCCAGAACCGCGCCGCAATCACTCCGCGCTTCAAGAGCTACGAACGCGACGACATGAGCGAATCCGAAATCACCCTCGAGGACGACTTCGAAATTTCCTTCCTCAACCGCTTCCTGATCCTCGGTGTGAACGCCACCTTCCGCTACCTGAGCACCAGCTGGGAAAACGGCAGCGACGATGTGGAAGAATCCGAGACCGACGTTCTTGGTGGCGTGAACCTCCGCATCAACCATACCAAGCGCCTTTCCAGCGAATGGTACACCGGTGCGGCCATGTACTACCGCCCCGACAACCTCAGCGACGAGTACAAGGACATCTACGGTGGAGTGCGCCTCAATTACGTATTCTAGTTGACGCCTAGTCAAAAGAATTCAGCCCCGGTCAACGCCGGGGCTTTATTTATCCCATTTTTTCTAAATTTGACAGTGATGTTTACCTACCGCTACAGAGAACTGGCTGTCGCCCTTCGCAAAAAGGGCGAAGTCCGTGCAGCCCTTGCACGGGAACTCCGCGTACACGAAGAAGAAATCTTCAACCTGGAAGTGGAGCGGTTCTCGCTGGATAGCCGCCGCAAGGGAGATCCGCACTGGTCCTACAATGTGGTATTCGACCTCAAGCGCAAGGTGCGTGCCACGGGCAACCACGCCAAGGGCCTCATCGAATCCAAGCGCGAGGTAGAAAGCCTGGATGGTGACCCCCTCAAGGACAGCAACCCCGTAGCTGGCCACGTAGACGTGGTGGGCGCGGGCCCCTCCGGCTTGTGGGCGGCACTGCACCTATTGCGCAAGGGTTTCTCGGTTGACCTCTACGAGCAGGGCAAGCAGGTAGAAGAACGCTTCCGCGACATCCGCCGATTCTTTGTGGACCGCAAGTTCAACGCCTACAGCAACGTGCTCTTTGGCGAAGGCGGTGCAGGAGCCTTTAGCGACGGCAAGCTGAACACCCGTAGCAGAAACCTGTTCTCCGAGACCGTGCTGAAGGACATGGCCTCCTTTGGCGTAGACGAAAGCGTCATCACCTTTGCAAAGCCCCATATCGGTACAGACAAGCTGGTTTTGATGCTGCGTCAGGTGCGCGCAGAAATCACCCGCCTCGGCGGAAGAATCCACTTCAGTTCTCAATTAGAAGACGTGGAAATCAAGGGCGGAAGAATCGCGGCCATCAAGATCCGCGACGTATCCGGCACAGGCGATACCGCGGCCCCCTCGCTGCCGCCCTCACGTTGGCAGCCCTGCGAAGCCCTGGTCCTGGCAGTTGGCCACTCCGCCCGCAGCATCTACGAAATGCTCCACGCTCGAGGAGTCACCCTAGAAAGCAAGGCCTTTGCCATGGGTGTCCGCGTAGAACACCCCCAGGTGCTCATCAACACGCGGCAGCTGGGTCCAAACGTAGACACCAAGCTCACCGGCGCCGCCGAATATTTTTTGGCAACGCCGACGCTGAACAAGACCAGCTCCGCCTACAGCTTTTGCATGTGCCCCGGAGGCGTTCTGGTGCCATGTGCCTCGGAGCCAGACACCCTTGCCACCAACGGCATGAGCTACAGCGCCCGTAACGGCAAAATCGCCAACGGGGCCATCGTAGCCCCCATCCCCGCCAGCGAAAAGCTCTTTGGAGGGCTTGATCTGCAGCGGACGCTGGAAAAGAACGCCTATTTAGCAGGAGGCAAGAACTACGCCGCCCCCGCACAGACCATCAGGAACTTCTTGGCCCATAAGGAAGACAAGACGCTGCCCAAGTCCACCTACCCCTGCGGCCTTGTAGCCAGCAACATCTGGGACTGGATGGACAAGGCCATTTGCCAGAGCCTCGCCGAGGGTTTCCAGAACTTTGACCGAAAGATTCCCGGGTTCATAAACGAGGGGCTGATAGTCGCCCCCGAGACCCGCACCAGCTCACCCCTGCGCATTACCCGCAACAACGACACCCTGGAAAGCGTAAACACCAAGGGACTGTTCGTACTGGGCGAAGGAGCCGGCTACACCGGAGGAATCGTCACCAGCGCCGCCGACGGCGTCCGCCTTGCACATTACGCAAAAAGAAGTAAACAGTAGACAGTGGTTAGTAGACAGGAATTCAAAAGCAAAACGTCCGCCAATCACCAACCTCTAATCACTAACCTCTAATCACTAAAACATGATTACTCGTTTAATTGACCGCAACTTTTCGAACATGCGCCTGGACCGTTACCTGCGCAAGGCGTTCCCCGAAGAATCCCTGTCGGTATTCTTCGCCGTCATCCGCAAAAAGAAGATTCGCGTCAACGGCGTCATCGGCAAGGCAAACCAGATGCTCCAGGAAGGCGACCTGGTCTGCATCTACGAAAACTTTAAGAGCGTTCCCGAAGACGAACGCGATACGACCTCCGAACCCAAGCTTACCCTGATCCAAGGCGGACTCAGTGACACCCCCGTAGAGGCCGGTTCAAGCGATTCCGCGAATTCTGCACCAGCGGCACCGCGGGCAGGCGGATTCGCCAAGAACAAGTCCACCTGGGGCAAGACCCTGACCGGAGCCGAAAAGCAGTCCAGCTGGGGCGCCCGCGAACTGGACGTCATCATGCAAACCGAGGACTACGCCGTGGTGAACAAGCCCAGCGGCCTTGCAAGCCAGCCCGGCAGCGGAACGAAACCCGGCGAAAGCCTGGTGGAATACCTGTGGGAATGGGGTCGCCAGGAGCACCTGGACTTTAAGCCCACCATCGCCCCCCGCCTGGACCAGGAAACCACGGGACTTACCCTCGTGGGCCTCCACGGCGACACCCTGCGCGAACTGACCCGCATGATCCGCGACCACGAAGTCAAGAAGTTCTACTTCGCCCTAGTCAAGGGCAACATCCGCAAGGAACGCGGTACCATCAGCGCAAGCCTTACACGCACCGACGCCGCCAAGGGCAGCAAGATGAAGGTTGGCGAAGAGGGCGGCAAGCAGTCCGTCACCCACTACGCCGTAAAGCAGCACTACGAAGGCTACGACCTGGTAAAAATCAACCTGGAGACGGGACGCATGCATCAAATCCGCGCCCACTTCGCAAGCATCGGCCACCCGCTGCTGGGCGACACCCGCTACGGCGACTTCGCCCTGAATCGCGAAGCCAAGAAGGAGCTGGGGCTCAACCGCCTATTCCTCCATGCCGCACGCCTGGAATACGTATGGGAAGGCAAGAACACCGTACAGGAAGCCCCCCTGCCCAAGGAACTCAAGAACGTTCTGGATAAGTTGAAGAAGATCCGCCTTAACCGCGACTAAAAAAATTTAGGGCGGCAACGCGACACTGCAATACACCAAAAAAGCCACCCGGAACATTTCCAGGTAGCTTCCTCCATCACACGATAATCTGGGACTATCGGATATTTATGCGAATGGCATTGTGGTTGCTGCGGGCGATGTACACGCCCTGGCGCAGGCCTTCCAGCTTCATGGTAGTGATGCCGCCGGGTTCTTGGGAGTCAGCGACAGAGCGGACCATGTTGCCCTGCACGTCAAAAAGCTTGATGCCGGCACTTCGAACATGAGTCGTCCAGTAACATTGTCTTTGGGGAAGATGCTTGTGGGGGCGAACTGTACGGACTTGTTGATATCGGTCTGCAAACCTTGAATAATCAAGGTACGGGTGACGTTGTTACCGCCGGTGGCGCGTACGGTATTAAAGCCTGCGGCCTTGATGGAGTCCAGCAGAGCCTGGGTGGGATAGGGATTGCCCCATCCGGTGGGATTGGGGCACTTCCATGGAGTTGCCGATATTGTAGCCCATGCCCATGTTCTTCTGAATCTCGGCAGCCGTGGGGAGCGTAGCTGCAGTCGCTGCGGAAAATGCAAGACCGGCCAAAAGCGCCTTCTTGCCCAAACATTCAATTTTTTTTCGTATCATTCCTTTTTTATCCAGACACCACATCCGAAACCTCAAGCTAAGTTCTTTTCAATTTATCGGAACAAGCGTTATCGTTTTCCCACAAATAAATGGTGCGTATTTTTCAACAAAGGCAAACTGCAGTTTACCGTCGTCATCAAATAGGCGCTCTCCTCACCGACTTCGGCCCAGGTCCGTCTTACTTTTTTCTAAATTGCACCACGACTTTAATGAAGTCGTTTTCCGTGCGGAATTTTGAAATTCGGCAAGGAAAACGCCCAAAAGGAAAAAAGATGAAAGTTTCTCTGAATTGGCTGAAGCGTCATGTGGATCTGCCGGAATCTGTGGCAGAAATTGAAAAGGCTTTGACTTCCATCGGTCTGGAAGTAGAAGGCATCGAAGAACCGGGTAAGGTCTATGACAAGCTGGTGGTAGCAAAGGTGCTCACCTGCGAAAACCATCCGGACAGCGACCACCTCCACATCACCACCGTCAACAACGGTACCGAAACCATTCAGATTGTTTGCGGCGCCCCCAACGTTGCTGCAGGCCAGACTGTGGTTCTCGCCCCCATCGGAGCAGAACTTCCCATGAACGACGGCACCGTCCTCAAGATGAAGAAGTCCAAGATTCGCGGCGTGGAAAGCTTCGGCATGATCTGCGCCGAAGACGAAATCGGCCTTTCCGACGACCACGGCGGTATCATGGTTCTGGACGATTCCATTCCGGCTGGTACCCCCTTTGTAAGCCTCGGCATGTACGACGTCTGCTTCGAGCTGAACGTCACCCCCAACCGTCCGGACGCCCTTTGCCACCGCGGTGTTGCCCGCGAACTGGCAGCCAAGTTCGGTCGCGAACTGAAGTCCCTTTCCTACAACCTGGTGGAATGTGAAGAAAGCGCCGCCGACGCCGCCTCCCTGGAAGTGGTTCCCGGTTGCGGATGCTCCCGCTACACCGGCCGCGTAATCAAGGGTGTCGAAGTGAAGCCCAGCCCCAGCTGGCTCGCCAAGCTCCTCCACGCCGTCGGCATGAACTCCATCAACAACGTCGTGGACATCACCAACTTTATCCTCATGGATGTGGGCCAGCCCCTCCATAGCTTCGACATGGACCAGCTGAAGGGCTCCATGATCAAGGTCCGCCGTGCAGTCAAGGGCGAAAAGATCCAGACCATCGACCACACCGACCACGAGCTGACCGAAGCCGAACTGGTGATTTGCGATGGCGACCGCCCCGTAGCCGTTGCCGGCACCATGGGCGGCGTGGAATCCGAAATCGTAGACTCCACCAAGAACGTGTTCCTGGAAAGCGCCTACTTCAACCCCACCATCGTCCGTAAGCAGGCAAAGCGCCTGGGCATCAGCTCCGACTCCAGCTACCGCTTCGAACGTGGCATCGACGTGACCACCCAGGACGAATACAGCAAGTACGCCTGTGCCATGATCCAGGAAGTGGCTGGCGGCAAGGTGTTCAAGGGTTCCGTAGAATACACCGGCGAAGACCACCCCAAGGAACTGCGCAAGGTGGAACTCCGCGTATCCCGCGTGGCAAAGATCATCGGCATGGAAGTTCCCGCCGAACAGATAAAGAGCCTGCTCACCGGCATCAACCTGGCTGTCGCTGGCGAAACCGCCGAAGCCATGACCTTCGTCATCCCCGGTAACCGCCCGGACCTGGAACGCGAAGTGGACCTCATCGAAGAAGTAGCCCGCCTCGTAGGCTTCGACAACATCCCCTACAGCCTGCCCAAGTTTACCATGCAGCCCAACGATCTTCCGGCCATCGAAGTCATGAACCGCAAGATCCGCAAAACCCTCTCTGCCATGGGTCTCCACGAATGCCTGAGCCTGCGCTTTACCAGCAAGGCCCGCACCGAGGCCATCTTCGGCGCCGAAAGCGACGATGACCGCCGCACCAAGCCGGCACCCCTCTTGAACCCCCTTTCCGAGGAACAGGGCGTGGTTCCCACCTCCCTGCTGCCCAACCTGCTGAAGGCCGTTGCCGAAAACGAAAAGAACCGCCCCGGTTCCATTCGCTTGTTCGAAGTGGCCAAGGGCCAGTTCAAGCGCGACCGCAAGGACGTACGCGATCCGGGCTTCGACGAAAGCAACCTCGTCGCCCTCACCATCGCCGGCGCTTTCGACGTGGATCCGCTGAACGACAAGCCCAAGCAGATTGACTTTGCAGCCTTCAAGGGCTTTGTGGTGTCCTTCTTCAAGCGCCTCGGCCTGGTTGTCGAAGTCCGCACGCCCTCCAAGCTGGAAGTTTTCCTGCACCCGGGCAAGCAGGCCGAAGTGGTTTGCAACGGAACCGTCGTAGGCACCTTCGGCGCACTGCACCCCTCCGTGCTTGGCGCAAACGACATTAGCTACGAAACCTTCGTCCTCGAAGCCAACCTGGACCTCATGGAAAAGGAATCTCACAAGAAGATCATCTTCCAGGCCTTCAGCCGCCAGGTGCCGTCTAGCCGCGACATCTCCATCGAAGTGGCCAAGTCCATGACTCACGAAGAAATCGTCGCCCGCATCAAGGGATTCAACCCCAAGAACCTGGCTAAGATTACCCTCAAGAGCATCTACGAAGGCGAAAAGATCGAAGCCGGCAAGAAGAACATGGTTTACAGCCTCGTGTACCAGGCCATGGACCGCACCCTTACCGACGACGAAGTCAACAAGGCTCACAACAAGCTCCGCGACAAGCTGGTGGGCAACGGCGACATCGTGCTGAGGTAGGTTCGAGGCTCGAGCAATGAGTTAGATGATCGAGACTTTGTCGCCTGGCTTTATCTCATAGCCTATAACTGACTACTCATAAGTTAAAAAGCCCCGCAGATTTTTTTCTGCGAGGCTTTTTTTATAGAGCCTCCCGGGAGACGAACGCCCGGCGAAGCCCCAAACGTTAAATCCTAACCGACTAAAGCCGTCTTCACTTGCTGAATAAAACTCATTTCCTCGGGGGAAACGTTGGTTTCGTTGTCATCTTCCTTAGAAGCGGCGGCAACACGAAGCATCGCCTCCAGAACCTTGCTCTTGAACTCGTCGGACTCACCCTTGAGAACGGCAATGCAAGCATCCGTACGATCCTTGGCACTGTGAAAATCTCCGTATGTTTCGTTGAAATCATCCCAACTGACATCGGGAGTCATCTCATCGTGAATCTTGTCCAGTTCATCACTTTCCGCTTCTGTTGCAGAAGCAGAACCCGGCAGCAACTTTTCTGTTTCAGTTTCATGGAAAAGGCAAGCCACCTGCCAGGACAAAATCAAAAGAGCAAGATTCGGATTCATGATTACCTCGTATTGTTTATCGTAAAGATACATAATAGCGTTCAGCAAAGAGCGATGAGCAAAGAGTTTTACGAAATTTTTCGAACATTCCCACATCATTTGCGTTTATAGCAATCCTATCGTGCATAACTCACTGCTCAAAACTCACAGCTCTCGACTTTTTTTCTATACTTACAGCCATGGCATACGTAGCAATGGCCCGAAAGTGGCGTCCGCAGTCTTTCTCCGACATGGTCGGTCAGGAACATATCGCACAAACCCTTCAGAACGCAATCGAAGGGGGACGTCTCCACCACGCCTTCCTGTTCACCGGAACCCGCGGTGTAGGTAAGACCACCTCTGCCCGTATCCTCGCTCGCACCCTCAACTGCACCGGCGGCGACCCGCTGCACCCCTGCGGAGAATGCGAAAGCTGCCGCGACATTTCCGGCGGCAATCCCATGGACGTGTTCGAAATAGACGCCGCCTCCAATACCGGCGTAGACAACATCCGCGATGTGATTGAACGTGTGCAGTACCCGCCCGTCATCGGCAAGTACAAGATTTTTATCATCGACGAAGTCCACATGCTTTCTACCGGAGCCTTCAACGCCCTGTTGAAGACCTTGGAAGAACCCCCCGAACATGTGATTTTCATCTTCGCCACCACCGAAGTCAACAAGGTGCCCCAGACTATCCTTAGCCGTGTGCAGCGTTTTGACTTCAAGCGCCTCTCCGTAGAACAGGTCCGCAGCCGCCTTCGCTTTATCTGCGAGCAGGAAAGCATCAACGCCTCCGACGAAACATTGGACGTCTTCGCCGAAAAGGCCGATGGATCCATGCGCGACGGCCTCACCTACTTCGACCAGGCCTACGCCTTTACCGGCAGCGAAATGACCGCCGACGCCGTCCGCAGCGTCCTTGGCATTCCGCCCGTAGAACTCTTCTTTACGCTGATCAACGCCATCGAGGTACATGACCTCAAGGCCTGCTTCAAGATGGTGGACGACGCCTGCAAGCGCGGCATCGAATTCACCCCGCTACTGGACGGGTTCGGCAAGTTCCTGCGCAACCTGCTGTACACCCGCCTGGATGCCTTTACCCCCGACGTTTTGAACGTCTCCGAAGAGCTCTACACCAAGTACAAGAGCGCCGTCCCCGCCTTAAAGAACGGCGACATCCTGCGCATCAGCAAGATGCTGATCGATTTGCAGGCAACCCTGCGCTACAGCACCAACCCGCGACTGCTGGTAGAAACCACCTTCGCCCGGATGGCATGGCTGGACCACCTGACCGACCTGCGCAGGGCATTGGCGGCCATCAACGACCCGTCTAAAGCTGCAGCGAACGCCTCGGACGAGGTGTTAAAAAAAAAAAGTAACTGAAGTCAGCGACATGCTGGACGCCCAGGAAGAAGCCAAGGCACTCCAGCGCCAGCAGGAAAATCCCTTTGCCGCCATGCAACAGGGCATTATGAGCGGTTACCGCGACAGCGACGGCAACGGCTACAAGGGCCTGCTCTACTCACGCTACGAACTTTCTGCCGCCTGGGGCTCCATTCGCGCCCGCATCGCCGACGAAGGCGACTTCGCCTTTTCCGTCGCCCTTAACGACTCCGTTTTGGAAACCGGCGACCAGCAGGCCACCCCCTTCCAGGTGCGACTCACCTATGTGGGAGACATGACCAAGGGTGAAATCTGGGGCATCCGCCAGATGGAGGAACACCCGGATTATATGGAAAGACTCAAGGGCATCCTTGAAAGCTGCCTCCAGACTCCGGTGGACCTTTCCATACAGACCCGCGGCTACACCGAGTCCGAACTGCACCTTAGGCGACAGGCCCAGATGACACCCTACCAGCTGGACCTGCAAAACGACACCGGTCTGAGCCGCCTCAAGGAGCTCTTTACCGCAGAATTGATATATTCTAGCAAGAGCAAGCGTCAAATTCTGGAACCCACCCAGCCCTCGGAATCCGACCAGCAGATTCAGGAGCAGGAACAACAGGAATAAAACGCTCAATTTCAGTGATTTTTAACAAAACCCACCATTTTTAAAGGAAAGTAACCTATGGACATGAACAAAATGTTGAGAGACCTTCAGAAGATGCAGAGCAAGATGATGAAGGCTCAGAGCGACCTGAAGGCCCAGAGTTTCGAAGCTGAAGCCGGCGGTGGCATGGTTAAGGTAGCCATGAACGGCAAGGGCGTTGTCACCATGATCAAGATCAACCCGGATTGCGTGGACAAGGACGACGTGGAAGCCCTCGAGGACCTGGTTATGGCAGCAATCAACTCCGCCGTAAAGAAGAAGGATGAGGCCACCCAGTCCAGCATTTCGGACATTACCGGCGGCATGAAAATTCCCGGTTTGATGTAATTTAAACCCAGTCATTTACATACAACAAAAAAGCCCTCCTTTCGGGGGCTTTTTTGCGTTTTTTCGTATAAAATCGTCAATATTCATAGTTCATGTTATTTCATCGCCCAAAAAGTCATTTTGTCCGTAAAAATGGCTTTTTTCCCTTTTCAGAATTATACAATTTTTTTACATTTGGCCCGTAAAAAATTATATAGGAGAAATAATGTCTAAGCAAATTGCTATTTCGGCTGCCGCGGCCGTAACATTAGCCCTTAGCATGGCTGCTCAGACGTTCGCAGGTCAGTCCTATACCCGCGAAGAAGCAGTAAAAATCGCCATGGAAAACTCTTCGGACATCAAGACCGCCGAAGACGACTTGAAGAGCGCAAGTTCCAAGGTAGAATCCGGCTACGGTAACGCCTACCCCTCCGTCGACCTGAACGCCACCGTCACCCGCATTTTCGGCCTGGACGACGTAAACCCCAAGAATACGAAAATTCTGGACGCCATGTACGGAACCAAGCAGCAGTACGGACTGCCTGACGATCCCTCCGCATACGACATGGTTGCCGCAGGGGCTCTCGACGGTCTTATCAACGGCATGGCCGCCCAGGGCTACCGCTGGCAATCCAGCATCGACCTTACTGTGACCCAGATTCTTTACGCCCAGGGCAAGGTGGGTACAGGCATCGAAATCGCCAAGACCTACAAGCACCTGCAAGAAGTAAACCTGGAAAACACCAAGGCAAACGTTCGCTACGACGTGGAAAAGGCCTTTAACCAGGTAATCGTGCTGGACTCCACCGAAGCCATTCTCAAGGCAAGTATCGAAATGACTCAGACCGCGTTGGATTTGGCAACACAGTCTTTCCAGAGCGGCATGGGCAAGGAACTGGACGTGGTTCGCGCCCAGCTGGAACTGTCCAAGCTCCAATCCGACATGGAAAACCTGCAGAAGGGTAAGGTCCTGGCGCGCAACGCCCTGCTCAACACCATGGGCCTCCCCGCTGACGCCGAGGTGACCTTCGTAGGCGAGCTCAAGGATCCTTCCGCAGGGGCAACCTACCCCGACACCTCCATGGCCAACGTCAAGAAGCGCCGCAAGGAATTGCTGATGTTGGAAGAATCCGAAAAGATGCTCAGCAAGAACGTCAACATCGAAGAAGGTGGCTACAAGCCCACCGTCGTCCTTGGCGGTCAAATCGGATATAGCAACAAGCAGAACGAATTTTACAAGTGGGATGCACCGGACTGGGACAAGAACATCACCAAGGCTGTATTCCTGAACGTTTCCATGAACCTCTTCAACGGTATGAAGACCAAGGAAAGCGTGGCCCAGGCAAAGATCAACCTGCATAGCACCCAGATTCAGAAGGAAACTGCAGAGCGCGGATTCCGCCTGCAGATTGAATCCTGCGCCAACGAGCTTTCCAACGCAGAACATCAGATCGAGCTGAAGAAGCAGTCTGTGGAACTGGCACAGAAGAACTACGACATGACCGAGGCCGCATACAAGGTAGGCAAGGCCCCCCAGGTTGACTTGCTCTCTGCAAACCTGAGCCTCCGCGTAGCAAAGAACGACCTTTTGAATGCAATCCTTAGCTGGAACAACGCATACAACGCCCTGCTTCAGGCAACCGGTGAATATTAAGAGATAAGAGGATGAAAATGAAACAGATTACGAAATCCATCATTACTTTGGCAGCCATTTCGCTCCTCTTCGCAGGTTGCGATCTCAAGAAGAAAGACGACCAGGCCGAAACCAAGGCCACAACCATCGAACAGATCCAGGCCGAAAAGGGCAAGCCCGCCCGCGTCGTAAAGGCCACCAGTGCCAAGATGACAGACGTCCGCAAGTTCAGCGGTACCATCGAAGCATTGAAGCAGACTACCGCCATCTCCAAGATGGGCGACCCTCTCGCAAAGATTAACGTCCAGATCGGAAGCCAGGTCAAGAAGGACCAGGTGCTTGCCGAATACGCATTCACCGGCGACAACACCGGGCTGCAGAAGGCTCAGGAAAGCCTCGCCCTCCAGGAAAAGACCCTGGAACGCATGAAGGAAGTCCAGGCCAAGGGCGGCATTAGCCAGCAGGATGTGGACCAGATGGAAATGCAGGTAAGACTCGCCAAGATGGACCTGGAAACTGCCCGCCGCGCCAACTTGATCCTCGCTCCGGATGCAGGCGTCGTCACCGAATTGAACTGGAAGGAAGGCCAGGTCCCCGGTCAGGGTCCCTTCTGCACCATCGCCCGCCTTGACCAGGTGATTCTCAAGATGAACATCACCAGTAACGACATCGGCATGTTCAAGAAGGGCACCGCCGCTACCATCGAAATCAATGGCAAGAAGCTCAAGGGCAAGGTCAGCAAGATTCCTCTGGCAGCCAACCCCCAGACCCGTTTCTTCGCTGTAGAAGCCACCTTCAACAACAGCAAGCGCGACCTGCTCCCCGGCATGTACCTGAACGCAGAAATCGACGCCCGCCAGGTTAAGGGCATCACCGTTCCCTACGACGCAGTCGTTTACCGTAACGGAGTGAACACCGTCTGGACCGTAGACCCCGAAGGCAAGGCAAGACGCCAGATTGTCAAGGTGGGCGTACGCACCAAGAATGACATCCAGATTACCGAGGGCCTGAACGAAGGCGATGTTGTGATGGTCGAAGGCATGTCCAAGATGAACGACGGCGACAAGGTTCTTATTATAGAATAATGCTGGGAGATTTTAAAGAATGATTAAAGCCAGTATTTATAAACCAATTACCATGCTCATGGTCATCTTGACCGTGGTGGTATTCGGTATCTACACCTACCGCATGATGGTGGTGGACCTGATGCCGAAATTCGACATTCCCGTGGTCACCGGTGTGGTTGTCTACCCCGGCGCCAACCCCGAAGAAATCGAGACGACTATTGTCAAGCCCATCGAAGAACAGGTGGAACTGGTGGACGGTATCGACTACGTGCAGTCCATCTGTATGGAAAACTACGGTATCGTGATTGCCATGTTCAACATGGGCATCAACGTGGACGTGGCAGCAAATGACGTTCGTGCAAAGATCGAACAGGTTGCAGCAGACTTCCCCGACGCCGTCGAATCCCCCATCATCTCCAAGCTGGACATCAACGCCTCTGCAATCATGTCCATCTCCTTTACCGGTCCGGTGTCCCCCACGGAACTGCGCCAGAAGGTAGAAGACGACATCGAACCTCTGTTCACCTCTGTTTCCGGTGTGGCAAGCGTCGACATCTTCGGTGGTACCACTCGTGAGATCGACATCGAAGTGGACAAGGACATGTTGAAGAACCGCGGCATCGACATTACTACGGTAATGGGTCTGTACGGTATTTCCAACGTGAACAACCCCGTGGGTGAAATCATCGGTAACCACAAGAACACCACAGTGCGTACCGCCGGTAAGTTCCGCACTCTCGATGAAATCCGCGGCCTTGACATTCCTACTGCAACCGGCGTTATCAAGCTGGGTGAAGTAGCCCGCGTCAACGACACCATCAAGACAATCACCTCCGCCTCCCGCTACAATGGCGAGAACTCCGTTTCTCTGGATATCAAGAAGCGTTCCGACGCCAACGTGGTGGACGTTTCTGCCGGTGTGCTCAAGCGCATGGAAGAAATCAACAAGACCCTGCCTGCAGGCTTTGAGCTGCACCTGGTTTACGACAAGTCCGAAGCGGTTAACGAATCCATCCAGAACGTTATCCAGAACATCATCGTCGCCATCGTCTTGACTTCTGTGCTGTTGCTGCTCTTCTTGGGCAAGCTCTCCACCATGCTCATCGCCGCCCTCACCATGCCTATTTCCGTGGTGGGTGCATTCACCCTGATGTACTTTGCTGGATTCGGTATCAACATGATGTCCCTTATGGCACTTTCTTCTGCCGTGGGTCTGTTGGTGACCAACTCCATCGTGGTGCTCGAAAACATCAACTCCAAGTTGATGGACGGTCTTGATCCCAAGGAAGCCGCCTACAAGGGCACATCCGAAATCATGGTGGCCATCATGGCCTCTACCCTTACCAACGTTTGCGTGTTCGTGCCTATCGCCTTCATGAAGTCCATCGTAGGTATCTTCTTCAAGACTTACGGTATGACCATGGTGTTCGCCACCTTCGTGTCCCTGTTGGTGACCTTCACCTTGACCCCGCTCATGGCTGCTTACCTGTTCAAGGGCAAGAAGAAGGACGAAAATGGCAACATCATCGAGGAAAAGCCCCATGGCTTAGGAAAGGTCACTCACTTCCTGGCTCAGATTTTCCCGGCAATCCTCAATGCGATTCGCTTTGTTTACCTCAAGACCCTTAGCTTCTGCCTTTCAATCTTCGGTGTGATCGTACAGGTTGCAGCCCTTGGCGCCATGATCTTCTTCGTGGGCATGCTTGCCAAGAACTACCTGACGGTGGAACTTTCCCCCAAGCAGGACCAGGGCATGATGAGCATCAAGCTCGAAATGCCTGTGGGTACCAACATCGAAACTACGGACAGTGTTACCAAGATTATCGAGGAACGCATCAAGGACCTCCCCGACATGGAACGCTACAGCGTTACCGTGGGTGGCGAAAGCGGCTTTACTACGGTAAACCAGGCCACCATGCGAGTGAAGTTGAAGAAACGCGACCAGGGCCGTACCCGCAGTACCGACCAGGTTGTGGACTCCCTGCGTCCCTATCTTGCAAACATCCCCGACGCCTACATTTCGATCAAGAGTACCTCTGCATCTGAAATGAGCAACAACTCCGCAGGTGACGTGGTGCTTGAAGTTAGTGGTCTCCAGATGGATTCCATCATCAAGGCCGCCGACATCATCAAGGCAAAGATTGCCGACGAAATCGAGGGTGTAGTTGAACTGAAGTCCAGCTACGACGCTGGAAAGCCTGAAATCCGATTGATTCCCAGGCGCCAGGCTCTGGCAGACTACGGCGTAACTCTTAGCAACCTGGCCACCTACAACTACATTGCAGTTAGCGGCTACCAGGCAGGTACATTCTTTGAAAACGGCGAAGAATACGATGTCTACGTTCGCATGGACAAGAAGGATCTTCAGAGCCACGCCGACGTCGAGGACTTGCCGCTGCTAACCCCCAAGGGTTACGTAAGTGCAAGCGAACTCTTTGACATCGAAGACGGCGCCGCACCTACAAAGATCGAACGTAAGCGCAAGCGCAACCGCATCGACGTTTCCATGAACTTGCTCCCGGGCCACACCACTGGTGAAATCATGGGCAAGCTCGGCCAGATGACTGCAGAAATGCAGCAGAAGGGCGAACTTCCCGATGGTGTTAGCTGCGGCTTCGGTGGTAACGCCGACATGCAGAACGAAATGGTGCAGGAATTCATTGCGGCAATCGTCATGGCAATCCTCTTGACTTACATCTTGCTGATTGCCTTGCTCGAAAGCTTTGCCCAGCCCTTCATCATCATGACCACCATTCCTATGGGTGCTATCGGCGTGCTCTTCGCCCTGGTGTTTACCGGCAAGGCAATGTCCATGATTGCCCTGATGGCTATCGTGATGCTTATCGGTGTTGTGGTGAACAATGCAATCCTTTTGCTGGACGAAGCCAACAGGCTCTTCCGAAGCGGAGCCATGGGCAGACGTTCCGCAGTGCTTACCGCAGCCAAGGAAAAGTTCCAGGCCATCGTGCTTGCAACATTCGCCTCTGTTGTAGCCCAGCTCCCCTTGGCATTCGCCATGGGTGGTGACGTGGCCGCCATGACCCAGCCCATGGGTATCGCCTCTGTGGGCGGCCTGATCGTGTCTGCTGTGCTTACCATGTACTTGATTCCCACCTTCTTCTGGCTGCCCAACGCCATCTTCAGCAAGGTGAAGAAAGGCGCAGGCAAGGTGAAGAGCAAGATCAAGCGCGCCAAGGCTTAATTAAAAAATCAATGAGAGAGAAAGATTCCGAGCCCTTTGGGGTTCGGAATTTTTTTCGTATTTCGGAAATTTTGCAAACAACTGTTGACACGCAACGACCTTAAGAGTTTGTACCTTAAGACCATGAACAACTCCGTAAACAACTCCGATATTCTTTCCGAAAACTGGTGTCGTAAACAGGGCGTCGCCCCTCTAAGCAATTCTGCAACCCACTGCCAGGTCGCCGTCGCAAACCCTTGCGATGAATTGCTCCAAGAAAAAATTCGCCTAGAGGCCTCGACGCGAATTGAACCGGTTCAAAAAACGCCTGCCGAAATCAAGAGGATACTGCGTAAAGCCACCAAGGTTGAGCTCCCATCGGCAAAGCAAACCTGGGAATCGGAACCCATCATCAACCTCGTAGAAAATCTTTTGGAACAGTCCCTGGAGTTTGGCGCCACGGATATCCACCTGGAACCAAGCGAAAAGTGCTTCAGGATTAGGCTGCGGCAAGACGGTCTATTGGTGAATCACAGGGAGCTTCCTCCGTGGATCGCGGAACCGGTTCTTATCCGCCTAAAGATTCTAGCCGAGGTAGATATTACAGACAAAAGAATCCCCCACGATGGAAGTTTCTGCTATAACGGAACAAAGCAGAGGGTTAACGTACGCTTAAGCACGTTGCCGATTTTATGCGAAAGCCAGGGGATGGAAAAGTGCGTTCTGCGACTGCTGCCGCTGCCAACGGATGCAGAAGAAAAGTGCGTAAGCCTGGAGCAGCTGGGATTCTGCCCAACCGAGCGGGATTTCATGAGTAAAATATTTGACAGTCCTCAAGGTCTATTTTTAGTCACAGGCCCTACCGGCAGCGGAAAGACAACCACATTACACGCAGGGCTGCAACAAATCATCAAAAGGCAGATCAACGTGATTACGGTCGAGGACCCCGTAGAGTATGTTCTGCACGGGGCCACACAGGTTCAGGTCAACGAGAAATGCGGTCTGACCTTCGCCAGCGCCCTCAGAAGCATTTTGCGCCAGGACCCCGACGTCATCCTGGTCGGGGAAATCCGCGATAGCGAAACGGCTCAGATCGCCATCAGGGCTGCACAAACCGGCCACCTGGTCTTAAGCACCCTGCATACAAGCTCAGCGGCGGCGGCCTACTCCCGCCTAAGGGACCTCGGCATAGACCAGCAGAGTCTTGGGGAATCGCTTCTGGGAATCGTGGCGCAGCGTCTGGTTCGCAAAAGACAGGAGCATTCGTACAAGGGGCGAACGGTCATCGCCGAAATTCTTCGACCCGACAAAAGCTACGTAAATGGCAGCCTACAGGAAGCGGCAAGGCGGATTGTTCAGCAGGGTATAACGGACCAGGCCGAGGTTCTGCGCGTTATGGGGGAATTTTAAAGTCAACGTTATTAGAAATCCTCGGCATTTTCTATATTGGAAGCGATGAAAATTTCTGATCGCGCCATAGGCTACCTATCCTTGCTGACGTTGTTGCTGATTTTTGCAATAATCTCCCTTGGCATGTGGGATGCCCATCATGAATCCACCAAGACGATTTTGGTGGACTTCGACGAGCTCGGTTCCCTGCAGCCCGAGGACGACGTGGTGGTTCGCGGCTATTCCGTTGGTGCAATCGGTGCCGTAACTTGGATGGGAGACAGGGCGCGCGTAGAAATCAAGTTTAACGAACCGGTTATCATTCGCGAAGGCACCAAGTTCAACAACGTAAACTACGCCCTGATGGGGCAGCGTCGCTTGGAAATCATCCCCTCCAAGACGGGAAAGGTTTTACCGGACGACTACATCCATACCGGCTACTTTGAACCGGGTATCGCCGAGGCCCTTCGCCTTATCGAGAATGTGAACGAACAGTTGACCATGGTCCGCGACATGGTTCACCTGATTGTAGAAGGCGACTCCACCCAGCCCTCGGCCCAGCAGATGTTCGAAAATGTAATGCAGACCGTAGAGGGTACGCTGCAGAACACCGAAAAGATGGTCAACACCTTGCAGCCCACCTTGAACCACATGTTTGCCAAGGCCGACAGCGCAAGCAAGACCCTTATCGATGTCACCCACCAGGCGGACACAACTGTACAGACCGTAACGGACGCCGTAAACCAGAAGCTGGCCTCGGCAGAAGACGCCATCAAGGCCATCTCCGACGGAGCTAAGCGTACTAACGAAATTATCACCAGTATCGAAAACCATCCCATGGCCGAAAAGTTCCTGAGCTCCACCGAAACCGTGGACAAGGTCAACGAGATGATCAACAAGCTCAACGAACTTGTAAAGGCAATTGACACCAAGGGCATCAAGGTCCTCGACGACAACGGCAAGCCCGTCAAACTCTTTGGCTGGAAGAACCTTAACCTCATCGGAAAGACCGCTCGCGAAAAGGCCAAGGAACGCGCCGAAAAGGGCGAAAGCCTTCCGTAAGACAAGCCTTGCGAAGGACTGGCGATGGACTTATCCAATCTCCCTAAGATGGGGCCTAAAAGCCTGGACGCCCTAAGGAGCGCAGGCATTGTTTCGCTGTCGGACTTTCTCTACAACATTCCTCGCACCTACCTGGACCAGACCAAGGTCACAAAAATTGGCAACCTCCATGTAGGGGACCGTGTGGTACTTACCGGCAAGATTTCCAGGGCGGGCGTCGTTCGTGGAAGATCCAGTCGATTCGTTGCAGTTCTGACCGACGGAACCGGAGAAATCTCGCTGACATTTTTTCAAGGGTGGAAGTACCATTCCAGGCGAATCCAGCCGGGATCCCACTGGCTGGTTACCGGTGTAGTCGGTGAATACCGGGGATTCCAGATGACCCACCCCGACATGCAGCCCTTTGATGCCGATGACCAGTTCAGCGGACAAATTCTGCCGGTGTATTCCATGTCCGAGGCAATGACCAAGAGCCGCATTACGCAGAAGTCCCTTAGGAACTGGTACAAGGTGGTGTTCAACTTCCCTGCCCTGAGCCTAGGCAATGTCTGTCCACGGGCGCTGACGGACTACCTGCACTTTAACCCGGTGCTGGAGAACCTCAAGGCACTGCATCTACCGCAAAACTTCGACGCCATTCGTAAGGCCAAGTTCCAGCTGAAGATTCTGGAACTATTGCCTTTCTGTTTGCGAATGATTCACCGTAGACAAAACCAGATGCTTCGCGGCCATGAGCGGCAAGTGGACCTAGGCAAGGTAATGAACGCTCGAAGCCAGCTGCCTTTCGCGTTGACCGCAGGGCAGGAAAGCGCCTTGAACCAGATTGTGGCAGGACTCAACGGCAAGAAGCAGTTCCACGCCCTGCTGCAAGGTGACGTGGGTTGCGGAAAGACCGTAGTGGCCATGCTCGCCATGCTGGCCGTTTGTGGTGCCGGAGAACAGAGCGCCTTGATGGTGCCTACCGATATTTTGGCAAGGCAGCACTATAAGCAAATCAAGCCCTTCTTTGAAGCGGCAGGCATGCGTGTGCAGCTTCTGGTCGGGGCCACCCCCGCAGCAGAACGCCGTCAAATTTTAGGCGAACTGCAGATGGGCCTTTGCCAGGCAGTTATCGGCACCCACGCCCTGTTCTCTAAAGACGTGGAGTTCGCAAAGCTCGGCTTCGTTATCATCGACGAGCAGCATCGATTTGGCGTCAATCAACGCGAGGCGCTTTTAGCCAAGGGCGAATACCCCGACATGCTGGTAATGAGCGCCACGCCAATTCCTCGAAGCCTGGCCATGACCTTGTACGGAGACCTCAAGGTGATATCCATCAAGGAAAAGCCCGCTGGCCGTAAGCCCATCAAGACCCGGGTAGTCCCGTCGGACAAGCGAAACGACATGAAAAAGTTTATCTGCAACGAAGCCAAGGGCGGCAACTTGTGCTACTGGATTGTTAGCCGAGTAAGCGCCGATGAAGATGGCGACGTCCCCGATGGCGCAGGCATTCGCGCCCCCGCTCGCAGCGTAGACGATGTGGTCAGCGAACTTAGAACCTTCGATCCGGCGATCGTCGTAGAGGGTATCCACGGTCAAATGGACGAGGCCCAGCGCGACGAAACATTGAAACGCTTTGCCGCAGGGCAGGTTCACATCCTCGTAGCCACTACCGTAATCGAGGTGGGAGTCAACGTTCCCCAGGCCAACGTGATGGCCATCGATTCACCGGACCGTTTCGGCCTGGCACAGCTCCACCAGCTGCGAGGACGCGTAGGCCGCGGCGATGTACAGGCCTGGTGCTTCTTGATGCTGCCCGACGGCACCGATGCCGCCGACACCTCCCTGGAGCGTCTCAGCCAGTTCGCGCACACCGATGACGGCTTCGAAATCGCAGAGCTGGATTTGCAGACCCGTGGCGCAGGCAACCTGGAAGGCAACGAACAGAGCGGCAGCTGGGTCTTCCGCTGGTTCGACTGGATTCACGACCAGGAGCTCATCGCGGAGACTCTGCAAATGGCAGAAAACATCCTAGGCGACGGCAAGACCTTCGATGAGGACGCTCGCGAAAAGATTCAGCTGTGGTACAACGAAAAGCCCTCCGCCAACGAGGACGGAGTTCACTAAAAACGTCCCCCGGCATCGTCCGTCGTTTCCCCGGCGCGAGCTCCTCTAAATCAGATTAGTAAACGTGCCGATGACAAAGGCACACAGCACCAGGTTCAAGAAGAAGAAGGTGCGGCGGATAATGATAAAGAACAGGGGCAGCCACTGTGTCATGTTATCTACCGGAGTCACCAATTCCTTTACACCCAGGAAAATGCTAATCAAGCTGGTCACCACCATCATCAGGGTTCCTACAAAGTAGCCCTCGTTCCACACGTAAATGGTGGAAGCTGCACCAAGAATCAAGGCGAATACGCCGATGATGATTTCCACTCGAAGCACAATATTTTTGATCTTATTCATATCCATCGCCCATGAATTTAGAAACTTTTCAACGCGACGCTCCAAAATCCGCATCGGTACGGCAGATGCTGTCGAAGGTCTCTGGGAGGACTAAGCACACCCCTGTCGGAACCAGTAAAGCCCCCGACCATCAGGTCGGGGGCCTTCTAAATTCAAAGGGGCAGTTATAAGCCGGGTTCTGTACTTGTGCCATACGTCCTATGGGCTGTGCACTAAGCGATGACCATCTCTCTGGACGAACTGTTACCAGCCGCCTCAAGCGACCTACCCGGATGTCCAACAGCCACGGGCCGCAGCTGGTTCTTTCGAACGGACTCCTGCTTGGTCTTGCACCGGATGAGGTTTACATTGCCACTCCTGTCACCAGTAGTGCGGTGAGCTCTTACCTCGCCATTTCACCCTTACCTAAATTAAGGCCGAAGGCCTCTCATAAGGCGGTATAATTTCTGTTGCACTTTCTATCGCGTTTCCGCGCCTGGACGTTATCCAGCATCCTGCCCTACGGTGCCCGGACTTTCCTCCAGTCTGAATTGCTTCTCGCCGGCGGCCATCCGCTGCCCCGCGCCAAATATAGCAACCCTTCAAATATTTTGCACATGGGGTTTTTGTATATTTGCCCCAAGTATTTGGAATTCCTATGAAAAAGATCGTCCTAGCCGCCGTCACCCTTCTTTCTGTTTCCGCATTCGCCGACACAGACTCGACACAGAGCAGCCAGGGATCTTTCAAAATCGATTCTATCCAGTACCATATCGGCGATGCCTTTGACGATTCCAAGGCGCACACCAAGTACGACCAGTGGGCATACGACCTGCTGAACTGGGTCCATATCGAAACCAGGGAATCTACCATTCAAAAATTACTGCTCTTTAACGAGGGCGATATGGTGGACTCCATCCAAATCCTTGAGGCGGAGCGTTTCCTGCGCACCCAGAACTTCCTCTCCGACGCGAGCATTTCCGTTGAATCCGACGGGACCCGAAACATCGCCCACGTAAACACCAGCGACAACTGGACGCTGTCCGTGCCCATCAGCTTTGGATTTTCCGGAAGCGAATGGAGCTACGACAACCTGGCCTGGGGTATCGGCATCCAGGAAAGCAACTTCCTAGGACTTGGACAGAAGCTCGGCTTCTACTACGGTCACGACGAATTTCGCGACATGCTGATGCTGGAATACAGCGACCCCCATTTCCTGTTCCGCTACAACCACCTGGATTTCGTCTACAGCTACAACACCGACGGCTACCTGGCCAGCTGGAAGATGTACGTGCCGTTCCTAAGCAGAAGCCAGAACCAGTGGGCCTACACTTTGGAAGGCCTAAAGAACAAGCGTTTTGCCTACGTTTACGGCAGTGGCGACATGCCACAAGGCGCAGTACCCTACGAAACGGAAAAGAACCTGGACTCCCTGCAGCGCTACAACGGCAAGGAGACAGTCCAGTTGCTGAAGGTCGAGGACTTTGTCGACGATTCCCTGAGCTTCAGGTTCTGCAGATCCTTTGGCGGCACCTACCGTAAGTTCTACGTAGGGGCAACCTACGACTACCGCCGTAAAACCGCCACCGACGGAAACCTGTTCCGCTACCTCTTTACCGACGGCGAGGACGCCTATGTCATCGATTCCGCCGCAGCCTGGAACGATTGGCTCCCAGAGCAGAAGGATTCCCGCCTGGGCATGTACCTGCAGCTTTCCAACCTCCGCTACGAGACAATCAAGAACCTCCACAACGTCAAGTGGACCGAGGATATCGAAAAGGGCTACTCCATCAAGGCCCAGATTTCCAAGAACTATGAGCAGATCGGCGCTGGAGACAACGACATCCGCCTAGATTTCTGGACAAATCTGTACCTGGGTCGCAACATGCACCACCTGACCTTAAAGTCCGAGATGCGCTTCTACCTGGACCATGGCCAGCAGCATGACTTTTACAGCAAGGTCTTCGGCGAATACATCTTCCACCCCACGAACAAGCTCTCTACCGCACTCAAGGGGCAGATGGATTTCTACAAGGATACCAACCTGGGTAACCAGGTGTCGCTGGGCGGTAGCGACGGCTTCGCCGGATTCCCCACAGGATTCTACACGGGACAGGCCCGAGTATACGGCAGCCTGGAACAGCGCTTCTTCCCCGACTTCGAACTGGCAACCCTCATGCCCGTCCTGGTCGCCTTCGGAAGCATCGGCGAGACGGCCTGGGAGCTTAAGGACATCAACCGCAAGGAACTGATATACATCGCGGGCTTCGGCATCCGCCTTGCCCAGACAAAGTCCATCAGCCGCCTCATCAACAAGGCCGACATCAGCTTCCCGCTGAACGGCATACGCAAGGGTGAAGCCCACTACTCCATCACGACGACATACAGCCTTTAACCCCGAATTAGGGCGCAAGAGGTCGCCAATAGTGTTTTCATCACACCGAAAATGCATTTTTCTCTTATTTTGCCCCTCCCCCTAAACTTTTTGGACAATTTTTTCATATTTTAAGCACATACTTATAGGAGTTTTACCGCCCCAATGCGTTTCGTTACGAAGTTTTTGAGTATTGTCGCCCTAGCTACCGGAATGTCCTTTGCACAACTGGCTCCGGAGCCTCAAATGGCAGACGTTCAGTTGATGCAGGATTCCTCCACAAACCAGCCCATGAAGATGGACTTTTCCAAGCCCCTGGCAGGCATCAGCGATCCGGGGATTATCTTTAGTCACTACGGCAAGAAGCCCCTGCTCATCTACTATTTCAGCCCCAAGTGTCCCCACTGCCAGCGACACATTTCCGGCATCCAGGACCTGGTGAAAATGTACGAGCCCTCGGGTCTTACCGGTATCGCCATTGGCCTGGGCGGTGGCATCAAGAAGAACGACATCAGACTTTTCATCGACCAGTTCCACGTATCCATGCCGGTGTTCCAGGATGCTGAATTCAAGTTCGGCTCTTCTTACGGCACCGGATACATTCCTGTGGTGTACTTGGTAAATGCCGACGGGACGTTCTACCGCTATGAGACTCTAAACGAGGCCAACATGAACCACCTCAAGGCGACCTTGGATAAGATGTTCAAGAAATAATGTAGCTGAACCTCCCCTGGTCGTTCAGTTGAAAAGATTCACGAAAATTACTATATATGCGAAACCATCCCCCAAGGGAATTGGGCTCGAGTAGCTCAGTTGGATAGAGCATCTGCCTTCTAAGCAGAGGGTCGTGGGTTCGAATCCCGCCTCGAGTATTTAAAAAGAAAAACACCCTTTATGGGTGTTTTTTCTTTTAATAATTGAGACATGGACGAGAAGCCGATGGTTCGACAGTTTCGTAAGGCGAATGTCGTGGACAAATTTATTTGGACATGACTGAGCCGTAGAAACTGTATCTAACCCGTAGGGCTAGATGAATCCCGCCTCAAGTACAAAAAAGACACATCCAGGATGTGTCTTTTGTTTTTATTGCTTTAGTAGGGATGAAAAAACGACTTACTTCAGCACGGCGTTCTTACCGCTAACGCTTCCATTGTGTTCAATAGTCACCATGTAGCGACCAGCCGGAACATATTCACCGTTCCAGTTCAAGGTGTTGAAACCAGGCTGTGCATTATCGGCACGAAGCGTTGCAACCTGTTCGCCCTCGGCACTCATTATGGTAACGATGGCGGTTCCGGCAGACTTCAGGTCAAAGCTTACCGCCTTGCGAGAAAGTCCCCTAAGCTTAGCGGAATCGGCCTTGGCAATGTTCTGCTTGGGAGCCTTGGGTGCAAATTCATCGGCGCGTTCCACATAAACGCCGTTGAGGTCAGCCGCCTTTACAGAGGCTTCGCCATTCACAACGGTTCCGCGCTTGAGCACGGCGACCAGCTGCTTATCGCTCTGGGTTGCACTGGCGTAGGTTTCCAGTTCCTGAGCGTTGAACTCGGTCTTGTCACCATACCAGGCTTCCACCTTGTCGCCTTCCAAATCCTTAATCGTCAGCTGAGCGCGACGCATCGTGGCGGTCAGCGTATCCACACCACTTACAAAGGTCACTTCCAGCGGCTTGTTCACCTGGCCGCGGAGCAAATCCTTGGATTCATCAATATTCTTGCCAGAAAGGCTTACACCGTCAACGGCGATAATCACGTCACCTGCCTGCAGCTTGGTATCTGCAGCCGGGGTGCCCGGAATCACTTCGGCAACCTTAACGCCATTGCGAAGCTGATAGATGGTCACGCCAATGCCGCCAAAAGCTTCATCGGCCATTGCAGGTGCTGCAACCATGGCTGCCAAGAGAGATGCCTTAATAAAACGCTTCATAAATTTCTCCTTGTATTTCTTACCTACTGAAATTTATATAAAATATTTTGATTTAGCAAACGAAAGTCCCGACTACATCCCAAAAACACAGACATTTCCAACCATCACTTATCATTCATCCCCCCGCCAGCTCATTCCACCATACTCTCGTCTTCCTCGTCCTCGTAATCCTCGATAGTCTTGTCGCCAGGGACGATGACCAGCCCTAAAGTAACCGGTTCCCCCTTCATGTTCAGGTAGGCTTCCAAGTAAAGGGTCGTAGAAAGGCGTATCAGGCGAAGGTCCAGCATAGTCCCGCCCTTATGGATACTCTTGGGATTCAGGTTGAAGAACAGGAATTTCTTGTTGATGTACTCAAAGCGGTCGGCTTCGTAGTTAATGCTCCAGCGGGAATCGCCGTCATTTTCCTGACGATACAGACACTCGTCATTGTCGATGTCACATTCAAAGCTGGCACTTTCCTGATACTTCTTATTCCATTCACGGCTAAAGGCGCAAGACTGCACTCGGCTGCCGCCGTTGCGCTGCTTATTCAGCTGATCGTTGATGACCACGTAGTCCATCTTCTGTGTTTTAACCTGTTCGTACACATTCATCAGAATGATGTAGGCGTCAATATCCTTGGGGCACTTGCCGGTGAGGTTCACATCCTCGTGGGCCTTGAGCAAGGTCTGCTGCAAGTCGATGTCAATAGCGTCGGGAATTTCGCTTTCCTTGATCTTGTCCAGAACCTTCTTAGGTGGAATCACCACCACCTTGTCACCTTTCTTGACAGCGTAACCAAGTTCATCCCTTACGTAATCCAAGCACTGCTGCACATGGATATGCACCGTATTGGAACCGCCAGACACAAAGTCCACGCCAATGCTTACATTCCATTCCCCAGCACTATTACCGGAATTTTTATCCAAGGTACAGAAGGGTTCTTCGCGAATACCGTCGATGAACACCACCTTGGCATTCAACTTCGTCACCAAGGAGGCCTCCTTGTCGATGGCACCGCCAAGGCTCCAAAAATTGGGATTCAGTCGCAACACCTCGGCAAAGGCCTTGTCGCCGTCCAAGGCTGGCAACAGGGAATCGTTACGGGCGTTCTTCTCCTTCAAAAGTTCAGAATACTCCGTATTCACGGACATATTGTTAAAGCCGTTACGCGCCGCCGGTGCCGGATAGGCAAACACGGATGCAACCAGCAGGACGCTGTGGACAACCAGAAGTGCAATCAGCTTATTTTTCATAAAAACCTAAACCTTACGAATCCTCTTTATAGCAAAATTCACTAGATAAAGCAAAACGCCGCAGGCGATAATGGTGGGTCCCACCACAAAGTTCATCTGACAGGCCAGCAGCAAACCGGCAAGAACTAGCACCAGGGAAACTCCCACGGAGATGAGAATCATCTGTGTCAAGTTCTTGGCATAGTTTTCGGCGATGTAGCTGGGAATGGTCAAAAGAGCTATCACAAGAATCATACCCACCGCCTGCACGGCGATGACAACTGTCAAGGCGATAAGGGCAATGAGGAACATGTAATAATTCAAAACAGGCATGCCCTGCACCCGGGCAAATTCCGGATCAAAGGAAATGGCAAGAAACTTACGATAGTTCAAAAGTACGGTTCCAACAATCAAAACTAGGAGAGCGCCCATCCACCACAAAAGTTCAGTGGGTACAGTCAGCAAGCTACCGAACAAAAAGCTCATCATTTCACCGCTGTAACCCGGAGTCAAGTCCGTTAGGATTACGCCCAGGGCCATGCCTGCCGCCCAGATGATGCCGATAAAGGTATCAGAATTCTTGCGATCCCTCCAAGTAAGCATTCCCATGACCATGGCGCAAGCTACAGCAAAGCCCAGGGAACCCAACATCGGGGAAAATCCCAGAAACGCAGCAAGGCCTACCCCACCAAAGGACGCATGTGCAACACCGCCGGACAAGGAAGTCAAACGGTTCACCACCACAAAGGTTCCCATAACGCCGCAGGCAATAGCCACCAACACGGCTGCAATCAGGGCGTTCTGCATAAAGTTCATGGATAAAAGTTCGAGCATAGTGAGTTATGAGTTATGAGTTGTGAGTTGTGAGCTATGAGTGGTGAGTTGCGGGTTATAGGTTGCAGGGTGAGGGGTGAAGGTTGGGGCGGAGGCTCGAGGCAGGTCGTGGTTTAAGGTGGACTTAGTTCATTTGATTTCTGAAGGAGCTGAATCTAGTTGTTAATTATAAGTCACGAACAAGCTCAGGCAGAATGGTGGTCAGGTGCATGAGGCTTGGCACGTAGTAATCCACCCAGCTAGGAGTATCGGGAACGGGATTCACCAAAACAGTAGTCCAGCCGCGGCGGTGGGCAGGTTCCAGGTTGCGCACGGAATCTTCCAGCAGAACAATTTTAGAAGGATCCGCGGGAGTTCCATTGGCAAAGAACTGTTCAGGCAACTTTTGCGCCAGCCAGCGTTCAGCCTTGTCGTACGCGCTATCATGAGGCTTGCCAACCCAGTCCATCTGCTTTAAGTCGAAAATATCCTCAAAGCAGTCGCGGACACCCATGTGCGTCATACCAGCTTCGCTCCAATCACGGCGACCATTGGTAAAGACAAAGCGATGCCCGTCCAAGCCCATAATCAAGTTGCGTTTCGCAGGCGAAGGCTTGGGATATGTCAAATATTCCGGTTCATGGATAAAATCGAAAAAATCATCGGGTTGTACACCGTGCATCGCCTGGAGCCCAGCAAGAGTGGTTCCGAAGCGTTGCAGGTACTCCTTACGGATTTCCGAGGCCTTTTCAAAATCTACACCCGTCGCCTTTTGCACCGAAAGAGAAATCCGGTGATCCAGGGAATCGATGACGCAACGTTCATCGGCTCCGTACAAGGTGAGGTCATAATCAAAAAGCCAAATCATCGTTAACCCATGGCGAGGCCGCCGATTTGACGGGCCAGATACGTTGCATAATTGTCAGTCATGCCACTGACGAAATCCAGCACCTGGTGATAGGATTCCGCAGGGGTCATCATCTGGCCCATTTTTCCGCGACCAATCAGGCGGACAATTCTATCGGCGCGATAGGAATTCTGACCGTTGGCGTAAAAATCGTGAACGCCATTGATGAACGCATCCAGCACGGTACTCAAGGTGGTGTAACTGCCGACTTCCAGTTCGGTCTTACGGCGGTCCGGATAAATACGTTCCACTCCTAAGCGCTTTGCAATGGCGATACCATGGGTAGCCTCGGTACGGGCAATCTCTACAAGGTGCCCAACAGGCGCCCCTTCCATAATGGCCTCGTAATTTTTCACAAAGGTCACGGCCACGTCGTCAATAAGATTCTGGATTGCGCGTCCACGAATACTGCTCAAGAAGTCGCGGAAGTTCTGACCATTTTCCTTGTACTCGCGGTCAATATCCACGTCAGGACCACAAAGGTACATAAACAGCTCGCGGACATCGCCAAAGGAGAGGATACCAAGCTCAATGGCATCTTCTACATCCAAAATGCTGTAGCAAATATCGTCGGCGGCTTCCATCAGGTAAACCAGCGGATGGCGCTGCCACTTACCCGTTTCCAACTCAGGAATACCCAGAGTATAGGCCGCAACACGGTACAAGTCCGCTTCCGTAGAGAATAAACTTGTGGGAGAGCCAAACTTTGCTAGACGGGGGTACTTGATCATGGAGCCGATAGTCGCATAAGTCAGGCGCATTCCGCCTTCCATAAAGTGGTACTCCAACTTGCTCAGAATACGATGTCCCTGGGCGTTGCCGTCAAAGTTTTCAAAGTCAGCCCGTTCTGCATCCGTCAAATTTCGCAAGGGGGCCGATTCGCGGTTCTTGCGGAACCATTCGCGAATGGCCGCTTCACCGGCGTGGCCAAAGGGCGGATTACCGATGTCATGGGCCAAACAGGCAGACTGCACGATGGTACCGAACTGGTATTCGTTCACATACTTGGGCAAATACTTCTTGATCAGGTGATACACCGTAATGGCCAAGCTGCGACCCACACTGGACACTTCAATACTGTGTGTCAAACGGCTGTGTACATGGTCGTTCACAGAGAAGGGGTGAACCTGGGTCTTGCGGCCCAAGCGACGAAAAGCTGTAGAAAAAACAATTCGGTCGTAATCTCGATGAAAATCAGAGCGGTTAGGATCCGGATCGGCCGGGTGTCCGTAACGCGTCGCAGAAAGCAAAGTGTCCCATTGTAACATGGGTAAAAAAATAGCAAAAGTCAGGAGTTAACTACGGACCAGGAACATTCCCAAGGCGGTAAAAGTCACCCCCACGATCAAGGTCACCGCAAGAAGCCGATTCATATTCCCTAACTGCGGAGATTTCCTTACAAACCGAAGCAACGTCACCAAAAATCCAGCGCCAAAAAGCAACAGGGAGGCGATTCCTACAGCGAATACGTACACAGATTCCGTAAAGGGAGGCAATTCACATTTTTCAAAAACAAACTGTCCAAGCAGCAACAATACCGTAGCAATAAATGTAACAGGGACAATCAAGGAATAGCTTCGACGTTTGCAAAGGACAAAGGCACCTAATTCAAAAGCCATAAGAAACAAGGCGCAAAGTGCCATTATTTCAAACAAACTATTTATCGTAATTCTACTGCCACAGGTGAATTGCAAAATAAAGAACACCGCTAACACCGCAGATGTCAAACCGCACAGGGCGTTGTTCAAACAATCAAGCAAATGAGATTTTAAAAGGCAATTAGATGAAGACAACAGGAATGCCATCAAGGCAAACACAAAGGCCAATTTAGCCACGGGTTTTTGCCTCCACCCACACGAACTTACTTGCGTCAAGTTTTTGTTCACCGTCAAATCGGTAAGCAGCCAAACGACCGTCACCCAAATGTCCAGCCACGCTGAAATCTAGGCAGCAAACATTATCGCGGATCAGTTCCGGAACGCCTCGAAGCCAGTAATGGCCAAAGAATACGGGGCGTTCATTTTCGCAGTAATAACCGCGGTTGCGGATTTCCTCGGAAACCAAGTCGCTTTGGGGCATGTCTACGCCGGGCTGGAAGCTTAATTCCTGGAAGGTTGCGATCTTGGGATTCACCCACCAGCGAAGGCGGGTACGAATGCGGCGCACACCCTCGGCATCGGTAAAGTGCAGACCCTCAGGCAAGTCCATTTCCGGGCCTTTCAGCAACAAATCGATGGGCGTAAACAGAGAATCTTCAAATTCACGATCTTCGTCGTTGGCGCGGGCTATCAATTCGTCGAAATTGCCGTCAGCAAAGCAGCTGATGCCAAGTGCATTCAAGGCGCTCACTGCAGTGGAATCAAAGGAAGCATGCTGGGCGCGGAACTCAGGCGTTTCCAAATAGAAAGGCAAGGTCTTTGCAAAATCCAGGAACTCATTGAATTCCTGCTTGCGGCCTACAAAGTCCGCCACCGTCTTGGAATGAATGGCGACCTTGTTGAAGGAATGTTCCCTCAGGTAGCCATCCTTCATCTTCTTCAGAAAATGTCCGTCACCCTTGCCATTCTTCTGCCAAAAGCTAAGCATATTGAATTCATGATTTCCCATGAGGGCAATGGCGGAACCTGCATCACGCATGGCACGAACAATCTGTAAAGTTTCTCGCACGTGGGGGCCACGGTCTACGTAGTCCCCCAGAAAAACAACCATACGCTCATTACCCGGGTAACGGTAAGCCCCCGCAGATTCCACGTAGCCCAGTTTCGTCAGCAGCGCCTGTAAACATTGGCTGTGGCCGTGAACATCCCCGATAAAGTCAATGGCAGTTTTCATGTTGGGAAATATAACTACATTTGCAAGCATGATGCACCCAATCAAGCATTTCATTACCATCACCAAGCACAGAAACGAAGTCATTCGGCTTTGCTTCAAGGCAGGCATTGGTTTTCAGGGATTATTCCACGACTTGTCCAAGTACACTCCCACGGAATTCATTCCCGGCTGCAAGTACTACACCGGCAAGGAATCTCCCAACAACGGGGAACGCCGCGACACCGGCTATAGCTTGGCCTGGATGCATCACAAGGGTCGCAACAAGCATCATTTCGAATTCTGGTACGACTACGAAATGGTAACAAAGAAAATCATTCCCATGCCAATGCCAGACCGTTACATCAAGGAAATGTTCTGCGACCGCGTAGCCGCTTCCAAGACTTACGGCGGCAAGGACTACGACCGTACCAGTCCCCTACTGTATTTGACCAAGAGTACCGCCCGCGAAAAAATGACCGAGGACACTTACCGCAAGCTTTTGTTCCTGCTGAATATGCTGGCAAAGAAAGGCGAAAAGGAAACTCTGGCCTTCATGAAGAAAACAAAAGTCCTACCCATCAGCGAACCGGCGCAGTCCCAAGAGTAAAAAGCTACGCCACAAAAGGAATACAGAAAATGAAAGAGAAACTCGCAAAGATTGCATTCGTTCTTTTGATTCTCACCGCCTGCTGCCCATGCGTCGCCTCCTGGATGGCACTTTTAGCGGGTATCGTTTACGCCTTTATTTTCGGCGGTCCCGCCTTCCCCAAGTTTGCAAAGAAAACCCAGAAGTACCTGCTCCAGGGTTGCGTCGTTGGCCTTGGCTTTGGCATGAATTTGCAGGCCGCCCTCGCCTCCGGTAAGGAAGGCATGATGTTCACCATCGTCTCCGTAGCCACCGTCATGGTACTGGGCTTTATCGTCGGAAAAATTCTAAAGGTGGACTCCAAGACGTCTTACCTGGTTTCTAGCGGTACCGCTATCTGCGGTGGTTCCGCCATCGCAGCGGTGGCTCCCGTTGTAGATGCCGACGACAAGCAGATGAGCATGTCTTTGGGAACAATCTTTGTGCTGAATGCCTTGGCCCTTTTGGTTTTCCCACCCCTGGGTCACCTTATTGGTTTAGACAACCAGCAGTTCGGCGAATGGGCTGCCATCGCCATTCACGACACCAGCTCCGTGGTAGGTGCCGCAGCAGCCTACAGCGACGAATCCTTGCAGGTGGCCGCCATGGTAAAGTGTACCCGAGCTCTTTGGATTCTCCCCCTGGCTCTTGTGACCATGTTGATTTTCCGCAAGAACTCCGGCAAGGGCAAGTTCGATGTGATTCCCTGGTTCATCTTCCTCTTTGCCATCGCCATGGTCATCAACACTTACCTGTTCCCGGCCATTGGCGTTCCCGCCGCTGTGGGCACCAC
The DNA here is from genome assembly GCA_045597545.1 of Fibrobacter sp. GTDB lineage: Bacteria > Fibrobacterota > Fibrobacteria > Fibrobacterales > Fibrobacteraceae > Fibrobacter. Next base: position 50,801 of record JAZLKH010000060.1, read on the forward strand.
TATCGTTGCTATCGCCAAGCGCGGCTTCGCCGTTACGTTGTTCCTCATCGGTACAGGACTTTCCAAGGCAGCTTTGCAGAAGTGCGGCCCCAAGCCCTTTATCCAGGGCGCGATCCTGTGGCTTGCCATTGGCGTAGGCAGCCTGCTTGTAATCATGTAGGAACGCAAGCGTACCTTGGCACAACCGCTTAAATAAGCTATACTTGTAGCAAGATATCACAAGGTATCCCAAAACTTCAATTGAACGGAAAGGCTTTATGGAACTTGGTCAATACAACCGCGCCCGCGTCGAAGAAATCGCCCCCCAGGGTTACTACCTGGAACTTGAAACCGGCGGACGCGTGCTCCTCCCCGGCAACCGCAACACCTTTGAACTGGAAGTCGGCGAACTTCTGGACGTTTTCGTCTACACCGACAGCGAAGACCGCCCCATCGCCACAATCGAAAAGCCTTACGCCACCGTAGGTGAATTCGCCGTTCTCGAAGTCAAGGAAGTGAACCGTTTCGGCGCATTCCTCAACTGGGGCTTGAACAAGGACCTTTTCCTCCCCTTCAAGCAGCAGCTGGGCGAACTCCAGCGCGGCGACCGCTGCGTCGTATTCATCCTCGTTGACGACAAGAGTAACCGCATCGTGGCCACCGAAAAAATCAAGAGTTTTTTGGACCTGGACACCAGCGAACTTCACATCGGCCAGCGCGTTCAGCTTGCCGCCTACGAAGTCACCAAGGAATACGTAGATTTCCTCGTAGACTACCGCTACACGGGCCGTCTCATGCTTGCCCCGGGTATGGAACGCATCTACATCGGCGACACCATGCCGGGCTTCATCCAGCGCTTCACCAGCGACGGCAAGATTACCCTGAGTCTGAACCCCATCGGCTACAAGGGCCTCATGAAAAGCGACGGCGCAAACGCCCTCATCCAAAAGTTGCAGGAAGCCGGCGGCAGCCTCCCCTACGGCGACCACACCGATCCCGAGGTCATCCGCCAAGAATTTGGCATGTCCAAAAAGAACTTCAAGAAGCTTCTGGGCACCCTCTTCCGCGAAGGCAAAATCGTCATCTCCGACGACGGAATCTCCCTGGTGTAACGCACCTTGGTATAACGAACCTCGACATTACACTAACAAAAAATGCCCCGACTCAAATCGGAGCATTTTTTTCTTATTCTGAATTTTCAAAATGTGGCTTTACGCAGTCGCCTTTCAAAAAATCAATCAATGTCTAAGCTGAGAGTCTCGGCAAAAACGAAGTTTTTGACATGACCGAGGTGCAGTATTAATGTATAACGTTAGTTATCAATCATTCTTCAGAAAGCACGACCAGCTCGATACGGCGGTTCTGCTTACGACCCGCTTCGGTGCTATTGTCAGCCTTTGGCTGACTGGAACCGTAGCCAGTTGCCGTCAGACGGCTCTCGGCGACACCCTTGCTGATCATATATTCGCGAACGCTGTAGGCGCGCTCCGCAGACAGCCTCTGGTTCAGCTCATCGCCGCCCTCGCTGCTGGTGTGCCCCTGGATTTCCACCTTGGCCTTGGGATTACGCTTAAGGCCCGCAATGGCCGCATCCAGGGTCTTGAGGGAACTGGGTACCAGTTCGGCACTACCCTGCTTAAAGGTCACTCCGGTCAATTCGGCGCGGGTGTCATCGAATACCACGGTAATTCCACCCGTGCTGGCGGTCATAGAAACATAAGGAGTGTTGCCGCATTCGAAGGGACCAGTCAGGCTTTCGCACAAAATGGTGTAGGTATCTTCGCGAGGAATATGGAAACTGACTTCGCCGTACATATCCGTCGTCACGGAAATCTTGTTCTTGGGCTTGTTCTGGCCCACAAAGGTAAGCTTCTTTTTTACCTGGGGAACATCGTCATAGTTCGTATAGGTAACATTCAATACGGCATGGGTCTTGTTCGGAGCCAGGGTCTTTGCCTGGGCCGAGGTTGCCAACGCAGAAACAGCCAAAATAGTGGACAAAACAAGAACGGACTTTTTCATTTCACACTCCACATGAAAATTTTCGGGACCAAAAATAATTATTTCTTATGATTGGTATTTGAAAAGAAAGGGGTAAATTCTAAATTTTCCGCCGGAATTTTAACAGGAGTACTAAATGAACTTCAAGAAAATCGCAGCCGCCGTACTCGCCATGGGTATCGCCTCCTTCGCTGCAGACGTAACCGACAACATGAGCCTCAAGGGCAACGTCCAGACCCAGGTTACCAAGTCCATCGCCGACGACGAGAACAACTTCAGCAGTGGCTGGATCCGCGCCAATATCGGCGGTCAGTACAAGTCCGACAACATGGACGCCTTGATCATGCTCCGTATCTTCGCCCCCGAATTCGGCAACACCATCGAAGGCAAGAACTACGACAAGATTCTCGCAGACCTCTACTGGGTCAACTACAAGTGGAACCTTGGTGCAAACGACCTGCTGAACTTGAAAATCGGTCACTGGAAGACGGACTGGTCCCAATCCACCCACTTCGGTACCTATATCGACAAGGGCGTAAACGCTCGCGGTCTCTGGATGCGTGACTACGCCCACAACGCTCTCGAACTGGGCTGGAAGCACGGTCTCAACCAGCTTACCGCCATGGTCGCCGCCAAGGACGGCAAGGCAAACACCGGCTACGTCCGTATCGAAGACGATATGAAGTTCACCTTCCCCCTGGAAGTCAAGGCAGCCTACCGCGCAAATCTGGTAGACCAGGTTCAGAACACCGCCTACCTGACCCACCGCGTTGCCGCTTACGCTAGCTACACCATCATGCCGAACCTCCGCCTTTACGGTGAATACGCAGTGACCTACACCGAAGACGAAGATATCAACACGGAAGCAAGCAACTACGTCGCCCAGGAAATTGGCTACATGAACAAAGCGGGTGAAATGTACATGCCCTTCTACGTCGGCGTCGAACTGCCCACCTTCGGCATCCTGAACAACCTCATGTTCGAAATGGAATACGTCAAGGACCGCGACCAGGTCGATCCCAAGAAACCCGATGCCGAAGATTTGGCATGGACCGTAGCCCTGGTCAAGAATATCGGCAAGAACAAGCTCCAGTTTAGCGTCTACAGCGAAGAAAAGATGTCTGACGTGGGCCTTGCATTCCGCCTGACTTCTACCATTAAGTAGGTTCGAGATTTGAAGAATCTTTATACCCCGCACTAAAAAGGTTGGCTGAAAAGCCAGCTTTTTTTGTTTCATTTTTAAACGCCAAGAATATTTTGTTTCAAAAGAAAACAGAATTCCTTATGTACGTGGGGTAAAAAACGCTCATTTCACCCCAAATCACCCTATTCGCCCTCCCCTTCAACCAATCTCCTAGTTTGGCATAAAAATTGCTAAATTAAGGCCGAAAACAAAGAAGCCCGTTTGGGCTACAGAATTAAACAAAAGGGCATCCGCCAATACGGAACCCGCAACAAAGGAAAACAAAATGATCAAGCCTTTAGCAGATCGCATCGTTGTAAAGCCGGCCGAAGCCGAACAGAAGACCTCCTCCGGTCTCTTCATCCCGGATAACGCGAAGGAAAAGCCCATGCAGGGTAAGGTTGTGGCAGTAGGCCCGGGCCGTAAGACCGAAGCTGGCGAAACTGTCGCCATGGAAGTCAAGGTTGGCGACGTGGTTCTCTACGGCAAGTACAGCGGCACAGAAATCAATGTCGATGGCGAAAACTACCTGATCGTTAAGGAATCCGACATCTTCGCTACTCTGTAAAAGTTTTCAGTTTTGAGCAGCGAGCCCGCTCGTTTCACTCGCTACGAGTTTAAGGTTAGGCGGCTACGCCGCGATTATTTAAGCTCAGGGCTCAAAACTCATTGCTCACAGCTAAATAAAGAATTTTAAACAAGGAAAAAACAAAAATGGCAAAACAGTTGAAGTTTGATGTTGCAGCTCGCGAAGCCCTCATGAAGGGTGTGGACAAGCCCGCCAATGCAGTTAAAGTCACTCTCGGCCCCAAGGGTCGTAACGTTATGCTGGCAAAGTCCTTTGGGGCTCCCAATGTGACCAAGGACGGCGTCTCTGTGGCTAAGAAAATAGAACTCGAGGACTCTTACGAAAACCTCGGCGCCCAGATGGCAAAGGAAGTTGCGAACAAGACCAGCGACGCTGCTGGTGACGGTACTAC
>JAZLKH010000061.1:0-59955 GCA_045597545.1 Fibrobacter sp.
GAAATTTGATTAAAAACGCAATATTTTGGCGATTTTTGAATAAAGCTGCTTCAAAATCTTGTTGAAAAATGTGTAAAATTTTGACATGCTGCATTTTTGCCCCTGGAACCCGCATAAATAAAGGCTTCCAGAAGGGTACCCCTCTGAAAGCACTCCTCTTCCGAGGAGGGATTAAGACTTAACAAACATACAAAGCATATTGGTCATATAGAACTACTCTGAAAGCACTCCTCTTCCGAGGAGGGATTAAGACTCCTTACCCATACCGATATTGATTTCCATATAGCTACTCTGAAAGCACTCCTCTTCCGAGGAGGGATTAAGACGCAATCTCAGTGTACCCCCATTGGTCAGTGCCCAAAAACTCTGAAAGCACTCCTCTTCCGAGGAGGGATTAACACGCCTGATTCTCTTTTAGAGATTCGCTGTATCCTTGCTCTGAAAGCACTCCTCTTCCGAGGAGGGATTAAGACTCCAAAATGGGGAATAATTTGAGCAATTTTGGATATACTCTGAAAGCACTCCTCTTCCGAGGAGGGATTAAGACCTAGCTAAGTCAATGTTAAAATTACCTAAACCACAATATCCTCTGAAAGCACTCCTCTTCCGAGGAGGGATTAAGACTATACAGCTTAATCATAGGATAAGGAACCAAAACTCTGAAAGCACTCCTCTTCCGAGGAGGGATTAAGACAGTTCAATTTCTACGCCGTTGGAGGTTTCCGCATAGTAACTCTGAAAGCACTCCTCTTCCGAGGAGGGATTAAGACTTGGAGTACAGTCCATATCCGATGTCAGACCAACCCTCTGAAAGCACTCCTCTTCCGAGGAGGGATTAAGACAAAATGCCGTTCAGCATGGAAAAGTCGTAACTTACATCTCTGAAAGCACTCCTCTTCCGAGGAGGGATTAAGACCATAGTGTACTCCTTGTTAAGTGGTGTGGAAAGACTCCTCTGAAAGCACTCCTCTTCCGAGGAGGGATTAAGACGCTTACCCCTGGGGCACCTTCAAGACCTATCCCGATTTCTCTGAAAGCACTCCTCTTCCGAAGAGGGATTGCCCCTCCGGGGCCTGCCCTTGGGCTCGGCCATGCCCGAACGAGGTTCGGTCGCGTCGCTCGCCCTTCCGGCAGTAAGACTCATGAGGAGGGATTAAGACTTGGGAGCGTTTTCAAGCATAAAGTCAGCCCAAAGAGACTCTGAAAGCACTCCTCTTCCGAGGAGGGATTGCCCCTCCGGGGCCTGCCCTTGGGCTCGGCCATGCCCGAACGAGGTTCGGTCGCGCCGCTCGCCCTTCTGGCAGTAAGACTCATGAGGAAGGATTAAGACTCCAATTCTCCTAGACCCTTGAAAAATTCTTCAACAGTCTCTGAAAGCACTCCTCTTCCGAGGAGGGATTGCCCCTTCGGGGCCTGCCCTTGGGCTCGGCCATGCCCGAACGATATTCGGTCGTGCCGCTCGCCCTTCTGGCAGTAAGACTCATGAGGAGGGATTAAGACTATCCTCTCGGCAGATACTCGTACTTCATTTATAATCCTCTGAAAGCACTCCTCTTCCGATGAGGGATTGCCCCTCCGGGGCCTGCCCTTGGGCTCGGCCATGCCCGAACGAGGTTCGGTCGCGCCCATACAAGGGTTAAGCGCATTTTTTGCGTGACGACTTCAAATTGTTTGTTTATTTTAGACCTGTGCTGAAGGTTCCCGAACTAAAAATCACGAAGGTCTGCTACCGCCTGCTGGTGGAGGATTTTTCCCATTTCATGAACTTCCCGGAGGCAGCCCTGCGCGGCGCCCTGGGCTATTTTTGGCATTGCGAGGGTCCGCAGTACGACCCGCTTTACGAGGCGTTCTTTGGCAAGCCCGGCGGAGCCACCCCGCCCAAGGCCGGCATGCTCTACGTGTACCCATGCAAGAACGAGGCGGACAAGGCCATGCTGGAACTCACCCTGTTCGGTGAACGCGAAGGGCTTGTGCCGTATTTTACCAAATCGCTGCAGGTGCTTGGCCGCGAGGGAATCGGGCGCGTAGGCAATCGGTTCAAGGTAGAGGCCATGACGCCACCGAAAACGGCGCTGCTGCAGGATTTTTCCGGCTTGTCTTCTGATCTGTCGTCGGGCGCTCTCGAGGATGTCGCCCAGGGCCCGTGGCTACTCAAGGTGAAAACTCCGCTTTCCGTTCGCGACGTGGGCGGTTCCATATTGAGGCAGTGGGACAGTGGTGCCTTTGGTCGCAACTTGCTGCAGCGCCTGGTGTCTATTTGCGAAAACTACGGGGTGCCTGTGCGGGGGTGGAATCTTGACTCCCTCGCCGAGGAGTTTGGCCGTCTCGTGGCGACTCCCGACATGCAGTACGTACAAAGAAACAGGACCAGTTCCCGCCAGAACAAGAATATCGACTATTCCGGCATCGTGGGGCGAATCCGGCTTGAGTCCGTAACCCCCCGCGTCTACATGCTGCTTCGCATGGCGGAACAAGTTTCGGTCGGGAAAAATACAGTCTTTGGCGGCGGGAAAATTAAGTTAGCGCGATAAAAAAAGTTTTTTGAGGGAGAAGGCGTACGATTCCATGCGTAAGGGATTATATTATCTCGGCACCATGAGGTTTTTTACATGTCCAGACTGTTTATTTCTATCCTCGGCAATGGGAGCTTGAACCGAGAAACGGGCAAGTTCGAGTATTCCCCCTGCGAGTATTTGTTTGAAGACGAAAAGCAGCCCAAGACCCGCTACGTGCAGGAGGCCGCCATCAGGCATTTTTGCAAGGGGTGGGATTCCTCGGCCGGCGATCACGTCAAGATTCTTTGCACGGAGCAGTCCTCCGTGAACCAGTGGTGCAATGGCCAGGACGAGTTGTTGTTGTCCTGCCTCGAAAAAATGCGCTCCCAGCCCGAATACGAAAAAATTTGCTTTGGCTCTGCCGAGGTAAAGATGCCCTGCGGCAAGAACAAGGATGAACTCTGGGAAATCTTCGAGAAACTGCTGGAGTGCGTCGACGAGGGCGACGAAGTATACATCGACGTGACCCATGGATTCCGCTCGCTGCCCATGCTCATGCTTGTGGCGGTACCTTACCTGCGCCTGCTCAAGAAGGTGGATGTAAAGGCCATCACCTACGGCGCCTTCGAGGCCAAGAATGCCGACGGTTCCGTTCCCGTGTTCGACCTTACGGACTTCATTACCCTGATGGACTGGACCAATGCCGCCAGGAACTTTGTGAACTACGGACGCTTTGACGATTGCCGCAAGCTGCTGGACCGCGCCAACAAGGACATTCTGCGAGAAACCAGGGGCCAGGATGCCGAAGCCAGCCTCTGCAGAGAAATTTCAAAGAGTGTTGACGACTTCACCCGTAAAATTGAACAGAATCGCCTGGAGACCGGTATTGTCAGGGGCGTAGGGAATAAGATCTTTGACAATCTGCAGTCTCTGAAGGACTTTGACATGCGAGTGCCCGCCTTCAAGCCCCTGATCGACGTGGTTTCCCAAAAGCTTGAGGGCTTCAACGAAAATGACAACGGCAACGTGTTCAAGGCCGTGGACTGGTGCATCGAACATCGCTTTTTGCAGAACGGCTACTCCATTCTGCTGGAAGGCTGCATAAACATCGCCATGGATCGGCTGGTTAAGCTGGGCATTTTTGCCGCCGCCGACAAGAAGGATAGCGTCAAGCGCCAGGTCGTAATCAATACGAGCAAGTACTGGGTAGAAAAGGTCGGCGAGGGCGATTCGAACAAACTTGAGGAATTGAATCGGTCTATTCCATTTAGAGAATCTATATTCAACAACAACATGGAATACGCCAAGTCCTTCGAGACCCTGAACAAGACCCGCAACGCCTTTATGCACTGCGGCACCGGCAAAAATGAACTGCCCACGGGCCTCGATGAACTTGACAAGAGACTTTGCAAGCTGAATGAAAATTTAAAACAATGGTATAAGGAAATAGGTGAATAGGATGATGTTGCCAAATATGGACGTTCCCAAGGCGCCCAAAGACAGGGATCCCTGGAAGGGCTATGAAAAGTTGAGCTATACCATCAAAGTGGTAACGCCCATTATGGGTGGTGGTGCCGAGGCGAATCGCGCCGAGGAATGCTTTGCCGTTCGCCCCTCTGAAATTCGAGGACATCTGCGCTTTTGGTGGAGGGAGTTGTTTGCCAAGGATTTGAAAGGCGAAACCCTTCGTAAGGTGGAGACTGCAATCTGGGGTGATTCTCAGAATCCCAGTAATGTGGTGGTGCAAGTTGAAGGAGGGGCATTCACGGCAAAGAGGATGAAGTCTCAGGATTTCTTTGGATTTAGACGCTATAGTAAAGAATCCTATGCGTTATTTCCTCTTGAAAGTGATGAAGATCCGAGTTGTTCCCTTGTGAAGGAAGGTGGCAACTTTACTTGTCATGTTCTTATGAAAGAGTCTGTCTTGAATGAAGAGCAGCGCTTGCAGGTAAAGAAGGCTGTTAATGTCTGGATTTTGCTAGGAGGCATTGGAGCACGTACACGAAGAGGTCTGGGATGTCTTCAGTGTGATGTAACTGATGTTTCTGTTTTGAACGACATGAGCGTTTATGCCGGATCGAAGTGTCTGGATGCTATGGCGGCATGGGCAACCGGTTTAGATTTGTATAAAAAATTTAGGCAGCAACGTCGCCCCGGGCAGGAGCCGAATCGCCCAGGTCGTTCCTACTGGCCCGAAGCAGAAAGTTGCCGCAAGGCAACGGAACAGCGTTTGCCAAAACACGCATCTCTTGGAAATCAGCTGGATGGAAACGGTGCTGTGGATGATGAGTTTACATCTCCCAAGGCGGCATTAGGTATGCCGATTATAATTCATTTCAAGGACAACAGACCTTATCAGGACCCCGATGATCTGATGATAAACGTTGGCGGTAAAGAAGGCCGTATGGGAAGTCCAGTCATCATTAAACCGTTGTTTGTAAATGGTTCATGGTCTCCTGCATATATTTTCCTGAAAAATACTGCGCAGGATATACTTGGACTGCTTCCGGGCTCTGTAGGGGTGTTTAGGGGCAACAACAGCCTGAAAGAGGTGAAAATTGTGCGCGAAAATGCTATTCCCTCGAAACTTGCTGTGCAGGAAAATTCCGATGCAATCATCGCGTTGAAGCAATACGTGGAAGAGTTCGGCTATAAGAAACTTGGAGGTGCAAAGTGAGCGATTTCCTGTTAGCGATTTCCATAGGGCCGGTCCAGGACTTTATTGCCTCTGCACGCCGAATGGGCGACTTGTACAGCGGCTCCAAGATTCTTTCGGATATAAGCGTTGCCGTGGCAAAGACGGTAGCTGAATCTGCCGGTAGCGAAAACTTAATTTTCCCATATCCCGAAGCGCTTGAAAATCAGGATGCCTCGGTGGCCAACGTGGTGCTTGCCCAATGCAAGGGAGGCGATGCCTCGGCAGTTCGCGAATTGGTTGCCAGGGCTAAGTCCGCAGCCTCAGAGTCCTTTAAAGAAAAGGCGATGGCCGCTTACGGAAAACTGAGCAATGCCATTGATTCCAATGTGTGGGCTACGCAGATCGAAGATGTTGTAGAGTTCTTTGCCGCCTGGGTTTTAGAATCAGGTGACTATGCTGCTGATCGCAAGAAGGTGATGAAGCTTTTGGCGGCCCGCAAGGCGACCAGGGACTTTGCCCCGGCAGTTGGATTCAAGGGCGTTTTCAAGTCGTCGCTGGATGGCCTTCGAGAATCTGTACTCAAGCCTAATGCGAAGGCTCCGCAGCTTGCCCTTAAGGATAACGAGTGCCTAGATTGCATTGGCGTCACAAAACGCTATTTCTCCAATAGGGAACAGGCCTATCCGTCGATTACGACGATTGCTGCTGCCTCCTGGCTGAAACAGTTGAAGGCCCAGGATGAAGAACTTTTCGTGGAACTTGAGGAATGCCATAGGCATTTGAACAGTCTTGAAATTATTCCCATGGTCCCTGCGGGGCTTTCTGAAATTCTTGGCGGATGGAAGTTCGATGCTAGTCCGTTGTACGAGCACAGGCACGAGGCTATCTTGGCGGATGTTGATGAAAATGTGCGTTTCGAGGCCAAGGGAACTCTAAAGCAGATAAAGTCTTTGATATCAAGGGCGAATAAGGTGGTGAAAGGTCATCCTTCTCCGTACTATGCGTTTGTCCTCGCCGATGGCGACCGTATGGGTGAAACCCTGGGAAAGTTGAAGTCTCCCGAGGAACACCGCGAATTCTCGCGTAAGCTGGAAGGTTTCGCCTTCAAAGTTCCAGAAATTTGTCAAGAGAAGGGAGCTCTCTGCATTTACAGTGGCGGTGACGACGTTATGGCTTTTGCTCCGTTGGACTGCGCCTTGGATGTTGTCCGCGCTTTGCATGATAAGTTTGGCGAAGCTATGGACAATGCTGAATTGGATACACAGCCTACGCTTTCTGTAGGTGTTGTGATTGCCCATGTATTGGAACCTCTTGACTTGGTGCGTGACTTTGCAAAGGTCGCTGAAAAATTGGCCAAGGGTGATGACCGCGATGGTCTTGGAATCTGTCTGCATACTCGCGGCATTGAAACTGCCGATGTACGCGGGCGCTGGTTGAATGGATTTGACGAACGCCTAAAGCAATGGATTACTCGATTCCAAAATCAGATGTTGCCTTCGAACCTGCCTTATGCAACCCGCAGAGATTTGGAGTGCATGTCAGGCTGGGAAAGTGCCGATGCCTTGGCCGCGGCGCTGCCGGCAAGGCTCACTGCCGTGTGGAAACATAAACTCATTAAAGTTGATGACGATGATTTCTTGAAAAAGACGGTGTCTGGAGTAAAGACTTGGCAGGATTTGGAACAGATTCTGAATGAACTTCGAGTTGCACGCTTTATGGCAATGGGGGATGATGTATGAGTTTTTATAAACTGACTGTAGAGGATTCCCTGGTCCTTAGAGATAATCGCTTCGGACAGGGCAGCATAATGCGTAGCTTAGAGTGGGTAACGCCCTCGGTGATGGCGGGTTCTGTGAGAACGGCTGTGGGCAAGGCTAGAACTCCCAAGGGTGAACAGATTGTCTGGAATCATGATGAACTTCGCAAGGTATCTGTGGCGGGACCGTTCCCGGTTTGCCAAGGTGAAATAGGATTCTTTCCTCCTGCCGATATGGTTGTGCAAAAGGGTAACGATGATCGTTTTCATGTATATCCGCTGTTGCCAAAGCTCTTGAGCGATTCTGAAGGTGTGGACTTGCCTAAGGGTTTGTTGCCTTGCTGCATGCCGACAGATGCTTTAGATGGAAAGCCTTCTACCTTGAAGGGTTTCTGGTCTCTGGCTCGCATGAAAAAGTGGCTGTTGGGTTCCTATGATGCAGAAGCTTCGCAGCTGGATGAATTGTCTGATTTTCCCATGCCCGTATTGGAGCAAAGTACCCATGTGAAGATTGACGCTAAGTCCAAAACAGCGGAAGACGGCAAATTGTTTACTTGTTCCTCACTGTCCTTTACTAGCGTACCTTACGATTTGTCGGTGCAGATTGGAACCGATGAGTTGAAGGATGGAACTATTCACCCTGTGGGCGGCGAACGTCATCTTGTTCATTGGAATAAGACAAATGCCCCTGCTGGCTGGGAGTGTCCCGCAGAAATCAGGCAGGCTCTGGCAACGAGTAAGCAGATTCGCATGGTACTCACGTCATCGGCCATTTTTGCTCAGGGCTGGCTTCCTGATTGGATTGAGGCCAACACCCTTGAAGGAATTGTCCCTGGAACAAATGTCAAGGTAGTCTTGAAGTCTGCAGCTATTCAGCGCTGGAGGGCTATTTCAGGATGGTCCTACGAAGATAAGGGTCCAAAGCCTATTCGCAGAATTACACCTACGGGTTCCGTATACTTCTTTGAAGTTGTAGAAGGAAACGCTCAGGAACTTGCGATGGCGTGGATGAAGTCCGTATGCTTAGACAAACAGGACGTAAATGATGGATTTGGCCTCGCTGTTTGGGGCACTTGGAAAGAAGTTTAAATAGAAGGAAAAATATCATGGATGCAAAAACAATTTACTTTCATACTCTGAGCCCTCTCCACGTTGGTGCTGGACGAGGCACGGGTCTTGTTGACCTTCCCATTGTTCGTGAACGTGCGACAAACTTTCCCATTTTGCCGGGCAGCTCTGTAAAAGGCGTGATTCGCGATTATCTAGAAAGTGAGAACAGTCTGGGCGAAGGAAAATTGAAGACCTTCTTTGGCGAAGCTTCTAACGAAGCTAAGGCTGGTGCAGTTTCTTTTAGCGACGCCTATGTGCTTTGCTTGCCGGTGCGCGCCTTTAAGGGAACCTTTGCATGGGTAACATGTCCGCAACTTCTGACACGGTTGAAGCGCGATCAGAAAACAAATATTGAAATTCCAGAAGTCAAGGAAAATGAAGCGTTCGTTTACTCCGATAAGAAAATCTGGAGTGAAGGTCCTGTTGTTCTTGAAGACCTAGATTTATCTACAAAGGTGGCTCAGCCTGTTGATTCTTGGTGCAATAGCATCGCTAGTGCATTCTTTAAGGAAGACGCGGATTGGATTAAAATGTTCAAGGATCGCTTTGTTGTTGTGTCCGACGCTGTGTTTGATTTCTTGGCAAAGCATGCTACTGAAGTACGTGCTAGAATTCGTATTGATGACGAAACAAAGATTGTGCAGAAAGGTGCTTTGTGGTATGAGGAGTCCCTGCCGGCAGAAACGCTTTTGGCGGGCCTGGTTTGGCAGGATACGGCTCTTGCACGCGATGACAAGTTCCTGGATGTGTTGGCGCAAAAACTTGCCGTCAAGGAACTGCAGTTTGGTGGAAAGGCCTCTACTGGTCTTGGACGTATGCTTGTGACCATGGGGGCTTAACTATGGCTTTGAAAACTCGTAGTCAGGTTTATTCGGAACGTGCGTGGAATGAATTGTCCAAGTTGGATTTGACCGAAGAATTCGTAACTAGGGCAAGATCTTTTCCTGCTTTGATTCACAATGCTGGTGCATGCCAGGCATGGGCTTTCTCTATGGCGAAAGATGTCAAGAATAGAGCTTATCCAGAAACGCTTAAGGCTGTTGCCGGGAAGGATTTCTCTAAGCTGAGAGAAATTTCTCTTGGGGAATATATGCTTCTGTCTGAAAGCATGATGGAAGCTGCCCAGTGGATAAAGACGACCGTGGATGCTTTGAAGCCTGAAAAGTAGAGGTGCAAATGTGTTCTAAACGAAAAAATTTGCCGGATGTTGCAAAAGAATCGTCAGCAAATATTGGCCTGTTGCTGGACCGGTTTGCTGAAGTTGACTCCGAAAGCAACCAGGAATTCTTGAAAGCATGCGCAACACAGCGCGATGATGTTTATAAGGCTGCCTATGAACGTTGGTTGAATACCGTTGAGGCGGATTCCTGTACTGTGGTTTCTCCGCAAGAGCTAAAGGTCCAGGGGCGCTTAATTTCTGGAATGGGTATAGCAAGTCCCTTGGAAACGGGAATAGCCTTGCATCATACTTATGGCGTACCTTGGCTGCCTGGTTCTGGTTTGAAGGGCCTCGCCGCTCATTACTGTGATAAGGTGTGGGGCGCTGAAGATGCGTCCTTTAAAAAGGATGGACCTGCTTACGAAATCATGTTCGGTTCTGAAAATAGAGCAGGCGGCCTTGTGTTCCATGATGGATGGCACGTGCCCTCGTCTGTACCGTTTAAGTTGGATGTCCTGACGACACATCATCAGGATTATTACAGCAGCAAGGCTGAAAGGCCTACGGATTTTGACACTCCTGTACCGGTGCAGTTTTTGAGTGTGGTGGGCTCCTTCAAGGTGGCGGTGAAATGTCTCTTTGACGGTCATTCAGATGAAGAACAGAAAAAAGCGAAGGACTGGGCTGTACTCGGCTTGAATCTTTTGCAAGAGGCCTTGGCTTACTGGGGCTTTGGTGGCAAGACAAACGCAGGATATGGTCGTTTGATATCCGATGAATTTGCTACTGCCGAGGCCGTAGAAAAACAGAAAAACGAACTTTCCAATTCGATATTTGAAAAATTGAACGATGTGACACTTGCCGAAGTTGTTGTCGATGGTGGCGCAAAAGTAAAAGCTACTGTGCGTGGAGTTCTACGTGAGCTACAATGCAAAAAGTTCGCATCTGCCAAGGCCGGAAACACCGTCAAGATAAAAGCCGTTGAATGGCCTAAGAAAAAAGATTTTCCCACTATGTGTGAGATTATTGAAGTGTTGTAATTGTATAGGGGTCGCTAGCCCATGTCAAAAGTTCTGATTTCTTTTCTTGGCACAGGTCCTGCGCAGAGGAACGAAAATAACTATCGTGAATACTCCCTGGCGAAGTACCGCTTTGCCGATGAGGATGTTCAGGAGAGTCCGTTTATCGCCTTTGCGTTGAAGCGGCATTACGATATTGACCGCATGATTCTGATAGGTACGCCAAAGTCCATGTGGGAAGAGGTGTATGCCAAGGCTCGCGGCGGAGAGCCCGATGACGTGTACTTTGAGCTGGCGGAGTTCTGCGAAAACGCCAACTACAAGACGCCGCCGGTATCCCTGCCTCGCCAATCGGAATTGGAGGCGGCGCTGGGCAAGGGCTCCAAGGTGGTGCTGATAAACTATGGCCTCACTCCCAAGGAAATTAACGACAATGCCCGAAAGGTCTTGTCGGTGGAATCCTTTTTGAATTCCAATGACGAGGTTTACGTCGATATTACCCATTCCTTCAGATCCTTGCCGCTGATGTTGATGAACACCCTCATCTACCTGAAGAATGCCAGCAGCCGTAACATCACCATTAGGGCTGTTTCTTATGGTATGCTGGATGTGATGCGTGAAATGGAGGCAGAACAGGGCGAAAGGTTCGCACCTGTGGTAAGCCTGGATTCTGTTCTGCAGATGAACGAGTGGATTTCCGCTGCCAGCAGCTTTAAGGATTCCTTGAACGCCCATAAGATTGCCCTGCTGATGAAATCGTCACCATTTGCCAATGACTGCGACAAGGATGTTGCCGACAAGCTGGTGGATTTGTCCAATGTTTTCAGCATGAACTATGTGAGCGGCGTAAAGCAACAACTAGAAATTCTGAAGAACACGAACTTCAAGGGACTTTCGGAGTATGCGCGAATCACAGTTGTTCCTGTTATCAAGGATTTGCTCAAGTCCCTGTACGGCGACTTCTCGGATTCGGAACTGGCCTTTAGGCTTGCGAGTTTTCATTTCGAAAAGATGTCCTATTCCTCTGCTGCCATTTGCGCCACTGAATGTTTTGTCTTGTATGCCGGTGAAAAATCTGGATTGAATTTGACAAACAGTGGAAGTAACAACGATAAGAATGCTAAGCAGATCGCTCAGGACATTATCTTTGGCCGTAAGGACAAGGTGGAACCGAAGTTTCTTGCCAGGTTCCAGAAATCCTTTAGGGATGAAGAGATTAAAAGAGCTTTTTGCAAGGAGTACAAGAACCTTAACGAAATTCGAAAGCAGATTGCCCATGTGATCAAGGGGGGCATGACTATCGAAAAGATGGTCGGCAACATCAACCATGCGCTGCTGTTTTTGAAGGGGAATGTCTTTTAGCAATGAACCTCTTGTTCAACGTCACAAACCACAAGGCAACTCAGGAACAAATCGAAGATGCCAAGAAGAGTCTTGGTATAAAGCGAATCGTAGAAATGCCCGACGACCTGGCTCGTCTCTGGGCGAACGTTCCGCCGTCCGCCGCGTCTGTCCAGGATTACTCCGAGCCGGTGCTCCGCTGGTTGCTGCAAAACTCCGATGCCGATGATGTGATTTGGCTACAGGGAGAATGGGGCGTCGTCATCTCGCTGCTGGACTGGCTCCGCGATAGTGGCGTTCGCTGCGTCTACGCCACCACCTCCCGCGTCGCGGAAGAGGAGCACATCGACGGCCAGGTACAGATGAGGCACGTGTTTAAGCACGTGCGTTATCGAGACTATCCGCGGGTCGGCGGCTAGCCGCAGACTTTGCGTTCCCCTGCCGAGGGAATGCCCAGCTTGTTTCTGGCCTTGGCCACGGCGGGTCGCTGGATGTTGATGTTGTACTTTTCCTTCAGCATCTTGACGATGTCGTTATCGCTTAAGGGGTTTGCGGAATCTTCGCCGCCTATGATTTCTTGGATGGCTGAGTTGGAATCCGGCATGCCGAAGAAATCGCTGAGTTGCCTTACGATGGTTCCCTTGGCGGTACAAATTTCGATGAACTTGTCGCGGATGGCTCGACTGAATTGCGACGGGTCGACGCCGATGTCCGTGGCTGCCTCCTTCTGGAGCATCGGCCTTAAGTCAAATTTGTTGCCCGAGAGGAGAAACGCCTCCTGACATTTGATGAGGCTCTGGGCTGCCCCTAAAATGATTCTTTGCCTTGTGGCCAGCTGGGTGATGTAGGAATAGGCCTCCTTTGCCATGGCTGCCATTTGGGGATTGGCTGCCGCCAGTTTCGCGATGTCCGCTTGAATGGCTTCACGGTTTTGCCTTTCCCGGGTCACGAAGTTTTTCAACACCATCTCGGCGGTGATGTTCTGCTTTCTTAGATTCAGGTTGATGTCTATCTGGTCTCTCTTTGTTTCGCCGGGGTGATTCTGCTTCTGATCCCGTTCCCTGATATTCAGCAAAAGATCCAGATAGCTTCTCTTGAAGCATATAGGCTGGATGGTGTTCTCGGCGAGCCATTCGATGTCGAACTTGTTCTTGTCGCTGTTGAAGAATATGCGGATTTCTGGTTCTACGTAGGCGGCGTTGAAATTAAAATAGGCGGCGGGGTAGGGGAGTGTGTTTTTTAGCTCAAGAAGTGCCGTGTCGATTTCTGCGACGCTCCTGCCCAGGGCCTTGGCGATGGCTGTCTTTTCTTGCCGGAAAAGTTGTTCGTAGTGATTCTTGAAAATTTCCTGGCCCCAGTCGGGGAATGTGGCGCACCCCTTTGCCATGGTGATCAGGTATTCCTTCATGCTTCTAGAGCCGATGCCGTCGGGCTTGAAACTGGCCAAGGCCCTAAAGGCCGCCTTTACATCGGCGCTTAACTCGTCCAGCTTGATTTCGAACAAGATATACTTGTTGACCTGCTCGATGTTGTCGGATATGAACTGGTAGTCAAAATTATCGAAGTTGTGGATGATGTAGTCGTCGTTGCAAAGGAGCTGCCCGTTAATTTCTTCCTTGTCTAACGGTTCCGACAAGAATCCCCACTGGTCGAGATTGTTGATCAGGGCGATGAGCAGGCTGAATGATTTTCTGTTCAGTGCGGTGAGCTCGCTGGCGGATTTCTTTCCGGGCTCTGTTCTGGAATCCGCATCCAGCGAAAGTCTTGCAAAGGCGGCTTCTTGCAGAGCGGAATACATGTCCTTGCTGTTGGAGGTCATGGGAGTCAGGGACGAATTGTCCTGGGAAATTTCCCTAGTGTATTCTTCGTCGCGGGTGGGCAAGGT
Organism: Fibrobacter sp.; assembly: GCA_045597545.1. Classification (GTDB taxonomy): domain Bacteria; phylum Fibrobacterota; class Fibrobacteria; order Fibrobacterales; family Fibrobacteraceae; genus Fibrobacter. The sequence continues at coordinate 13,404 of JAZLKH010000061.1, forward strand.
TTCGTCGTCTGGGTTTTCGGAAAAGTCGCGTTCCTCGCCTTCGTAGTCCTCGTTTCCGAAGTCCTCGGCGGGTTCGCTTTCTTCGGCGCCGGAGCTTTCTTCTGGGCTGTCCAAAAAGGCGTTTGTGTAATTGGCGATAGTCTGGTTGATCTCGGCGGCAGTTTGCTGTAAAATTTCGGCCTGGGCGGCCTGGTAGGCGACTGTGCTTACGTTCTGTTCCGCAGAGGCCTTGGCGGATGCGATGTTGTTGACTTCGGCCATTGATATATCCTTTTTTCGTAAATCTACAATAAGATTTTTCAAAAGGGAAGTGTAAACGCGAAAAAGCACCCGTCGGGCGTATGCCCGGCGGGTGCCTTGGCTTGGGTTAGAGGATTTGGAGAAGTTCGTTGACGAACTTCTCGGGGAGTTCCTTGCGGATTGCCTTGAGGTGGTTGTAGACGCTTTGTCGCTTGATCTCGAGCTTTTCTGCGGCCTTGGCGACGTGCTTCTTGTCTTCGTTTTTGTAGATGTCGAGAAGTGCCTCGAGGCTTTCGAGGAGTTCCGCGTTCTTGATGCTTTTGCGGATGAAGTCGATGGCGTCTTCGAGGTGTTTTTGCCTTTCTTCGCTGTCGAAGTTTTCCTTGGCCGCGTTTCTTTCGATGTAGTCGTTTGCGCTGTAGTCGTCTTCGGCGTCTTCGATTTCGAAGTTGGAGTAGCTGACTTCGTGCTCGGAGCGCTTTGCGTTGCTGCGCTGGAGGTCTAGGAAGTGGTAGCGGATTTTTTTGCTGAAGTAGCTTTTGAATGAAGAGCTCTGGAAATCGAAGTTCTGAACGGCGTCGTTGAAGGCGATGAATGCTTCGTTGATGGAATCTTCTTCTAGTTCCTCGTTGCTGAGGCTGAAATCGTAGCGGATGATTCTTGCCTGCTTAAGGGCTTCCTTGGCGAAGTGATCGTAGTGGCGTGCGAAGAGGACGTCGATGGCCTTCTGGTCCTTTTTACGAGAGAGCTTGATGAGTTCGTTGTCGGAGAGGTTCTTGTAGTTGCTGTAAATCATAAGCATAATCCTTTTTTATCGGTTGTTCTGCAGAGGCGTTTGCCTTGCACTTTCCTCTATGCAAGCCAGGAACACCCCCAAAAAGCGCGTTTTTGAGACTAAAAAGCGTATATTTCTGTATGAAACGTACGGAATTGTATTATTTTGTAGATTGGAGGCTTTTTATGTCGAAAGGAATTCTCATCTCTTCCCTTGGAGCGAATTACCAGGTTATTTCCGAGGCCGTAGAAGCAGTCTGTGACGGCAACGGCGGTACCTTTTATAGTGGCGATGTGGGGAAGGCTTCCCTCGGACTTTTTAGGGAACGCCTAAGGGCGCGAATTGGAGATTTCGTTCCTGACGAGGTTTGGTTAATTGCGACGGAACGTAGCGATCTTAAGGACACCGTAGGCAAGTTGCTTAAGGACTTTGAAAATATCGGAATTCGGCTGGACTACAAAATATGGGTGCTGGCGGGATGCCCCGACATATTGTCGGAAACCGACGAGCGGTACTATAAGGACTTGGCCATGCGTGTTGTTGCCTACGCCCACAAGTATGCCGGCGGCGACAATAGGATTGTTGTCTCCCTGGCAGGTGGTAGAAAGACCATGAGCGCCGATATCCAGGACGCCGCCTACTGCTTTGGCAGCAACGCCATGATGCATGTGGCCGCCGATAAGGATTCCCTTGGCCAGGATGTGGTGATTCCCATATTGCTGCAAAGCTATGCCAACAACGACTTGATGGCTCCGGTGTTAAATGGTCTTAAGGAAGATGAATGCTTTGGCCCTGTGGATGTTTCCGCAAGCAACAAGGTCCTGATGATTGCTCCTGGTGATTCGTTCCTCGGCGATGTGGAAAAGCGAAGGGACGAAGCCCGGCACTTCTATCTTTCGGCCTACCGGAATAAGGATTCCTATGATACGTTCCCCGTGCTGTATACTTTGTCCGAGAAAGTGCGGGACTTGTTAAAAAGTGAAAGGGTCGGCGAATGCGAAGGCCGCAAGGCTTCTGAGCTGGAGATGCTGAGGGGCTTGCCCAAGGCGGATCTTCACTGTCACCTGGGCGGTTGCCTCTCCGTCGCAGAAATGGTTCGTGTCGCCTGCACCGTCAAGAAAAAGGTCGAGGAACAAAAGCGCCTGCACCCGCTATTTGCGGCATGGGACTGCGGCTTGCCTGCCCCAAGCGAATCCTGGAAGCAGTGGCGCAGGAGGGTTGCTGAGTCCACCGGTGTGAACGAGATCTTTGTGGTTCCCGGCTTCCTGATATCCTACGAGGACCGCATCGAAGATTTGGAGCAGGTTGTATTCGGCTCCTACCTGGACGAAAGGAATTTTGTGGCCATAGCCAAGGAACTTAAGGATGGTGAATTGGATATGTCCAACTATGAGCGTCTTGGGGATTTGCAGGGATCCTCCTTGCTGTGCCACGAGGAGACCTTGCGCGAGTGCGTCCGCGTACTCATGGAGAACGCCCGCCACCAGAACCTGCGCTATCTGGAAATCCGCTGTTCACCGCTGAACTACGCCAAGGAAGACTTCTTGTCGGCGGAAGATGTGGTTGCGGTCATCTTGGGTGTCCTTGAAGAATTTGAAGATGTAAAAACGTCTCTGATTTTTATCGCCTCCCGACATGCCAAAACGGAACAGATTCAGAAGGGCATTGAACTTTACCAGAATCTAAAAAGGCGAGAGGACCTTGTCGGCGAAATGTTCAATAAACGGTTCAGGGGCTTTGACCTGGCGGGAAATGAATGTAGCAAGTCTGCAGCAGAACTGGCTTGCCACTTTGAGGATGTGAAAAGGGACTGCTTGAACATAACGATCCATGCCGGTGAAACCATGGATGTGGATAGCATTTGGCAGGCCGTGTATAAACTGAACGCGGAGCGTATCGGCCACGGTTTGACTTTGGTGGACGATGGCACCGGCGCATTGCAGAACAAGTTTAGGGACCGTGGCATCGGCATAGAAATGTGCCCATCCAGTAACTACCAGATTGTTGGATACAGGGACAACTACTATCCTGGTGTCGTGGAGGGTAATGGTCGAGTTTTGAAGAACTATCCCCTTCGCGAATATTTGGAATCGGGCTTAAGGGTTTGTGTGAATACCGATGATCCGGGGATTTCCCGCACCGATATTACCGGGGAGTTGCTCAAGGCCGCCCGGTTAACCCACGGCGGGTTAAGTCTATGGGAAATTTTTGCCTTGCTGTATAATTCCTTTGACCTGGCCTTTTTGCCCCAGGACAAGAAGAGGGCGTTAATGAAGCGAATGGATGACGACGTTAGAAAGTGGCTGGAAGGCTATATTCGGCAGGTTGAAAAATTCGGGGCTGCAAGATGAAGAAAGAACTTGAAATGGAGCTGAAGGCGAAGAGAGCCTGGTATTCTAATGCGGAACTGGATGATTTTCTGGACAGTGGCGACGAGGCTTCTGAGAAGTGCTTTAACAAGGCTTATGTTATCGCCAAGATTAGCGGTTGGGAGCCGGTGCTGATTACAGGTCCCAATGGTACCGGTAAGAGTGGCTATGCTAAGCTGGTCTGGAACGAAAATCCGAGCTCGAACGTCACCGAGGCGCAGCGGGCGAAAAATCGGCCCGAGATGCTTTCTGTAAACTGTTCTGCGTTTTCCGAGAACCTGATAGCCTGTGAACTGTTCGGCTACAAGAAAGGCGCCTTTACCGGAGCCAACGAAGACCATAAGGGAAAAATCGAAGTCGCCTACGAAGAAGGGCTTCCCCTTTTTCTTGATGAAATCGGCGACTTGCCATTGTCTGCTCAAGCCATGCTCTTGCGTTTTTTGCAGAATGGAGAAATTCAGCCGGTAGGTAGCGCAAAGCCTTTCGTTATAGGCAAGAAACGTGGGAAGGATGGCAAGATCCTTAACCGGGTCAAGGTAATCTGCGCTACGAATAAGAATTTGGAGCAGGAGGTTCTGGACCGTAATTTTCGCGAGGACTTCTTTAACCGAATCAACAAGTACCGCATTGAAATTCCCTCCCTTTGCGAACGTCCTAACGACTGTAGACAAAATTTCATCAATTTCTTTAACAAGTTCAAGAAGAGCTTGATGAAGAACGGTGCGCCGGATTGGGCCATGGACGTGGATATCGATGTAGAGGATTTTGACAAGAAGAATCGCAGGAGCAAGTACAAGTGGCCCGGCAACTTCCGTGAACTGCAGAATGCGCTGAACCAGGCGATCGCCCAGAAGATTATCGATGGTGACGACAAGAAGATTGGATTTGACGACCTGTTCCCCAACGGAATCGTCGAGGAATCTCGTAAGGCTTCCTTGGATGAAAACGTCAATGTCCTGGATGTAGGACGCTTTGACTTCTACGATGTGGAATTACCGGGGCGCAACTTTGACTTGGAGGCCTGTCTGCACAACTTGCGCAAAATCTGCATTGAAAAGGCGAAACGGCAATTCTTTGGCAACAAGACAAAGGCTGCCACCTTGCTGGGGTATAAAAATTACCAGAAGATGGATCGCCGTTTAAGGCCCTTGCAAGAAGACTGACGTTTCGTTTCGAATTGATTTTGTTTGAAATATATTTAAACATTTTCAGTTGACACTTTCGGTTCCCCTTACGATAAAAGGGGTATGAAGCACAGACGTTTTTTTGAGGGGCATCGCCCGCATTCAAGGCAGCGACCGTCCGATTCGGTCATCATTTACCAGAGCGAGCTGGACTACATTTCTCGCTGCATTCTCGATTACAGGAATATAGAAACGGGGGGCCAGCTGTTCGGCTTCTGGACTTCCGCGGGAATTCCGGTGGTCCTTTACGCCATCGGTCCGGGTGAGCGCGCCAATCACCAGTCCACCTTCTTCAACCAGGATCTGGATTACCTGCTGAAGGTGGGGAACCATGTGCTGGAAAAGTACGGCCTGCAGCATATCGGCGAATGGCATTCCCATCACCAGCTGGGGCTTGCGCACCCTAGCGGTCACGACGCCGCGACCATGGTGCATAACATCGCCCGTCAGCACCTGGGGCAGTTCCTGCTCTGCATCGGCAACTGCGACGGCAGCCGCTCCACCCTGAACGCCTTCAACTTTAGCGAGAGCTGCGGCTACGACTATGTGCAGGCGGGCTGGAGCGTAAAGGCGGGCAAGAGTCCCTTTAGGGACCTGGTGGATAGCGACCTGGGCGGTTTGCTGATTCATCCGGTGACTTCGATGCCGTCTCACGGCGACATGCGCCTGGTGGATGGCGGAGAGCACCTGGTGACTCCCCAGTACGCAAGCGATTACTGGCTAAACGACAAGTCGAATAATCTGGTGCTCAAGCGCATCCTGGATTTTCTGAAGGACACCCCTGGCGTTTACGAGTCAAAGGTGCAGCTCGACGAAAGTCGCCACGTACACATTTATCTGGCGCGAAACAACGGTGCGGCGGGCCAATGCCTCGAGCATATCTATTTCCCCGAGGGGTTCCCGGCGGCGGCCCCTACGATTACGGTATCTGTCGAAGGGTCTGCAATTTCAAACGCCTTTGCCGGGTCTGCCCGGGCTTGGAATTTTTCCTTTGACATTTTCCAGGCTTTTGTCGATTACTACAGAGGAGCCGAAAGTGCCAAGGCCAAGGAGGAAGATCGTGATAAATGACGCTCGTTATCAAGGTGAGCTGCGTGTGCTGCAGAGTCATCTGCCCGAAAATTCGTACCGTTTTATGAACATGGGTACGGTGAATCCCTACGTGGCGTTTGCGGCGCGGACCAATCGGGGCAATGTGTATACGTTGCGCGTGGAGCTTAAGAGTTTCCCCAATTCGGTGCCCAAGGTCTTTGTGACCAAGATGCTCAAGAACAAGGCCGGTGCCGACATGAACTCACCCAGTGCCGCCATGCATACGCTGCTCTCGGAACATGGCTGGACTCGAATTTGCCACTACGGAGCGCTGTCCTGGACCCCGAACGTGTCGCTTTACAAGATCTTTATCAAGTGCCGCCTTTGGCTGGAGATGTACGAGATGCACCTGGATACGGGCAAGAACATTGACTTTTACTTGAACCATCAGGTTTAATTTTTTTTTGGAGAAAACGGCATGACTATGAATACATGCGAAAACAAGAAGGGTTTGGTGACGGGTTCCGTTGCCGTGGGTTTCACAGTGGATGGCTTCGCGGGCGTTGCCGAAAAGAGGTTGGCGACGGAGGTTCGCAAGCAGAGCGGTCTTTCATCGGTGCCCTCTGTGATGGACTTGGTCTTTGACGAGTCCACAGGTGAATTTCGCCAGGTGCAGAAGGGCGAGGCCGTTCGCAACGGTACCGTGGTGACGGGCATGACCGAGGAGGGCTTTGCCCATGGAGTCTAGCGCCTCTAATTTCCAAGGCGAGGGGGTGGTCTACGAGGATTGCTCCTTGCCGATTATCTACTGCGACAAGCAGGAGCTGAAGGACTTTGCCGCTGGTAACGCCGCGGATTGCGATGGTGTCGCTTACGAGTGGGAAGGCGAAGGGGTCGTTCACCTGCGCATGACCGCCGCGGAACACGGCTACGGCAAGGTGGCCAGGTGCCTGTTTACCGCCGACGAATCGGTGCTGCGGCAAGGGGGCGCCGAGCTTGCCCGCTACAGCTATGTGCTGCTCGTGGCCCGCGATGGAGAATCGGCAGCGGCCTATGCGGTCTCCGAAACGGAAAACGGCTGCTCCCTGCAGAAAAAGGAGCTGCAGTACATCCCCGCAAAGGCGGAGCTATACTCCCGCAGCAAGGGCCTGCTGGAAGTCGACGCCCTCGAAAAGAAGCGCGTGATGATCGTAGGCCTTGGCAGTTTCGGTTCCCAGATTGCCATCGAGCTTGCCAAGGCCGGCGTCGGCGAGTTTTCGCTGCTGGACTTTGACCGGGTGGAACTGCATAACCTTGCCCGCCACACCTGTACGGTAAATGATCTTGGCCGCTTAAAGACCGACGCCATCTACGATGCGATTCGCGGCAAGAATCCTTACGCTCGTGTGGACAGGTTCCCGGTGGATATCAACAAGAATCCCGAGCTACTGGAAGCGGAGGTGGCAAGGGCCGACCTGGTGATCTGCGCTACGGACAACAACCAGAGTCGCTTTCACCTGTCGAACGCCCTGCTTCGCCAGCAGAAGGTCTGCATCTTCGGTCGCGCCGTGACACGCGCCGAGGGTGGCGACGTGTTCCGCTACCGTCCGGGCGGTCCCTGCTACAACTGCCTCATAGGCAATTCCTGGTTCGACAGCCACGCCGAGGAAATCACCAACGTCGCGTCGGCCCGTCGCAACGGCCAGATTGCGGCCTACGTATCCGAGGAGGAGGCCGACGCGGTTGTGCAGGTGGGGCTTTCTACGGATATCGCGCCCATCTGCAATATGATGGTGAAACTTGCCCTGGTTGAACTTTCCCGCGGCACCGATTCCGGAATCTCCTCGCTGGAGGGGGAACTGGTATACGATTACTACATGTGGGCGAACCGCAGGGAACGTCGCTACGGAAACTGGTCCGCAATGCCCTCGGCCGGTGCGAAGCCTACGATCATGCGATGGTACGGTGCCCACATTCCCAGGAACGAGAACTGTTCCCTCTGCGGCGATCACATGGAACTGGACGAAGGCGACGACATCGAGGAAATGCTTCGAAACTTGGCTTAGAAACTTGTTGTAGGTGAGATTATGATAGATTACAAGTTTGATGAACGGACTGGGGAGTTCTATGTGGTCCCGCGCACGCCGCAGCGAACGTCTTCTCGGATGAAACAAGTGTCTTCGCAGGCTTCTTCGCGAACCGCTCAACGAACCACTCCGCGGACTAGTCAACGAACCAATTCGCGGGTTGGCCAAGGAACCACTCCGCGACCTTCGCCGGTCACTCGGATGGTCATTCCGCCTGGATTCGATGTAGCTACGAGTATTTCCGTTCCTCGATGCCGGTCCGTTCGTAGGGCAGCCCCGCCACCGCCACCGCCGTCAAAGGCAAAGAAGCTGGCCTCGGCGGTGATGGACTTCCTGGACCGTCTTTTCTAGTATGGCGCCGTCTCCCGGCTGCCGCAGAATTTAGGACGGCGTTGGCGTAATTCGCCGAGTCCCTCCGCTTGTCGCCACGACGCTTCGCGCGCCCGTCGCCTTATCCGCGGTGGAATGTAAAGCTCTTGCCGGTGATTTTCTTGCTTTCGTAGGTGCAGGTGTCGGCCTGCTTGTAAAGGTCCTCGAACAGGTCGCTCTTGCCTGCGAATGTGGCCCCCAGGCTCACGGAGATTCGGTAGTCTTCGTGGCCTTCGATTCGTGTATCGTCCAGAATAGAGAAGAATCTCTGGATGACCTTTGCGCCCAGCTCCTCGGTCTTTACGTCGTTTGCGAATACGATGAACTCGTCGCCGCCCAGTCGCATCAAAATGTCCTTGTCGCGGAAGGCCTTGCGCATGGCGTTTGCCACGGCGATGATGACGGCGTCGCCGGTCTGGTGGCCAAAGGTGTCGTTTACGCTCTTGAACTTGTCCACGTCAAAGAGGCAGAGCATGCCTTCGTGGTCGTTGTAGAGCAGTTCCTTGATCTTTGCGCTACCCGCCTGGCGATTGAACAGGCCTGTCATGGTGTCGGTCTCGGCCATGGTGGTCAGGTGCTGTTCGCGGTTCTTCTGTTCGTTGATGTTTTCTACGGTAAAGATCACGTGGCGCGGAATTTCGTCGTCCTTGGTGTTTACGGCGATGTAGCGGGCGCGGCACCAGCCAAAGTTCTTGCCCATGAATTCGTGGGTGATGGTGCGCTTGCCCTTGAGCCTTTCGCGGACGGTGTTGGGATTTACGAACTGCAGCACTCCAGCCAGGAAGTCTGGCTGTGAGGTGGCTTCCATAACCAGGGCGATGTTCTTGGCGTAATTCTCGATGTTCCCCTTTACGGCTTTGTTGATGTAATTGTTGGTGCGAATTAGTTTGTACGAATTGGTGTCCAAGTCCACCTGCACAAGCGATACGTAGATGTCGGCCATGGATCTCCAGTAAGTGGACTGTTCCTCGCGAATCTGATCGTTGAGCCTGTTCATCTTGTATTCAAAAATGAACCTCTCCAGGCCCACCTTGGAGCGGTAGGCGCCCAGCATGATGCCCAGGACGCAGAAGATGGACATGTTCACCAGTTCCTGCTTGCAAATTTCGTGGGGCTTGATGTCGGTAAAGAGGTGGAGCGTCGCAAAGATCGCCGCTGTGGCAAGGGAAATCGTTGTGGCCCGGATGGGCTTCTCGCTAAACAGCTGAGGCACCACAAGGAACATGGCGAGAAGGGTGATGGTGAGCTGTTCGGGTGTGCTGACAAAGGTAATGAACAGGCCCGCGGAATACAGGGTAACCTGAAACGCGGGAATCAGTATCGACAGAATTTTTGCCTTGCGCGGAACGACAATCTTGCTGCACAGGTAGATGATCAAGGTCGTCGAAAAACCAATAAAGTAGCCGATGACTTTTTGCGAGATGCCGTTTACGCCCAGGGTAAGGGCCGCGGCAAGGGCGACTCCGTAGAACACCGTTGCTAAAGAGGCGAACACGTTCAGCGTTCGGTGATTGCTGCGGGCGATGGCCACGACGGCATTGTTGATGTCCTTGGGGTCTGTCTGGGCGTTCAGGAGAAGGTCTGCGATTCTTTTCAGCATGCAAGTATTATAGAAAAATGTGGCATGGGCTCGTGGCTTTATACCTATATTTTATTCGTATGAACCGAAACAGAAAGCGGAAAGTAAAGATGATTACGGCTATCGTGCTCTCCATCATTTTTGGCTTGGGTAGTGTTGGCGGGCTTTTCTTGAGCCAGGAAAAGTTTGGCCGCCTGCCTCAGGGTGAACGTCTGGCCCGTATCAGGCAGTCCCCGAATTTTGACGGCAAGACCTTCGTGAACCTGGATACCACCAGGACCATGGTGAGCGAAAAGAGCAAGTTCCAGATTTGGAAGGACTTTTTGATCGGCGATGGCAATGCGGCTGTGCGCGTACCCGACACGGCGTTGACGGTAATCCGCACGGACCTGAAGGCGCTGCCCCGCGACAAGGATTGGCTGGTATGGTTTGGCCACTCCAGCTACTTGATGAATTTGTCTGGAAAAACCTTCCTGATTGATCCGATTTTGTATGCGGGATCCCCGGTGACCTTCGTGAACAAGATGTTCAAGGGTACCGATGTCTACAAGCCCGCTGACTTCCCGGATATCGACTTCCTGGTGATCAGCCACGATCATTGGGACCACCTGGATTACCAGGCGGTGACGGAGTTGGAGCCTCGGGTGGGCAAGGTGATTCTTGGCCTTGGGGTGGGCGAGCACTTTGAATATTGGGGCTATCCCAAGGAAAAGCTCATCGAGATGGACTGGTGGGAAGAGAGCGACTTGGTACCTGCCGCAGGGACTGAAACCGCAAGCGAGTTCCATGTTACGACCACTCCGGCTCGCCATTTCTCTGGCCGAGACCTGCACCAGAACAGAACTTTGTGGGCCTCCTACCTGATCAAGACTCCCAAGCGCAGCGTATGGATTGGCGGTGACTCCGGCTACGGTTCCCATTTCGCAAAGATCGGCGAAAAGTTCAAGGATATCGACCTGGCCATTCTGGAGAACGGCCAGTACAATGTGGACTGGGCGGATATTCACACCATGCCCCAGTACCTGGGCAAGGAGATGGTGGAGCTGAACGCCAAACGCTACCTTACTGTGCATCATTCCCGCTTCTGCCTTTCGAAGCACAGCTACACGGAACCCCTGGAAAATGCAAAACGCGCCGCCGCCGAATCCGGAAAGCCCGTGCTCATGCCCCAGATGGGCGAGGTCCTTTACCTGGAGTAAGGAAGCCGGGATTCGTCTACAATCTGTCACCCCGACCTAGTCAAGAAAGGTCTTCCTGACATCATTCATTGTCGTCCTGAACGTAGTGAATGATCTAGCTTTTTTGTATTTTACACATGAAAAATCAAGGAGTCTTTATGTCCAAGTTAATGCGTTCTATTTCGGGTATCCGCGGTATTGTTGGCGATACCTTGACCCCTCAAGTTTTGCAGAGCCACGTGCGCGCCTTTATCGAAATCACCAAGGCCAAGCGCATTGTCATCGGACGCGATAGCCGCCCCACCGGTGACGCCATCGTGCAGTTCGTTTCTGGCGTCTGCCGCCTCGCGGGCTGTGATGTTGTGGACGTTGGCCTCAGCACCACGCCCTCTGTAGAAATCCTCACCACCGAGATGAAGGCCGACGCCGGTATCATCATCACCGCCAGCCACAATCCCCTGGAGTGGAACGCCCTGAAGTTCCTCAACAGCAAGGGCCTTTTCCTGGGCCCAGATGATGTCAAAAAGCTCTTCGAGCTTGCCGACGCCAATCAGATGTCCTATCCGGATTACCGCGACATGGGCAAGTACCAGGTGGTGCCCGATGCCGATGGAGTCCACATCGACGGAACTCTCAAGATTCCCTTTGTGGACGTAGAGGCCATTCGCGCAAAGAAGTTCAAGGTCGCCGTAGACGCTGTGAACGGCGCAGGCTCCTACATTGTGCCGCGTTTGTTGGAGCAGTTGGGTTGCGAAGTGGTTCGCGTTCACTGTGAACCTGATGGTACATTCCCCCGTGGCGCCGAGCCCATTCCCGAAAACCTCGGCGACCTCCGCGAGGCGGTAAAGGCAAATGGCTGCGCCGTGGGCTTTGCCGTGGATCCCGATGCGGACCGCTGCGCCCTCGTCGATGGCCTTGGCCAGAGCATTGGCGAAGAGTATACCCTCGCCATCGCCATGGAAGAAGTTCTCAGCCAGAAGAAGGGTCCTGTCTGCGTGAACCTTTCCACCAGCCGCATGAACGAGGATGTCGCCGAAAAGTACGGCTGCGAATTCAGCCGCGCCAAGGTGGGCGAAATCAACGTCAGCCTCCAGATGATCGAGAACGGCTGCGTTATCGGCGGTGAAGGTAACGGCGGCGTGATCCTGCCGGCGCTTCACTACGGTCGTGACAGCCTCGTGGCCGCAGCCCTTGTCCTCAGCTGGATGGCACACCACGCCGGCGGCCCGGAAAAGTTCGTTGCCGAGAATCCCTCTTACGCCATGCCCAAGAAGAAGTTCGAACTGGGCAGCAAGAGCGTTACCGAAATCCTCCCCAAGGTGAAGGAAGAATTCGCCGGCTGGACCACGGATGAACGCGACGGCCTCTGGCTGGGCAAGGAAAAGTCCTGGGTGCATGTGCGCGCTAGCAACACCGAGCCCGTGATCCGCGTGATTGCGGAGGCTCCCACCGCCGAAGAGGCCGAAGCCCTCTGCAGCAAGGTGGAAAAACTCATCTAGGCTGTTTTTTCAAAAATTACATCTCGAAATTTGAGTTTTGGTGCACCAAAAGACCTTTCACGGTTGCGTTGGTGCACTATTTTTTATACAAACTAACGAAAAATGTCGGGTAAAATCCTGATTTTGAATTTCTTGGTGTACTAAACGGGATTTTTCTTGCACTTTGGTACACCAAAACCAGAGGGGGGCTCCCCAAATAACCCGAAGAACGTTCTATGGTTGCAGATAAACTAAAAAATAGTGCACCAAATCCTCGATCGGCTGCGATTTGGTACCACAAATTGCCGAAAATGCAAATTGCCAAAAATTAGAGAAGAGGTTTCCCGATTGCCCGGGAAACCTCTGGTGTTCTAAGGAGTACGATGATGAAGAAAAGTCAAATGCCTGCTCGCGTTTTCCGCGAGAGGTGTCGGCATCTAGCCGACGAGGCCTGGCTTATGCCACCTCCAGCTTGCGGGCGGTGACCTGCGGCTTCTTGGCGAAGGTGAAGGAGAGCACGCCGTTTTCCAGGGACACCTTGATATTGTCGGTGTCGATGTCTTCGGCGAGGCGGAAGCTGCGTTCGTAGGTGAACTTGCTTTCCTTGCGTTCGCGGGTTGCCTTTACCGTAAGGATGTTCTTTTCCACCTGCATTTCCAGGTTTTCCTTCTTGACGCCGGGGAGTTCCACTTCCAGCATAAAGCCGTTTTCAATCTCGTAGTATTCGGCCCTGGGAGTGTAGTAGCATTCATTCTTGGCGACCGTGGCATTTGCGGCAGCGGCGTTTGCCGCGGCGTTGATGTTGTCGATGAAGTTCTGGAGACCGTAGAAAGCAGTGGGGAATACGTTTGCGTTGATCATTTTTTTACCTCTTAAGGTTGCGGGCTCGGCGTTTTGCGGTTTGTAGTTTGCTTATCGCGGGTCCCTTGTTTTTGTTTACGCCCTACCTATTGCAAATGCCGTGCCAACTTTCTAAGAAACGGGGAAAATCGCTCGTATTTAAAAATCCAGGCGGTAATCTGCTGCTAAATTCGGGGCAGGAATTTCATACCGAAACATAGGCTGTTTCACCTATGCAACGTCAACCGTTCAATTTTGCGATTTTCTAAATTTCCCTTGTCCGCCCTTATCATTTATCATTCAAAATCATGCCAAGGAACTTGTACGAAGGAAGCATCTTGAAGAACATTGGGATCTTTTCCATCCCATACCTGTTCTCCAATTTCCTTCAGACCCTCTACGGCATGGCGGACCTTTTTATCGTAGGGCAGTTCACCGACGCGGCGGGCATCACCGCGGTCTCCGTGGGTAGCCAGGTGATGCACTTCATCACGGTCATCCTCGTGGGCCTTGCCATGGGATGTACGGTGCTTGTGAGCCAGGGCGTTGGAGCCAAGCGTCTCCGCAGCATTTCCCGTATTCTTGGCAACACCATCGTCCTTTTTGCCGTGGTGTCGGTCCTGTTCATGGCGGTGCTCCTGGCCACCTGCCCCCAGATTGTGTCGCTGCTCTCCACCCCAAAGGAGGCCGTGGCCGATACCGTAAGCTACCTCACCATCTGCTTTGTCGGCATCCCCTTCATCACCGCCTACAACGTCATCGCATCCGCCTTCCGCGGCCTTGGGGATACCAAGAGCCCCATGTACTTCATCGCCATCGCCTGCGTGGTGAACATCGCCCTGGACTACCTGTTTATCGGGGCCCTTGGTATGGGCGCCTCCGGTGCCGCCTACGCCACGGTCCTCTCCCAGACCTTCAGCGTCGTCGTATCGCTTTTGGCCATCAAGTACTCCCGCCGCGTCAACTTTGGTGTTTCCCTTTCCCGCAGGGACTTCCGCCTCCACAGGGGCATCCTCGGCGCCCAGGCCAAGATTGGCCTGCCCATCGCCTGCCAGGAGGGTTTCATCCAGGTGTCGTTCCTGGTCATCACCATGATCGCCAACTCCCGCGGCCTGGAGATCGCCGCTGCCGTAGGCATCGTAGAAAAGATCATCTGCTTCATCTTTCTGGTGCCCTCGGCCATGCTTTCCACGGTCTCTGCCATCGGCGCCCAGAACATCGGCGCCGGCCGCTACGATCGTGCCCGCCAGACCCTTGCCTACGGTTGCCTTATCGCCGGCGGCTTTGGCCTTGCCGTGGCTATCCTCTTCCAATTCATCTCGGATCCGGTCATCGCCCTCTTTACCTCGGACCCCCAGGTGGTCAAGTTCGGGGTGCAGTACCTGCATGCCTACATCTTCGACTGCATGGTAGCGGGCATCCACTTCTGCTTTAGCGGCTACTTCTGCGCCAGCGGACTTTCCATCGTCTCCTTTATCCACAATTCCATCTCCATCGTGACCATACGAATCCCGGGTGCCTACCTGGCCTCGGTCTGGTACCCCGATACATTGTTCCCCATGGGCATTGCCACCCTTACGGGGTCCTTCCTTTCGGCGGTAATCTGCGTGGTGGTGTTCTTTGTCATCGAGCGCCGTCGAAAGTTTCTTTCGCAAAAAGCATAAAACAATATTGCATTTCGTATAGACATTTTTTCTTTAGGAAATCTTATGAAAAAACGCGGTTTGTTGACTGTGGCAGGTGCCACCGCTATCCTCGCTGCCTGTGGCGACGATGCTTCTGCATCCTCTCGAGGCAACCTGTTCTCCTGCAATATTAACCTTTCTGTCATGGGGCAGTCCGTGAACATTTGCGGCGAGGTTCCTCAGGGTTCCAGAAATGAAGACGCCCTCAGAAGGGACTGTTTTATGGAGCCCGAAGATGAAGAGGAGGAAATGCTCGGTACCGTCACCGCGGAGATTGGTACCGGTTGTTCCACGAAGGCCACGTTGACTTGCGAGCGTAACGGCCTCGTGGTTTACGTGACTGGGGATGCGTTCAAGGCGTTCACCTGCGAGGACTTGGAGGAAATGGGCGCCTTCGACATCGAAGTGGATGAAGATGACGACGATGACGGCGACGATGATGGCGACCATGGTACAAACAACCCCATTGACGTTCCCATTAACCCTGGCGTCCCTAATTGGCCTTCCCCGGTTGAACCGGAGATTCAGATTGTTGCCTGCAAGATTGACTATGCCCTTGTGGAGGGCTTGGGCGTATGCGCCGAGGCCATTCTGGGAACAGATGAAGCCGATGAGATAATGGCTGAATGCGTTAGCGATGAAGATTTTACCGCCACGCCTATGGATGCCTGCCCTGCCGGCCGGGTTCTCGAGTGCGAACAGAACGGTATGGTGACCTATATGTACGGCAGCGCCTTTGTGGGTAGTGCTTGCGAAGACGTTGTTGAAAGTAGCGCCATCTATAAGAAGACGCCTATCACCAAGGCATTTTTAGGCAAAATGCTCCAAAAGTAAAGTCTCGTCATTTGCTTTTGTAAAAAAAGGTATATATTTAGCACAAATCCCTTCTCGAGGGGTTTGTGTTTTGTTTTGGAGGCTCTGTGTCGTTGTTCCTGGTGGAGTATACCATTTTGTCCTTGGTGATTGCCTTTGTGGATGTCACCCTCGCGCGTATGGCGTTTGGGAAAAGGGACCGAGTCGGTAGATGTCTTGGTTATACTTGCGTAGGTACCGCCCTGGTGGATATTTCCTACCTGCTCAGTATCTGGAGCAATGACTACTTTGTCAATTCCTGCATGTCCAGCATCTATTTTGTGTGCGTGGACCTGATGTTGCTCTTTTTGGTCAGCTTTGCCACCTTCTTTACCAGGATGAGGATGTCGAAGTTCGGCCTGGTCTGCAATAAGATCTGCTTCGCTTACCTGTTCATAGACGTCGTTATCTTTGCCATCAACCCCTTCAAGGAATTCGTGGTCAGCTACATTCCCCGCAATACGGAATTTGCGGTATACAGCTACCAGATGCACTGGCCCTTCTATATTCATCTGGGTTTCTGTTACCTGATGGTGGCGACCGTTGTGGCCCTCTTTGTACAGAAGCTGGTGACCGTTCCCTGGGAATACAAGCGCCAGTACATGTACGCGGTGCTTGCCCTGATGCTGATCGTTTCCATTAACGGCGTGTTCCTCTTCTTGCCTGGACTTTCCCTCTACAACTTCCTGGATTACTCCATTCTTACCTACAGTATCGGCGCCTACGTTTTCTACTGGGCTTGTTACCAGTACTCCGTGAACGGCATGATGAAACTGTTCAAGATGAGTGTCTTCGAGAACCTGGACCAGGGCCTGGTGCTTTTCGATTACAACAACAAGCTGATTCTCCATAACGACATGGCCGACCGCCAGTGGGGCAATATTGAATTCAAGTCCATGATGCTCATGGATGATTTCAAGAAGCAGTGCATGATTGAAATCGCCCCCGAGCTGGAATCCTGCGTGCTGCAGTGTTACGTGGACAGCAATGGCGAAAACAAGCCCCTGCGCTGCGATTACAGAACCCTCAAGAACAAGCGTGGCCGGGTGATCGGTCGCCTGTTCATGTTCTCCAATGCGGTGCTGGTGACGGATCCCCTGACCGGTTTTCACAACTGGGAGGATTTCAAGTTCTACATGGAAGAGAACAAGGGCAAGCCCAAGGGGAGTGCCATTGTAATCGCCTGCGATATCATGGGCCTGTCCGTCCTCAACAACTCCAAGGGTAGGCAGGTCGGTGACCAGAAGATCAAGGCGCTTGCAGACCTGTTCCGCAAGCATTTCCCTCGCGAATCCTATTTCGTGCGCGGCCAGGATGCAAACTTTATCGTATTTCAGGTAGTGGATGGCGAGGCCGCTGCCGTGGAGCGCCTCGAAAGGATAAGCGCCGAATTCGACTTGGCGATCCAGTATGCCATCAATCCGCTGCCCGCCGAGGCCGACATGCAGACGGGCATCGAGGAGACGGTCAAGGGACTTAAGCAGAAGAAGCTCCTGAACAAGGATTCCACCCACTCCATGATCCTGAACTCCTTGGTGCAGGCTCTGCAGGAGTGCGATGCCGATACCGAAGAACATGTTCGCAGAACCCAGCTCATGGGGGCTGCCCTGGGCAAGCGCATCGGCCTTACCGATGTGCAGCAGAGCGACCTCTCGCTCCTGTGCCTGCTCCACGATATCGGCAAGATTGGCGTTCCCCTTGAAATTTTGAACAAGCCGGGCAAGCTCACCGCCGAGGAATGGCAGGTGCTGCGCTCCCACGCCACCAAGGGCTACCAGATCGCCAAGAGTTCCTCTGAACTCTGCGGCATCGCCGAGATGATTCTGCACCACCACGAACGCTGGGATGGCGCCGGCTACCCCGATGGCCTAAGCCGCGAATCCATTCCCCTGCTTTCCCGCGTCATCGCCGTGGTGGATGCCTACGACGCCATGGTGAACAACCGCTCCTACCGCCCGGCCCTTCCCAGGGATTTCGCCATCGACGAGCTCAAGCGCTGCGCCGGCTCCCAGTTCGACCCGGGCATCGTCTCCGAGTTCATACAGTTGCTGGAAACGCTGCCCAAGCAGCCCCAGGCCGCGGTCCCCAGGCCCTCCGCCGAGGCAAAGAGCATCATTCGCGAGGAACTTGAGGAAGGCCAGGAGAAGCCCGTGGTCCGCGCCGTGCACAACCTGACCTTCAGCCGCTACGTGGTGGACGACCAGTTCAACATCGTCTCCGTGGACAAGGCCTTCGAGGAGTTGACCGGCTACACCCAGGAAGAGGTGACCAACAACCACATGAACCATGTGGACCTGATTCCAAAGGAGGACCGCACCGAGTATCTGAGCCTGGTGATGGAAGCGACCTCCAAGAATCCGCAGGCCTTCTTCGAGCATCGCCTGGTTCGCAAGGATGGATCCATCATCTACGTGTTCTGCCTGGGTCGCCAGTTCTTCGACTCCGCCGCCCGTATGGGCCGCTCCGAGATTATCGTGGCCGATGCCGCCAGCACCTATAGCCTTCGCGTCATCGCCGACGTGGAGCGCAACAAGGCAAGGCACCGCGAGGCCGAATGGGAAAACGCCTATCGCAAGGACCCCCTCACCGGCGTGCTGACCCGTGCCGCCTTCAAGAACGATACGGAATTCAAGCTGCTGGAGGGCAAGTCCAAGGTGATGCTCCTGATGGTGGACGTGGACCACTTCAAGCAGTACAACGATTCCTACGGCCACGTGGCGGGCGACGAGTTCCTTACCCTGGTGGGGCAGACGCTGCAGTCCTGTTTGCGCCACGACGATATCGCTGGCCGAATGGGTGGCGACGAGTTTGCCGCGGCCCTCTTCTTCAAGAGCAGCTGCACCGACGAGTTCATGTACGAGCGCGCCCAGCAGATCTTCGACAAGATCAACATGACCCTGGCCATGAACCCCAAGGCCACAAGCCTTTCCATGGGCGCGGTGATTGCCGGCGGCAGCGTCGACTCCTTTACCGAACTGTACGAATGCGCCGACAAGCGCCTGTACAAGTCCAAGGAGGGCGGTCGCTCCCGACTGTCCGTGAATTAAGCGGTTGTTGAGGCTTGTTTGTAAATTAAAAAGGGGCTTGCGGGCCCCTTTTTCGACTTTTAATCCATCTTGCCCTGGTACAGGTCCAGCAGCTTGCGGGCCAGCAGGCTTGTGTACTTGGCATTGGTGAGCGTTACCTGGGCAGCCTCCAGGCTGTTCTTTTGCGATAGAAAATCGGTGTAGGTGAGGGCTCCCGCGTTACGTTGCTCCTCGGCTACGGCCAGGGCCTCGGCCTCGGCTTCCACCTGGAGCGCCGCGGCCTTCCACTGCATGTCGGCGCTGAGGGCGTTCAGGTACAGCTTCTCGATGTTGTTCTCCAGGTTCTTGGACGCTTCCTGCAATGCCACCTGCGACTCGGATTCGTTCACCTGGGCCTGCAGAACCTTGTTTGCCGTGGCTCCACGATCGACCAGAGGAATGTTGATGCCAAGGGTTACGGAATGCTGGTAACCGTACTTCAGCTGATCTACGTAGGCTCCGCTTTCCCAGGCTTGCAACCCGGTGCTTGCATTGGCGCCCAGGGTCACGGTGATGGAGCTGCCCTTGCCTGCAACCTTGGTGTTCTTCTGCGCGGCCTGCACGGCGATGCTGTCGGATTTAAGGCCGGGGTTTGCCTTGCGGGCCTCGGAGAGCAGCTGGTCGTAGGCGGGGAGCGCCTCCAGCGAATCGGGGCTGCTGATGTTTTCCTCGGGGGCGGTGACTTCGAATTCCTCGTCGGAGGACAGTTCCAGCAGCTGGCGCAGGGTGGTCTTGGAGGTGTTCACGCTGAGCTGGGCGCTGAGCTGGGCCACTTCCTTCTGCATTACGTTTGACTGGGACTGCGTCAGGTCCTTCTTGGTGATGGAGCCTGCCTCGTAAAGCTTGCCGAAATGCTCGAATTCCGCCTTGGCCAGTTCAATGGACGAACTGGCGGTACGCAACTTTTCCTGGGCCGCCAAAAGGCTCATGTAGGCGTTCAGCACGTTCTCCTGGATGGAACGCTCGGTCTGCTTGGTGGCCTGCTGTATGGCCTGCTTGTTCAGCTGGCTTGCCTCGGTACTCAGGCTGGAGGCGCCGCCATCCCATAGGGTGATTGAACCGGATAGTCCCAGGCTCAGACGGTAGTGGTCCTTGGGGCCGTCCACAAAGGGGTGGTCGTACAGGGTGTTCTGGATATTGGCGCTTACGCTGGGGTAGCGGTCTACCTTGGACTGCTTGATGGATATGTCCGCGGATTGCTCGCGCAACTTGGCGCTTTCCAAAAGAAGGCTCTTGCTCTTGGCTTGCTTAAGGCACTGTTCCAGACTCCAGGCGTCGCCCGCAAATGCGGCGCTGGCCAGGTGCCAGAGTACAAGTCCAGAGATGAAGGCTTTCTTGTTGTTCATGCCCGTTAGATGCCCAAAGGGGCGTTCAGGTTGCGTAGGGTTGCAGAGTTTGGGACCCTGCCGTTCGTTTGGTTGCAAAATAGAAAAAAGAGGGAATGCAAAAAAGGCCTGACCTGAGTCAGACCTTTTCAAGTGGACGGTACTGGATTTGAACCAGTGACCTCTGCCGTGTGAAAGCAGCGCTCTAAACCAACTGAGCTAACCGTCCGAAGTGAGACCAAATATATAAAAGCTTTTGGCTGCTGTCAAGGCCATCTGGCCTGCGAAGCCACCAAGTGCGGGCACCGCGACTCTCGCCTTACAGGTATTTGTCTTCGGCGGCCTTGAGGATAGTGAGGAACTCGGCCGGGGTCTTGGAGGCGATCAGGTCCTTGCGGACGCCGCCATCGGCCAGCAGGCGGCTGACGGAGGACAGGGCCTTGAGGTGCGGTCCGACGGTATTGCCCGGGCTTACGATGAGGATGATCAGGTACACCGGCTCGCCGTCGAAGGAGGCGAAGTCCAGACCGTTCTCGATGGTGGCGGCCACCATGCACATGCGGTCCACGTAGTCGATCTTGGCGTGGGGCACGGCCAGGCCGCAGCCGATACCGGTGGAGCGGGTCTGTTCACGGTTCCATACGGCGTCAAAAATTTCGGCGCGGTGATCCAGCTTGTAGGCGCTGCAGAGGGTGTCTACCAGTTCGTTCAGAATTGCTTCCT
This sequence comes from Fibrobacter sp., assembly GCA_045597545.1. GTDB lineage: Bacteria > Fibrobacterota > Fibrobacteria > Fibrobacterales > Fibrobacteraceae > Fibrobacter. The sequence continues at coordinate 34,164 of JAZLKH010000061.1, forward strand.
TGGTCGTACTAGAAGAGTTGATCAAGATGCAATTATCTACAAACCTTTCGGAAAGACGCATAAATTGAATTTTCCTTATGAAAACAACTGTACGGATATTTAGTAAAATAATTGCCTTTTAGGAGGGGGCGTGGGGCAATGTATTCAGAAAATATCAAAAAACCTTAAAATTTGCTTAAAAACGTCAATAATTCGAATTCGGAATTGATGGAAACCAGCTGGTCCAGGGCCTTTTTCATGGTGGCCACGTCAATTTGACCGGGGGCTGCGGCTTGTCCGATGGCCCCGTAGGTGAGGTTCGCCCCTTCCTTAAGGGACCAGATGCGGCTGACCTTGCCGGTTTCGCCCATGCCGAAGGCGGCGAACATGTCGAAGTGCCTGGACTGCTTCTTGATGAACTTGTACAGGCGGCAGCAGTCGTCGTTGGTGTTGCTCATGGCGGCGATCTTTAAACCGCCTGCGCCAAACCGCTTGACGTCCTTGGCGAAGGCTTCCAGCTCGGCATCGCCGGGGACTCGCGAAAAGTTGTGCTCCGAGATGATGATGCCCGTGCCCCGGTCCTTGGCGATAATGTTAAGTTGTTCGAAATTGCAGAGGTAGTCCCTTTCCAGGTCCAGCCATTCCGGCACCTGGGCTGCCTTGAGTATGGCCTCCCATAGGACGGGGCGTTCGATCGCGCGGGTATCGGCAAAGGTGCCGCCGTCGTGCTTAAGGCGGATTGTGCCGATCTGCAGCTGCTGCGGCGCAATTTTACGGACGCGTTCAGAAAGCCTCGGCCACTCCCTTACATCGAAAAAGTCGTAGCGGATTTCCAGGGCTGTACAGGATTCCAAATCCAGGCGCACCGGGTGAAAGGGGTCCTTTTCTGCGGCTTCAAGGGTTTCCGGGCCAACAAGGCCTACCAAATACTTTGTCTCGTTCATGGAGGGAAAGATAGAAAACAATGATGAATGACTTATGGCGAATGATAAACGATGAATGATAAGTGAAGGAACAATGATGAATGATAAGCGATAAATGATAAGTGATTGGTGGCTCGGGGCTGGAGATGTTTTACAGATTTCTTCGTTGAAACGATAATATGGGGGAGAAAGGCTTTTCCTTGTCTGTGGATATTCGCAGGGATGGCCGCATTTTTCTACATTAACAGGTGAACAAGATAAAGGATGCTTTTATGGCTGATTGTAACGAAAAGAAAGAAGCTCAGACCCCGGATATGATGAAGAAGGCCGAAGAATACCTGGCCCAGAACCGTAAAATTTTCCTCTGGGGCGGTGTGGACGACGAGAGCGCTGAGCGCATCGTCAAGCAGCTTCTTTACCTGGATTCCCTGAACCATGATGACATTACCCTGTACATCAACAGCCCCGGCGGCGTTATCTCCAGCGGCCTTGCCATTTACGACTGCATGAACGCCATCGAGAGCGACGTGGCAACGGTTTGCTGCGGCCAGGCTGCCTCCATGGGCGCGGTATTGCTGACTTCCGGTGCCAAGGGCAAGCGCTACGCATGGCCCAACGCCCGAATCATGATTCACCAGCCGCTGATTCACGGCGAAATCGTTGCTCCCGCCAGCGACATCCAGATCCAGGCCGAGGAAATGCTGCGCATCCGCAACATCACCGGCAAGATCCTGGCCGAGACTTCTGGCCACACCTTGGAAGAAATTGACCGCGATACCGAACGCGACAACTTCATGAGCGCAGAGGAAGCCAAGGCTTACGGCCTGGTGGACATTGTAGAAAGCAAGATTTAAGACGGCGCCTAAAGCCGCTAGGAATTATCATGGGATTTTTTTCTGCCATTAAGAGTGGTCTTGCCAAGACCCGCGACGCCCTGCTGGGGGAACTCAAGGGAATTGTCGGCGCAGGCAAGATTACCGACGAAACTCTCGAAGAATTGGAAGAACACCTGATCAAGGCTGATGTGGGTGTGGAGGCCGCGTTCCTTTTGACCGACGCTCTTCGTGAAAGCGCCTTGGGCAAGTCCCTGACGACTGAACAGGTGCTGGACATTATGCGCGGCGAGGCGGAGCGCCTTCTCAAGGATCCCCCTCCCTTCGAGCTCAAGGGCAAGCCCCATGTGATTCTCGTTATCGGCGTGAACGGCGCCGGCAAGACGACTACCATCGGTAAGCTGGCCGCCCGCCTCATTGGCGAAGGCAAGAAGGTGATGATCGCCGCCTGCGATACTTTCCGTGCGGCAGCCATCGACCAGCTGGAAACCTGGGCGGAACGCAGCGGTGCAGAATTCGTGAAGCACCAGGAAGGCTCCGACCCGGCGGCTGTCGCCTTTGACGCCTGCCAGGCCGCTACCGCCCGTGGCTGCGACGTAGTCCTTATCGATACCGCAGGTCGTCTGCACAACAAGGACTACCTGATGGAAGAACTGAAGAAGATCGTCCGCGTCATCAAGAAGGTGAACCCGGACATGCCCCATGACATGTGGCTTGTGATTGACGGCAACACCGGACAGAACACCATCAACCAGACCAAGATCTTCAACCAGAGTTTCCCGCTGACAGGCCTCGTGGTGACGAAACTGGACGGTACCGCCCGCGGTGGCGCCGTGCTCAGCATCGCAAGTTCGCTGCAGATTCCCATCCGCTGGATTGGTATGGGCGAACGCATCGACCAGCTGGTTCCCTTCAGCAAGGCCGAGTACGTAGAGGGCCTCTTCGAGAACGCCCTGGAAGAGAAGGCTTAGTTCGCAGGTTCCTGGAATGGCATTCCTACAGGACATGGCAAGGAGAATGGGAGGGCGCGCAGTCGCCCTTTCTTTCGTTGTTGTGACCTTGGCTTGCCTGGTCGGCTGCTCCGGCGAAGTGTCCGTGGACGAGAAGCTGGTGGATACCTTCGTGGAATTGCGCGTCGTGGAGGCCACCTACGGGGCGTCCTCTACGGTGGCTCGGATGGCCCGCCAGAACATCTTGAAAAGGCAGGGGTATACTCGCGAGGAGTTCCTGAAAAAGGTGGACGAGGTCCTTGACGATGAAATCATGTGGGTTCCCTTCCAGAAGGCCGTGGTGGCCCGTATAGATACGTTGCTGTCGGACAACAAAAGCGTTTCGCCCAGTGTTCCGACGCCAGGGGCTCCGCAGAAGAAGGTCCCTAGCCGCAAGGGGGGTGTTCAGTGATGCAATCTGTGAAATCGTTCCTTTTTGTCGCTTGCCTTCTGGTGTCGCTGGTGTCGAGCGCCTTTGCCGCGGAAGCCCGCCCGCGGCTGGTCCGCTGGATGGGCTACGAGGAGGCCTTGGAGAAGGCGAAGAATGCCCCGCGGCTGATCTTTGTGGATATGTATGCGGACTGGTGCGTGCCCTGCCGCGTCATGGACAAGAACGTCTACTCGGACCCTACGGTGGTGTCGCTGTTGAACACCCGATTCTACCCGGTGAAGCTGGATGCGGACTCCCAGGATTCCATCGTCTGCGACGGGCAGAGGAATACGGTCCAGCGCTGTTACTTTGACGTGTGGGAGTTGAACGCCCTGCCTGCCTTTGTACTGGTGGCGCCCAAGGGAATGTCCATCCTGACGGTGACGGACTCCATGTCTCCCCAGGAGATGCAGTACCTGCTGTATCAGTTTTTAGAAAAGGAAAAGGAGTGGATTTCACGATGAGCGAAGAATTCCTCTTTTGCGTTCAGATTGTTTTTTGGTTGATGCTGGCCCTGACACTGCATTGTTACCTGCTGTTCCCGGTAACGCTTCCCTTCGTAAGTGAAATATTCAAGCGCAAGAAGTCCGCGGACCTTGGCGACATGGAGCTGCCCACGGTTTCCATCCTGATATCCGCCTACAACGAGGAGGCGGTGATCGAGCGCAAGATCCAGAACATCCTGGAAATCGACTACCCCAAGGAAAAGCTGGAGGTTCTTATCGGTGACGACGGTTCCGCCGACCGCACCGCGGAGATTGTGGCCCGCTACGCGGACCAGGGCATTACCCTGGTGAAGGCGCCGAAGAACGCGGGCAAGGCCGCCATGCTGAATCGTCTCAACGGCATTGCGAAAAATGAAATCCTTTTGCTGTGCGATGCCAATACCATGTTCTTTCCCAACGTGGTGCGCAAGCTAGTGCAGCCTTTCCAGGACGCAAAGATCGGATGCGCCTGCGGTCACCTGATTCTCTCGGACAAGAGCGGAAGCGTTCTTGGTCGTGGCGAAAGTTCCTACTGGGATCTTGAATCGAAAATCAAGTAGTAGGAGGGGATCCTGGATCGCCTTATCGGGGGTAACGGCGCCCTGTACGCATTTCGCCGCAGCCTGTACACGGAGCTGCCGGTAAAGAAGAGCGTCATGGATGACTTCTTCATCGCCACCAAGGTTCTGCAGAAGGGTTACTACTGCACCTTCGTCTCCAGCGCCATCGGCACGGAGCAGACTTCCAAGGAGAGCAGCGGCGAGTTCCGTCGCAAGGTCCGCATCGGTCGCGCGAACTTCAACTTCCTGCTTTCTTACCTGCCGCTGTTGAACCCGCTGCGCCCCCTTACGGCCTACCTCTTCTTCTCGCACAAGATTCTCCGCTGGTTCTCTCCCCACATCTGGATTCTTTTGCTGATTGCCAATGCCTTGCTTTTGACTAGCGGCTTGCTGTACCAGATTTCCTTTGGCATTATCGTGCTTGGGCTGCTGCTGGCCTTCACCAAGGTCGTGCCCAGCGCCTACTATTTTATGTCCATGAACTACGCCATGCTCAAGGGCTTCTTTATGGCCTTCATGCCGGAGAAGAGCGGCGGCTGGGCTCGCGAGGCCCGCAGCGACGACGAGGGTTGATCATGAGGAATCTTTTTCGGACTCTGCTGGTTTCCGTTTCGCTGCTGGGTGTATCCGCCCACGCCTTTACCATGGATGTGCAGGGTGGCGTGGTGAATCACGTAAGCGACATCACCAGCTTCAACTTGAATGTGTACGGTCACTGGTGGTATCCCATCGACCAGATGCTCTTTGTGGGCGTGGGCAGTGGCTACCAGGAGATTGACAACGTGGGACTTGTGCCGGTATCGGCCAGCATCTGGGTGCGTTTGCCCATCGGCAGCAGAACGCTCCCGGTGGCAACTGGCGACTGGGGCTATCTGATCGGTAGCGACCATCAGATGTTCTGGCGCGCGGGTGGCGGCGTGGATATCAAGAACGGGGACTACTCCTCCATCATGCTGATGGGTGGCTACCAGTTTTTGGACCACGACGGTCGCGGCTACGTTTATGTGCAGGCCGGCATTCTTATAGAGCTATAAAAAAATCGAGGGCCCCGCGCCCTTTCCGAGCTCCCGCAAAAATTTACTGCTGAACGATGTGTACGGTACGCTGGGGGAATGGTATTTCGATGCCTGCGGCTTCGAAGTTCTTCTTGATCAGCGTCGTGTATTCCGACTTTAGGGGGAAGAAGTCCACGTTGTTCACCCATACGCGCATGCGAAGGTTTACGGAGCTGTCGCAGAGGTCCGTCACGGCCACGTCCGGGATTGGGCTCTTGTGGAACCTGGGCTCGTTTAAAATTAACTTGTTCAGAATTTCCTTGGCGGTATCGATGTCGGAATCGTAGGAGATGCCTACGGTGATTTCGAGGCGGCGCTTGGAATTGCGGCTGAAGTTCAGGATGGGGGCACCCCAGAGGCTGCTGTTTGGAGCGGAAACGTAGATGCCGTCCACGGTCTCGAAGATGGTGTTGAAGAGGCCTATGCCGGAAATCTTGCCCTTGATGTTTCCGCATTCGATGTAGTCCCCAGCCTTGAAGGGCTTAAGGAATAGCAGCAGGAGTCCCGAGGCGATGTTCGAGAGCATGTCCTTTAGCGCAAGGCCGATGGCAAGGCTTGCCGCCCCTACGATGGCGAGGACGCCCGCTGTATTCACCCCCAGGATATGCAGGCTTAGGAGCAGTACCAGAAGGTTCAAGCTGTAGCCGACCAGGGATTCCACGAGGGGCTTTGCCGAGGTGTCCATCCCCTTGGCTTCGGCGTGGTTCAGCAACTTGTGCAACAGGAATCGTACGAATCTAAAAGCCACTAGAATCAGGGCTATGGTAACCAGCTTGCCGATGATGTGGTTTTCTATAATCAAACTCTTCAATGCTGCGACGTATTCCATTTCGCCTTCCTGTTATAGTTCAATGTGCAAAAATAAAGGCCCGCATCGGCAGGCCCTTATTTGTCAATTGTTAGCCCTTGGCCAACAGGTCCATCATTTCTCGGTCGAGACGCTCAGGATTGTTGTACTGCTCCAAGTTCTGGTGCAGGGATTCGCCGATGGAGACTATGCCGAAGTCCAGGTTCTTGTAGTTCCAGTAGCTGTAGCCTACGTCGGCGTCGCGGAGGATGTCCATGAAGTCGCGCATCCATGCCATCTGGTATTGGCGGGGGACCTGGGCGTATACGCCGAACTCGTTGCAGGCGACGGGCAGGTCGTACTTGGCGCGGAAATCCAGGGCGTTCTGGATGCTGGCCTGGAGGCGAGCCTTGTCCCAGTAGCCGCAGTCCATGTCCAGACGGGTTTCGCAACCGGTCGGGGGGGCGTAGTCGCCGGGCCAGCTGCGCACCTGGTGGAAGAACGGGTCCTTGATCCAGGCGGCGCCCTGATGGGTGAAGTTCACCGGGGTGTAGGTGTGGAAACTGTAGATGGCGTTGTCGTCATCCAGCGGAGTGAGGAACTCGAATTCCTTGGCGCTGTTCCACTTGTTGCTGCCCACCACGATGGTGTTCTTGGGAGCATGCTTGCGGATGGCCCAGAAGATTTCGTCCTTTACTTTATCCCAAACCTTGGAATCGCTGCCGGCAGGTTCGTTCAGGAGTTCCATCATGATTCGGTTGTCGCCACCATAGCGTTCGGCCAGGTAGGCCCAGATGTCGCAGGCGCCCTTGCGAGCGGCCGGATCGGAGAAGAAAGCCTGTTCCTCGGAGCATCCCAGGTGGAAGTCGTGGCCCGGGCACTTGTGAAGGTCAAGGATCACGTCCAGGTCCGCTTCCTGGATTTCCTTGAGGGCCTTGTCCAGGAGCTTGAACACTTCTTCCTTGGGCTTGGAGGCGTCATCGGTTTCGAATACGTTGAAGTAGTCTACCGGCAGGCGCACATGGTTGAACCCCGCCTGGCGGATGCGTTCGAAATCGGACTTGCCGAGGAAAGTCTCGATGTGAGGGATGACCCCGGGAAAACCTACGGGGTCTTTTTCCTGGATACAGTCTACCTGACTGAACCAGCCACCCAAATTCACTCCACGCAGCCTTTCTTTTTTCATTGTGTCATCCTCTTTTTGTGCCGCCGGAATTGGCAGCAGCTTATGGTTTAAGTTTATTCGTTGACGATGTTCAGGTCTTCGTCGGCGATGTTCAGGTCCATGATGACTTCCATGTCGTCGGGAAGGTTGTAGAAGTCGACCACCAGGCCCACCTTCTTGTCTTCGTCTTTCTGCTTGTCGAACTGAACAACGTCGTAAATCTTCATCTTGACGACGGCTTCCTGGGTTACAGGGATTTCCAGCGTCATGCCCTTGCTGATGGGACCTTCAATAATCTTGCCTTTGAACACCAGGCTTGTCTGATCTTCGCCCGGCGATGTCTTTTTCACGTGAAATACAGCCATTATTCCTTAGCCATTATCAGTTATTCATCAGTTAATTATTTCCAAAGCCACAATTTGGCGTTGGATAAAGTTAACTTTTTTACATGGCTTTACGAGTTGGTCGAATTCCATTTTTAGTCTGTGCGCCCTTTTTTCACGATTTTTTGGGGCGTGAATCCGAATATCCCGATGTGGAGTTCGTAGACGGCCCTCCCAGTGCCCATTGCGCAGGCCTTAAGGGCGGCTCCATCCATTTGTCCCCGGCCTCGTCCATCACCTTTGCCCAGAAGCCGGGAGCTTTTGTGCTGTCTCCCGAGATTTGCACCTCCTGCTCCTTTGAAGTCCGTTCCGTTAAGTTGTTTTCAAATCTGCCGGTGCAGGAACTGGGCGGAAGGCGAATCCGCATGACCGCCCAGAGCATGACCTCGGTGACGCTCATCCGCATTCTTCTGGAGGAACGCTTTGGCCTTAAGCCGGAATATGTACCGGGCACTTACGAGGCGGGTGACGATGCGTGTGTCCTCATCGGCGACCAGGCCCTCGAAGAAAACGAGCACAAGCGATTCGCCTACGATTACGACCTGGGAACGCTTTGGCAGGACTGGCAAAAGCTGCCCTTCGTATTTGGCGCCTGGATTATCTCTAAGACCGCCCTGGAACCGGATTTAAGACAAACTCTTAAGGACTATCTCGATGCCACCAGGCGCAGCGTGGAAAAGTTCAGGGAAAACCCGAAGCAGGCCCTGGACAGGTGGCTGGAACATTACCCGGTGAACCTGCCCCGCTCCGTGGTGGACGACTACTACTCCGCCCTGGATTACCGCTTTACGGATGAACGAAAGATGTCCTTGGGATTGTTTTTCGAATACGCTAAAAAGATGGGCCTCGTGAGCGAAGCCCCCGAGCTGGAGTTTGTCAGTTTTCTATAATGGGGGGCGGTGTTACAGGGTAAGGAAGGGAATGCATGGTCGAAGAAAAGATTCTTATTGTGGATGACAGTGCCGAGGTCTTAGCCAGGACCCGGGAACTCTTGACTCAGGTGGGCTACAGCGTTGTGTCCTACGATTCCGGCGAAGCGGCCCTCGAGTACCTTAAGGAAAATCGGGTGGACCTGGTGCTGCTGGATGTGAACATGCCCAACCTCAACGGCTACGAGGTCTGCCTGCGCATTCGCCAGACCTATGCCCTGGATGACCTGCCGGTAATTTTCCTGACCAGTCGCGAGGACTCCGACAGCATTTCCAAGGGCTTCCATTCCGGTGCTTCGGACTTTGTCAGCAAGAGTGCTATTTCGGACATCCTGCTGGCCCGCGTCAATGTTCACATTCGACTTTCCCGTTCCCTGCGCTACCTTCGCGACATTTCGCTTACCGACGACATGACGGGCTGCTTCAACCGTCGTCACGCCATGTACTCCTTGCGCGAGTGGTTTGCGAGAAACAAGCGCTACGGAACCCAGTTCTCCCTGATTTACTTTGACTTGAACGGTCTCAAGGTCATCAACGACGTTTATGGTCACCAGGCGGGCGATCTGCTGTTACGCTCGGTAGTGAACGCCTCCAAGGAAATACTCCGCGAATCGGATTTGCTGTTCCGAATGGGTGGCGACGAGTTCATGGTGATTTGCCCCGAGACCGACAAGCGTGGCGCCTTTATCTGCGTGGAGCGCATGCAGAAGGCCATCTCCGAAATCACCATCGTCGACAAGAAGGTCTCCTTTGCCTATGGTATCGCCCACTCCTCCGAGGATTACAAGGAGATGGACGACATGCTGCGCAGCGCAGACGTGTCCATGTACGAATGCAAGCAGAAGATGAAGGGAGCAAAGGCGTAGCCTTTGCAATTACGAATTATAAAAGGCGCAGGGAATCCTGCGCCTTTTCTGTCTTTTAGGGTAGATGCCGTTGTTTATTTTAGGGACTTACAAAGCGGCGCGGACGGCGTCCAAAAGTTCCGACAGGCGGTGTCCGATTTCGTCCCAGTTGCCTTCGGCCATGAGCTTTGCGCTAAAGATGCTTCCGCCAAAGGCCAAAAGGTTCGCCCCTGCCTTGAGGTAGTCCGCGGCATTCTCGGCGTTAACTCCGCTACATGCCAGGAGCGGAATGTCGCGGAAAGGGCCGCGCAGCGCCTTGATGTACTTGGGTCCGCCGACGCAGTCCACCGGGAAAATCTTCACGGCGGTAGCACCCATGTCGTAGGCCTTCTGCACTTCGGTGGGGGTGAGGGCTCCGGGGATAATGGGAACGTTCTCGGAGAAGGCGGTGCGGATGATGTCCTTGCGGGTGTTGGGAGTCACGATGAACTGGGCGCCCGCCTCTACGGCCTTCTGGTAGTCGCCGATGTGTCGAACGGTGCCCGCGCCTACCTTGATGTCGTAGGGCCTTGCGGCTTCCCTGAGGGTCCTGATGATTTCGGTGGCGGCATCGGTGTTCATGGTGACTTCGATGGCCTTGAGGCCACCTTCGGCGGCGACCTTGGCGCAAATTTCCTCGGCGCCTCGAGGAATGTCGCGGAGGATTCCCACGACGGGCATATCTTTTAGGAATTCGAGAAGAGACATATAATTAGGGAATTGTGAAGAGTAAATAATTTAGAATGGACAATGAAGGGTGGGTTGGTGTGAATATAAAAATTCCTTAAACCTTGACCTAAAACCCTTAGCCTGATTTACTCGAAACGCAGGGCCTCGTTAGGATCCAGTCTGCTAGCCTTACGGGCCGGGTACCAGCCGAAGAAGACACCCGTGGCAAAGCATACGCCAAAGCTTACCACTACGCTGGTCACCGATACGCTCATGGGCCAGTTCATGATGGTCTTCACCGCCTGGGATGCGGCGACACCAAGGCCAATGCCGATGGCTCCACCCAGCAGGCTGATCATCACCGATTCGAAGAGGAACTGCAGCAGGATGTCGCGGCCTCGAGCGCCTAGGGCCATGCGAAGGCCGATCTCCTTGGTACGCTCCGTAACGGAGACGTACATGATGTTCATGATGCCGATACCGCCTACAAATAAACTAACACCTGCGATGGCGGTCAGTACCAGCGAAAGCAGGTCCGAGGTACTGGTAATCATCTGGATCATTTCTTCCTGGGTGTGTACGCGGAAGGGGTCGACTGGCTTCGTCCAGCCGCGGCGTTCCTTGAGGATCCCCATGATTTCCTCGGTGGCCTTTTCCGCATAGCCTTCGCCGATGGAGTTGGCGTATATCTGCCGGATGTCGGTAGTGGCGTTGAAGCGTCGCATTACCGTCTGGTAAGGTGCGAAGATGACGTCATCCTGGTCCTGGCCGAAGTCGCCGGAGCCCTTGGCCTGCAATGTTCCGATGACCTTCAGCGGGATGTTCTTGTAGCGAAGGGTCTTTCCGATGGGGTCTACGCTCGGAAACAGGTTCTTGACGACGGTCTGCCCGATGACGCAGACCTTGGCCATGCGATCCGTGTCGTCGTCAAACATGACGCCGTCCTCGATTTTGTAGTTGCGGATCAGCAGGTAGTCGCTGGAGACGCCGCTGAGCTGGGTGGGGGCGTTGTTGTTGCCTACCACCGCCTGGCCCATGGCGGTGACCATGGGAGATACGGCGTTAATGTAGGTGGCCTCCTCACGAAGAGCTTTGACGTCCGCTTCTTCCAATACTTCGCTGGAATTGCTGGCTGCCATCTGTACGCCACCGCGCCTGCTCTGGTTGGGCATGATGATGATGGCGTTTGTTCCCATGGAGGTCATCTTGTCCTTGATGGACTTCTTGGAGCCTTCGCCCATAGCGACCATGGTAATCACCGCGGCAACACCGATGACAATGCCCAGCACCGAGAGGAAGGTGCGCATGCGGTTGCGGAACAGGGCCTTGAGGGAGATTTTAGCGAGAGTAAGGGGCGACATGGTAATTAACAATTAACAGTGAATAGTGATGGATGCGTAAGGCGAATGCAGCGGCGGAGCTTGCTCTGACATTGCTGAGCCTAGCATCTAGTAAATGAGAGTGGCGAATTTACCATAGTGAAGAGTGATGAATGAAAAGTAGAGGGTGGTGGGTTTATTCCTCGAAGGTTTCGGGGGGTGGGAGGGCCTCCAGTGCGACCTTGGCGTCCTGGATGCTTTCGTTTACGACGTCCCTTTTCAGCAGTCCGTCGCGGAGGGTGACGGTGCGACCGCTGAAGGTGGCGATGTCCGGCTCGTGGGTGACGAAGGCGATGGTCTTTCCCTGCCGGTGCAGTTCCTGGAAGATGGCCATGATCTCGTAGCTGGTGCGGGTGTCCAGGTTGCCGGTGGCCTCGTCGGCCAGGATGATGACGGGATCGTTGACCAGGGCGCGGGCGATGGCCACGCGCTGCTGCTGGCCGCCGGACATCTGGTTTGGCAGGTGATTCATGCGGTCGCTGAGGCCGACCATTTCCAGGGCGCGGACGGCTCTACGCCTGCGCTCCTCGGCGCTGACCTTGGAGTTGTACAGCAGGGGCAGTTCCACGTTCTCCAGGGCGGTGGTGCGGCTCAGCAGGTTGTAGCTTTGAAATACGAAGCCAATCTTCTGGTTTCTTATGCGGGCCAGGGCGTCGCGGCTCAATTTTTCCGTATGCTCTCCATCTAAAATATAGTGGCCGCTGGTGGGCTTGTCCATGCAGCCTAGTATGTTCAGCATGGTGGACTTGCCGGAGCCGCTGGTGCCCATGATGGTGACGAACTCCCCTCTGTGGATGTCGAAACTTACGCCCCTGAGGGCGTGGACCGTTTCGCTGCCCATTTTGAAGTCTCGTCGGAGACCTTGTATAGAAAGGATAGGGTGATCGCTATTCATACCTACAATATTAGATGTTCTTGATGGGCAAGTCGTTGCAAAAAATGCCGGAAATGGGAATTTGTTGCGAAAATAGCACCATTTTCTAGCGTATAGCGAAATTTACACTCTTTGAAGAACGTTATAAAAATGCTACATTTGGCCCGAAATGTAATAAATCGCATTTTTTCTAGAGGAGAATACAATGAAGAAACTCATTGGATTATCATTGCTTGCCGGCGGTATGGCCTTTGCCCAGTCTGGGCTTATGGGCGGTACCTCTGGCATCCATCAGCATAACGCTTACACTCTGGGCCAGTGGGGCCTGGAAATCGGTACCGGTGGCGATGTCACGTTTGACTCCTGGTCTCAGTCCCGTGGCGGCTTTGTCATGAAGGACGGCGTCAAGGACGTGTTCCACGACTGGGCTGGTACCCTGGCTGGTAACTTCCACGGTGCCATCGGTCTTGCCGACTTCCTGGACATCGGTATGGCCTTGCCGCTGAACTACGATCACGCCAACGCCCATGGTGTTCTGCCGGGTGGTGAAGGCGACTTGTGGAAGGCTAGCCGCGGTGACGTGGACATGTGGATGAAGATCAATCCCATTGGTGACGAAAAGTCCCTCTTCGCCTTTGCTACAATCTTCGACCTTTATTTGCCCACCGGCGATAAGGGCGTAGGTGTCCGCCCCCGTCATGCCTGGTATCTGAGCGACGACGGTAGCGCTACCAATCCGTACACTTCCGCTGACCTGAACATCGGTGCTACCTTGGTGTTCACCTTGAACTTCAACAATGTCGGTGCTCCCATCATTTGGAATACCCACGTTGGCGTTGTCTACGCTGACGAAGGTTCCACCTCCTTGGTCTATGGCACTGGCGTGAACTGGCTCCCCCTGTCCTGGATGGATGCCTTTGTGGAATTCTCCGGCGAAATGCGTCTTGAAGGGGACTACTACGATATCGACATGATGTCTGACCCCATGCTGCTTACTCCGGGTCTTCGTTTCCACCTGCCCTGGAACATCGACTTCTCCGTCGGTCTTGACCTCGCAGTTCGTCTCCTGAAGAACATCGGCTACGACTTCGACGAAGAAATGAAGGGTGCCGACGATTACACCATTCACTACTACGACAAGCACGGTTACAAGGTTAGCTACGGCTACACTCCGACCCCCCTTATCGCCGGTACTGCAAACCTCACCTGGCGCTTTGGCGGCAAGCTGAACAAGGATACCGACAAGGATGGCGTGAAGGACGAATTGGACAAGTGCCCCAATACTCCTAGCGTTGCCACTGTGGACTCCGTTGGCTGCCCCATCGACTCCGACAAGGACGGCCTGATTGACGGTCTCGACAAGTGCCCGGGTACTCCGGAAGGCGCTACCATCGACACCGTTGGTTGCCCCATGGATTCCGACAATGATGGCGTACCTGATGGTCTCGACAAGTGCAACGACTCTAAGGAAGGCATTGCTGTTGATGCAGAAGGCTGCATGGCTGACTTCGACAAGGACGGCATCGCCGATAATCTGGACAAGTGCCCCAACACCATGCAGGGTGCTATTGTTGACTCCACCGGTTGCCCGGCTGATGCTGACAAGGATGGCATCTCTGATGGCAAGGACCAGTGTGCAGACACTCCCGTTGGCGCTGTAGTTGACTCTGTTGGTTGCCCGGTTGACTCCGATAAGGATGGCGTATTTGACGGCATCGACATGTGCCCCAACACCAAGGAAGGTGCCAAGGTTGATGCTTATGGTTGCGACGTTGACACCGACAATGACGGCGTTCTGAACGACGTTGACAAGTGCCCCAACACCAAGGAAGGCGTATCTGTAGACTCCACCGGTTGCCCGCTGGATTCCGACAAGGACGGCGTACCTGACGGTCTCGACAAGTGCCCCAACTCTGTTGCCGGCGTAGAAGTTGACAATACCGGTTGCCCGCTGGACTTCGACAAGGACGGCGTGCCCGATGGCCAGGACAAGTGCCCCAATACCCCGGCAGGCGTTCCCGTTGACGAGTACGGCTGCAGCAGCGACAAGGACAAGGATGGCGTACCTGATGGTCTCGACAAGTGCCCCAACACCGCAAAGGGTGCTCCGGTTGACTCTGTTGGCTGCCCGCTGGACTCCGATAACGATGGCGTTCCTGACTACCAGGATAAGTGCCCCAACACCCTCGAAGGCGTGAAGATCGATGCCAAGGGTTGCCCGGTCAACAAGAAGGAAGACCTGAACCAGCTGAAGAAGGGTATTGAATTCGAAAGCGGTTCCGCAAAGCTCACCAAGAAGTCTTACGGTACCCTCGATGATATCATCAAGCTGATGAAGAAGATTGAATCTGCCAACCTGGAAGTTCAGGGTCACACCGACAACACCGGTTCTGCAGAAGGCAACAAGAAGCTTTCTCAGGATCGCGCCCAGGCTGTGGTTGATTACTTCGTCAAGAACGGCATCGAGTCTGACCGCGTTCGCGCTGTTGGCTACGGCCAGGACAAGCCCATCGCCGACAACAAGACCAAGCAGGGTCGTGCTAAGAACCGTCGCGTGGAACTGGAACCGTTCCAGAAGTAATTCCTAGAACGCAATACTTCTAAGAAGCAAAAAAAGCTCGCCGCTGATTCAATTCGCGGCGGGCTTTTTGTATGCCAGGAGCTTGAGCGCTTCGCTGGGCTTACGGTTTCTCTTATTTCTTAAAGACCCACTTCTTGTACAGGGTGAAGCTTACAAGTACGTAGACTACGTTGGCGACGATGTTTGCAAAGTAGCTGGGCTTCATGATGTTGCTGACGAGTTCTGCGGCGGGCGCGCACCAGGCTGCATTTGCCAGCAGGTAGACGCATCCCTCCAATACCGCCAGGTTTATGCCGTAGGCGCAGAGGAATACCGCAAGGAACCTCACGACCTCCGCCTTCTTGCCGTTGGAGCTTTTGAAGTTCCAGATGCGGTTCATCAGGTAGCTGTTGCAGCCCCCCGCGACGAATCCCAGGAAGTTGGACAGCTCCAGGTTCCAGTCCATAAGCTGGTGCAGCACCCAGACTACGAGCAAGGTAATCAGGGTGTTCATTATACCGATGAGATTGTACTTTACAAAGTGGAGCATGAGCCCGAAAATAATTTATTTTTCAGCATCATGGATTGGATAACGGCTAAAAAGTGTTCCGCGGTCGAGGCTGCGCAGATGATTGTGGATGGTGATGTTCTTGGAGTCTCCGGCTTTACGCTGGCGGGCTATCCCAAGGAGGTCCCGGCTGCATTGGCCGCGCGGGCTGAACACCTCCACGCCGAGGGAAAGCCTTTCAAGGTGACGCTCTTCTCCGGGGCAAGTACCGGCGACTCTTGCGACGGAGCCCTTTCCCGTGCCGATGCCATCAGTTTCCGCATGCCCTACCAGTCCAATCCCAATCTTCGAAAGGGCATTAACGGCGGCTCCATTGACTACATCGACGCCCACCTGGGAAAGATGGGCTTCTGGGTACGCACCGGGGCGCTCCCTGCACCTACCGTCGCTATCGTGGAGGTGACGGCCATCCTCCCAGACGGTCGCGTTTGCCTATCTACATCCGGGGGCAATTCCGTTGCCTACCTGCAGATGGCGCAGAAGATTATCCTGGAGTTGAACACCCGCCTGTGTGACGCCTGCGTAGGCATTCACGACGTGGTCCTGCCGGAGCTTCCGCCCCATGCGAAGCCGCTGCCGATCTATGCTGCTGGGGACCGCGTAGGCGAGGAGTTCGTTCGCGTCGATCCGAACAAGGTTGTCGCCATTGTGGAGTCGTCCCGATTTGATGAAGTGACACCCTTTGTGGAACCCGACGAGATTTCCATCAACATCGGTCAACGTATATTGGACTTTGTCCGCTACGAGGAATCCAAGGGCCGCCTGCCCAGGGGGCTTGCTTATCAGAGCGGCGTGGGCAAGGTGGCTAATGCGGTTCTTTCGGCGATGGCCGATGACGAGCGCCTTGACCGCATAGACCTATATACCGAAGTGATCCAGGAGGCTGTGCTGCCCCTGCTCAAGAAGGGCAAGTTGGGTGTCGCTTCCGGCACCGCCCTTACTTTGTCCGAAAGCACCCAGAAGGAATTCGTGGCTAACTGCGCCGAGTGGAAAAGGCACTTGCTCATCCGCCAGCAGGAAGTGAGCAACAGCCCCGATGTGATCCGCCGAATCGGCGTGATTTCCATGAACACCGCCCTGGAGATGGACATCTTCGGCAACGTGAACAGTTCCCTGGTTTCGGGCTCCGCCATGATGAACGGCATCGGCGGATCCGCGGACTTTGCCCGCAACTGCCAGCTGGGTTTCTTCATGACGCCCTCGGTGGCAAAGAATGGCGCCATCAGCTCCATCGTGCCTTATGTGAGTCATGTGGACCATACGGATCACGACACCATGATCTTCGTGACGGAGCAGGGCCTTGCGGACCTTCGTGGCCTGCCTGCAGAGGAGCGCGCCCGCCTGATCATTAGGAACTGCGTGCATCCCGACTTCCGCGAACCCCTGACGGATTTTTTGGAGTACAGCCTTAGACACGCCAAGGGAATTCACATGCCCATCGCCCTTTCCCGAGCCTTCGAGATGCATACAAGGTTCCTGGAAACGGGGAAAATGGTGTAAAATGCCTTAAATGGGGGCGAATTTAACCCTTGTAACTTTATTTTTCATTGGAAAGCCCGAAAGGGCTTTTTATATTCCACTTACTATGGCTATTGGAAAAATTTCACGAGTGTTTGGTAAAGGGTGGAATGTTGTCCTGGGTGTGATTCTGATGTCGGTCCTGTTTGTGGCCTGCTCTGATGATGACTCGTTTGCCAATGGAAGTTTCAATTACGAGGAAAACTTTGGGGACGGCGCCAGCAGCGGGATGTCCAGCAATGGCGGCAATCCCTTCTCGAGTTCCTCCAATGTTCCCGACGTGGTGATTACGGATGAACCCGTGGTCGAAGATACCACCGAGATTTCCGACGCCGGTGCCTTGCCCAGTTGCGGTGCCGCCAACGAGGGGGAATCCTTTATGGTGGCTTCCGAGGGCAGCCTTTATTTTTGCGTGGGTGGCCAGTGGCGTAACGATGTGGTGGAGACCATAGGCGTGTCTTGCGAAGATGGCGTGTTGACCCCGGGTGCCGTGGAGTATATTGTAGGCGGTTCCAGTGGCTTTGGCCTGGACTCCAATGGAGTCATGGTATTCCGCCGCGAAGGCGTTTCAGTCGCAGGGGTTGCAGAAAAGGGACCCTTCCGTTACGGTGCCTCCGTTTCCGTCGTGGAATTGGATAGTGTCATGCGTCTGGCCGACTCGGAACGTATCCACAAGACTTGTATTACCTCTGCCGATGGCCGCTATAGCTTTGATTCCATGGACCTAGTTTCGCCCTATGTTCGCGTAGAGGTGAATGGTTACTTCAAGAACGAACTCACGGGAGGCCTTTCCTCTGACCTGGTGACTCTGAGGACCGTGACGGACCTTACGGATCATGATAGCGTCAATGTGAATATGCTGACCCATATCGAGGCCGCCCGCACCATGAAGCTTGTGGAACAGACCGGCAACAACACTCCCATTCGCATGGTAAAGGAGAAGGCCCTTCAGGATGTACTTTACTCCTTTGGCATCACGATCAGCGGTTATAACGACGGCGCCCTTGGACTGGGGACTTCGAAGATTGCCGATGAAATCAGCCTGTTTGATGGCGACGACTTTAGCGCCGCCCTCATCGCGATTTCCGTAATGCTGCAGCGTCACGGCTCCGGCCAGGAGATGCTGATGTTCGCCGATTCCATCGGCCAGAAGATTGCGGGCAACGGCAACTGGGACGACTGGGATTCCCGCGCGAAGCTTGCGGACTGGCTCATGGTTCTCGACACCAGTGGCGCTTACCAGACCATAAGAAACAACCTGGAAGCCCTGAATCTTGGCGATGTGGCTGATTTTGAAAAGTACCTTCGCGGGTTTTGGACAAGCACCTTCCAGTTTCCCGTCTGTAACGTACAAAGTAACGGAACTGTCGTTCATATCGGATTTAGCCAGAGCGCCTTCTTTGCCTGCAACTATACCGATCCCAACGCCCCCAGGGTTCGCTTTACCTGTGACGCCAGCCTTGGCAGGTGGCGCACTGCGACGGATATCGAAAAGGATACGGTTGGTCTCGGGGCCGATACATCCAAGTACGACGGAGCCATTCGTCCCGGTGTAATCAACAACGACAAGAGCTATATCTACGAGGCCTCAAAGAATCAGTGGCGCCTGGCAACCAGTGACGACATCATGGACTTTGCCGATGTGGCCGATGTCTACAAAACCTTGGCCGCAGATGAATCCGTAGTTTTCATTCTTCGTCATGCTGAACGTACCAACGAAACCGGTTCGAAGGGACACTTGACCGACAACGGAAAGAAACAGGCTCAGTCGGTGGGAGCGAAGTTCAAGGGTGAAAATATTTTCTTTGGCTATTCGGGTTACACCCGAACCCTGGAAACCTGTGAAGGCATTGCTAACGGTGCTGGCTTGTCTGGCGTAAGTCCCGAGGTCATTGAAGGCCTTGATGGCGGCTGGTATCGCATGGATGGTAAGGATCCCTCTGTTGAGGATTTGACTTCCTGGGCCTATCGCGGTTATCCGTCCAGTGGCTTCTACGACCTGGAGGATCGCTCCAAGGAACTGGTCTCTAGCTACATCCTGGCGAACCGGGCAAAGCTGGGCAAGGTGAACTTCTACATCTCCCACGACAAGATGGTGATTCCCTTGGCGGTTTATGCTTCCCAGAAGAAGGTGGACCTGCGATTCTTCGATACCAGGGGAACCCGCAACTGGTTGAATTTCCTTGCTGGTGTGGCCGTGATTTACAACGGCGCAGGGGCGGTTCGCTACGTGCCTGTACGCGGTCTGGAATCCGGAACGATGAAACTGTAAAACAGACGAAAGTACGGGCCGTGGGCCCTGTAGACGAAAGACGAGAGGTTTACAAAAAATGAATAAGCCCCTCGTTTTTTTTATCCTTTAGACTAATGGCTTTTTTGTTTGCAGTTTAGGATGCTTTTTCCTGCGAATCTTTTGCCTCTCGTCTCTCGCCTCACTTCTAATTAGTTACATTTCTGCTGTTGATTTTTATCAAACGATCACCTAAAAGAATGGATTGATTCCAATATGAACGAAACAGAAACCATGCAACAACCGACTGAAGCTGTCGCTGCCCCCGTTGCTACGGTGAAGACCGCATTTGACGAACAACTCGCTCTGATGCCGGCCTCCGATGTAGCGGCTCTCCAGCAGCAGCTTTCTATGCCGGGCATGAATGATTCGATGGTGTTCGACATTGTGGAAACCCACGGTGGCGGCCATTCGATTCTTTACAAGACCTACGATCAGGCAGTTCTTGCCCGCGACGTTCGCGATTCTATCGAAAACGCCGGTGGCCACAAGGTTTTGCCCATCGCCAAGGCCAAGCTCGGTACCCCTTATTGTAAGGGTGAATACACTATTGAACAGGGTTGTAAGGGCGATTCCGAAACCTTCGGCATTGGCTCCCTGGTGGAATTCCAGGCAACTGGCCTCATCGTCGTGATGATGGTTATCGTTGGCCTCTGCGCTCTTTGCTACCTCATGAGCTTCATCATGGCCAAGCTCGGCCTCGACAAGGACAAGGCTCCGGCACCCGCAGTCAAGGCTGCCCCCGCCGCCGCTCCCGCTGCAGCACCTGCTGCCGCCGCTCCCCGCGTTCTCGGTCCTGCACACTGTGACTGGGATCCCAATGCAAAGAGCGTCCATCCGGGCATGACCAACAAGCAGTTCCAGGCATTCTTGAGCATTGCAGCCATCGCTGCCCTCGAAGAACACCCGGGCCTCACCAACGACGAACTGGTGGTCATCATGACCGCAGCTGCAACTCAGGTCCTTGGTCAGCCCTGCCGCGTTACCGCTTACAAGAACGTTAACTCTCCTGCTTGGACGATTGTTTAATCAAGGTCTAAGTCTTAGGAACAACCTTTAAAAATTCAACAGGCTATTAAGCCAGGAAAAATCAAAATGAAGAAGACCGTACGTATCAGTTTCGAAGGCAAGAGCTACGATGTAGAAGTTGAAGTTCTTGATTCCAATGTCGCTGTAGCTCCCGCTGCTGCTCCTGCCGCACCTGCACCCGTAGCTGCTCCGGCACCGGCTGCTGCTCCTGCAGTTGCTGGCGGTACCGAAGTGAAGAGCCCTCTTGCTGGTTCTGTGTTCAAGCTGAAGGTCAAGGTTGGTGACAAGGTTGAAGCCAACCAGGAAGTGGCTATCATCGAAGCCCTCAAGATGGAAAACCCGGTTGTCGCTCCTTGCGCAGGTACCGTGAACTCCGTTTCTGTTAAGGAAACCGACACCGTTGTTGACGGCCAGGTTCTCTTGACCATCGCCTAATCGAGGTACTATAGATGAGTTCCATTTTCCAATCGGTCGTCGAGTTCTGCGGCGATACTGGCTTTGCCTACATCACCCCATCCATGCTGGTGATGTGGATTGTCAGCTTCGTCCTCATGTACTTGGCTATCGTCAAAAAGTATGAACCGCTGCTGCTCTTGCCGATCGCACTGGGCGCTCTTGCGGTGAACATCCCCACCAAGGGATTCTATGATGGCGGCTGGAGCATCGAAGGTATGTTTACCCCGACTGCCGGCCTCTATTACTACATCTCCCAGGGTATCCACCTGGAACTGTTCCCGCCCATCATCTTCTTGGGCGTGGGCGCCATGACGGACTTTGGACCGCTGATCGCCAATCCCCGCACCCTGCTTCTCGGTGGTGGTGCCCAGTTCGGCGTATTTGCAACCATGTTCTGCGCCGTGGCTTTTGGTGGCTTTACTCTCGGTGAAGCAGCTTCCATCGGTATTATCGGTGGTGCTGATGGTCCGACCTCCATCTTTACCGCCAACAAGCTGGCTAAGCACCTCATCGGCCCCATCGCCGTGGCTGCTTACACCTACATGGCTCTGGTTCCGCTGATCCAGCCGCCTATCATGAAGCTCATGACCAACGACAAGGAACGCAAGATCCGTATGAAGGCTCTGCGCAAGGTTTCCAAGGCCGAACGTATCGCTTTCGCTGTCATGGTGATGATCGTCTGCATCCTCGTGGTGCCCGATGCATCCGCCTTGATCATCATGCTCATGCTGGGTAACATCTTCAAGGAATCCGGTGTTGTGGATCGTCTCGTGAAGACTGGCCAGAACGAGCTCATGAACATCGTGACCATCTTCCTGGGTACATCCGTGGGTCTCACCATGTCTGCAGACATCTTCCTGCGCCCCCAGACCATCATGATCATCGCCATGGGCGTTGTGGCTTTCGGCTTCTCTACTGCAGCCGGCCTCTTCCTCGCAAAGATCATGAACAAGCTCTCTCCGAAGAATCCGGTGAACCCGCTCATTGGTTCCGCAGGCGTTTCTGCAGTGCCTATGGCTGCCCGCGTTTCTCAGGTTGAAGGAGCCAAGTACGACCCGCAGAACTTCCTGCTGATGCACGCTATGGGCCCCAACGTGGCTGGCGTGATCGGTACCGCAGTTTGTGCAGGCTACATGATTAGCCGACTCAGCTAAAGTAAGGTATCACAGCATTCCTAAAAAGGTTCGACCCTCATAAGGTCGGACCTTTTTTGTTTGTTAGGGAAAATTTTTCTAGAAAAAAAGATATTTTGATATGTGTAGGAGATTTTATATGTGTTTACGTGGTTTTATTTTGTTTGGTTTTGTGGCATCTGCAATGATGTTGGCTTGTTCCACACCGACTTCAGGCTCTATTTCCGATGATGTCGATGAAATAGCAAGCTCTAGCAGCAAGGGTAAAAGCTCTTCTAGTCGGAATGTTGATACTGAAAATCCTGCTGACGAAATTGACGAGGGCTGCATTGGCGAATCGGGAAAACCTTGGGATGGAACTACCGCAAAGGAATTCGCCTGTGGCTCTGGAACGAAACTCAGTCCCTATGTTATCTTGACTGCGGAGCAGCTTGCCCACCTGTCCTATGTCATTGGCGCAAAGGACAAGGATTATCTTGAAAAGTATTACAAGCTTGGCGCCGATATTATTTTGAATGAAGGAAAAGTTATTGATGAAAATGGCGGGCTTGTAGCAGATTCTGCAAAGCTCCATAAGTGGACTCCCATTGGAAACTCTAGCATTGCGTTTGCTGGAAATTTTGATGGGGATGGACATACTATTAGCGGTATGTTTATTAATACCACGAGTACACACAACGGACTGTTTGGCAATTCTAGCGGGACTATCCAGAATTTGACTGTGGAAAATGGCTGGGTGATGGGCGGAAAGTATACTGCGGGTGTGGTGGGAATGAATGTTGGGTCTATTTCAAATGCACTTAACAAAGTAAGTGCTTCTGGTGTGGAAGATTGTGTAGGAGGCGTTGTCGGTAAATCGTCTCAAAAGCAGTACCGTTATAATTCTGTAATAAAAAATGTGAAAAACATGGGAATTGTTTTTGGAAAAAATAATGTTGGTGGTGTTGCCGGTTGTGCAACCTATGCGACTATTGATGACGCTGAGAATGTTGCTGATATTGAGGGCTTTGGTTATGTTGGTGGTATTTTGGGCTCAGTCGGATCAACAAGAGACAATAATGTCCAAAATTTGAAAAATAGTGGTAAAGTTAGTGGTTCCCATTTTGTTGGCGGCATTGTGGGGGCTTGCGGAGGTCTCACGTCGATAACCAGCAATAGCTCATCACATTCATGTTCGAGTGGTTATCCTTGTGGATCATTTAAAAATTCTGAGAATACGGCTGAAGTTGTGGGAAAAAGATTTGTTGGTGGCATATCTGGGATGATGAATGGTGCAGATATGGATAAGGTGGCGAATACTGCTGATGTAGTCGGTGAATATGGGGTTGGAGGAATTGTATCCTCTATTTGTTATTCGACAACGGGGTCCATTTATAATGTTGGTTCCGTATTTGGATCTGGTTATGTCGGCGGAATATTTGGGAATCAGAAGGAGGGCATTACCAGCTCCGCATATTCTACCGGCAAGGTCGATGGTGACTCCCTTGTGGGCCTTATGATTGGCTACAACTACAACACCACCATGGCGGACTACTATTACTTAAAGCAGGGTGAACAGGAACCGTTTGGCTTGAATGATGGCGGCGGAGTTGCGACCTCGAAAACAGAAAGCGAAATGAAGTCTGATGAATTTGCGGAACTGCTAGGCGAGGATTTTTCCTATGATCCTGAAGCGAACAATGGCTATCCCATTCTAAAATGGGAGTCTGGGGAATAAACTTTATCATTTTGCGCTTGAGTGACAAAAAGAAAACCTCGCATTTCTGCGAGGCTCCTTTGTTTTTAGAACCGATTTAGATGGCGTCCTTTAAAATGATGCCACCGTTTAGATATCGATGGATAATGGAATTGATCAGCGTCTGGTAGGGGATTCCTGCCTGTTCCGCCTTTTTCTTCATGCCGTCAATATCTTCTTGCTGCATGTGGATGGTGACGTTACGAGCGACAGGACCTTTGACAACTAATTTCATCTTGCGAAATCTTTCTTCGGTCTCGTAGTCCCTCTTGAAATCCCCTCTTTCGATGGCTTCCATGAGGATTCGTTCTTCTTCGTCAAGAGGCTCAAAATCGCTAGGTTGCAACTTTCTTCTAGGCATTGTTTCCTCCATATATTTTATGGTAAAAACGTGATGGGAATGCTGTTTTGATAAATACAGTTTCCTCGTCTTTAACAAAAGGAACGCAAAACGTGTAATCGTTATAGGCGAGAACAAACATTTTTTGTCCAGGATGTAATTTTTGGTTTGGGACGTCTTCAATGGCGAAATATTTATCTTCTTTTAGAAGGCTTGCTATTTCGTTCATATCAACGCCTCGTTCTTTCCAGAGCAGTTCCGCTTTTTCGGCATTCCACTCAATCTCTTTTTCTATATGCATAATATACATATCTCGAAAATGAAAGTCAATAGGTGAATGCACCATGCGACTATGCATGATGCGCGGGAATTCTGGTGGCCGTCGCCACCGAATCAAAAGCAGTGAAATGGGATGATTCTGCAAAACTACTGGCAGGGGCCTACCCTGGCGTTACTTGGAAGTGGGGCTTCTCTCGATCAGGTGATGTTCCTGACAGCTATCCAGCATTTTTGCAAAAAGGGTTCATGTTCCCGGCCGTGTAACTTGCAACCTCCGCCGCCGGGCTTTTCTTAATGCACAAAGAATGTAGTTATAAATCGTTTAGAATGCAATAGCATGAGGAGTTTCAGAACTCCCGGAGTGATAAAAAAGACCCCGCTTTCGCGAGGTCTTCTTTTATTCGGGTGGATGACCGGACTCGAACCGACAACATCCAGAATCACAATCTGGGACTCTAACCAATTGAGCTACATCCACCATGAATGTGTGCCAAATATAAAAAACCCACCCCGATTTTCAAGGGTGGCAGTTTAATTTTTGCTAAAAAAACGACTTTCTAGCCAAAAATGCGCGATTTAGCCGTTTTTCAGCTTGGAAACGATGCGTAGGAAGTTGGCGCGCTTGAAGTCGTTGCGGTGTTCCTCGCAGAACCGGGGGTAGATGTACTGCTTGGGGAACACCTTGATGGCAAACGTCTCGTTGCAGCCCTCGAGGCAGCACTTGAAGGTGAGGTCCATGGACTCGGTGTAGTTGTGGCGGAAGATGATGTTCTTGGATTCGATGTTTTCCACATCCTTCTTCTGCTTCTGACGCTGCTTGATGTCACGGTGCAATTCGCAGTACTTGGCGATCGGGTGGCCCCAGAATTCGCGGCCGCAGCCCGGTTCCTGGCAAACTTTCAACTTGATACGCTTCTTCTTTTTGTACTTGGGTAATTGCATAAAAAACCTCGGTTTACGGGAAAGATAGTAAAAATGCCGTAAAAAAGCAAAAAAGTTCCGTCCAACGGCGCGATTCAAACGTGTATATAGGTAGATATCCTAGTGTTTTAAGGAGGCTCCTATGAAAAGAGTGGTGGTTGTCAATGGCTGGGTTCACCTGTGGGTTCTGTTTTGCCTTTTCGGGTGGATGGCGCTTGCGTTGCTCTGGCTTGGTGGCTGCATGTACATTTCGGAGGGCGGCAGTGAACCGGAACCGCCTGCCAAGGTGACGTTTGTGGACGTGGGCCAGGGCCTTGCGGTGCTCTGGGAATACGACGGGCGTTTTGCACTGTACGACTCGGGGCCGGATTCCGCCGGACTTGCGGACACCCTCAGGGCGCGGGGGGTGGATACCCTACAGTGGGCGGTGGTTAGCCACGGCCATCGGGATCACGGAGGCGGCCTGATGGAGGCCTTGGCGGTACGTGCGTCGGGGAACTGCGCGGGGCCTGTGGTGCGGCGTCTGTACGTGTCGCCGGATACGGCCAGGAGCTTTGTGGGAGATAGCCTGCTGAGGCTTGCGGCCCGGCTGAAGGTTCCCGTGGATACGCTACGGCGAGGCGACGAAATCTTTCTACG